>DFJW01000049.1 GCA_002373775.1 Ruminococcus flavefaciens | reverse complement strand
CCAGCTTCGCAGGACACAGCTTGCGTAGTGCCTGAAAGACCTTGTCACGGATAATTGCAAGGAGAGTGAAGGCGATGTAGTGATTCGTGCGCTGTTCTGTGTAGCGGAGGACTGCCCTGAGAAGTGCAAACAGCACAAGGCATACCCATATTGCTGTAATACTGATCGGTGTGTCGTGTCCGAGTCCGTGAAGCACCGCAAAGCCGCCTAAAATCGGGATAAACTGCACTGCAAGATAGCCGAGTGTTCCTGTCAGGACGGCAAGGCACATGAAGCATGTCAGCGGCTTTACAAGTCCGAGCATTTTCAGCAATGTACCTGCTTTTGAACGTTTTTTCATGCCCTTGCCTCCTTTCCGTAGCTTTCAAGCTCTGCCTGTGTGCGCCATAGCTTTGCATAAGTACCGCCCTTTTTCAGCAGTTCCTCATGTGTGCCGCTTTCAGCAATATTACCGCTTTCAAGGCAGTAAATATTGTCTGCGTCAGCCACATTTGCAAGGCGGTGGCTTATCATGATAATGGTCTTGTTTTTTGCAAGTTTACGAATTTCGGAGAGGATCACTTCCTCGCTCTCAACGTCAATATTGCTCGTTGCCTCGTCGAAAATGTAAACGGGAGAATCGTGCAGGATCGCCCTCGCAAGGGCAAGTCTCTGCCTCTGACCGCCTGAGAGATTTCCGGCATTTTCGAGCAGAACGGTGTCCAGACCGTTTTCAGATTTCAGAAACGCAGAGAGGTTGCAGCGGTCGAGAACTTTCCACAAAACGCTGTCCTCCGCCGCAAAGCACGGTACGCCCAGAAGCAGGTTTTCCCGTACCGTACCCTTGAAAAAGTAAGGTGCATGGCTGATATAGGTGAAATTCTCCATCAGGTCATCTTCTGCGATCTCGCTCATGTCCCTGCCGTTCAAAGTAAGCGTACCGGAAGTGGGCGTATTTCTCTCCATGAGAAGTGAAGCCACGGTTGATTTACCGCAGCCGGATTCACCAACGATTCCAACAAAGGATTTTTCGGGAATTTTCATGCTGATACCGTGGAGGATCTCACGGCTCTCATCATAAGAAAAATGCACATCATTCAGCGATATTTCGCCAATTTCTTCAATAATTCCGATACGGTCGGCAGGCTCGTCCAGCTTCAGGAATTTGAATATCTTGTCGCTTGCCGCCATTCCGTTCATGGCAACATGGAAATAACTGCCGAGTCTTCTCATAGGCAGGAAAAATTCAGCCGAGAGCAGTATCATAAAGATGCAGTTTGCCAGTCCAAGATTGCCCTTGACAAAGGCTCTGGTTGCCATGAGGATACCAAGTGCCGCACCGCCGTATGCGAAGAAGTCCATGATGATAATGGAGTTGAGCTGCATGGTGAGAACTTTCATCGTCACGAATCGGAAATGCTCGGATTCCTCGTTCATCTGCTCGTTCTTGAACTCGTCTGCCTGATAGGTTTTCAGCGTGGTCATGCCCTGCAAGTTTTCGAGGAATGTTGAGCCAAGCTGTGCGTACTGTCCCCAATATTTCGAGAGCAGCTTTTTGGCTATTTTCTGCACCATCATGATCGCACCGGGGATAAGCGGTACACAGACCAGAAGTACCGTTGCAGTTGCCCAGCTTCCGCCAAAACCGAACAGGAAGAACAGTGTGATCGGAGCAATGAAAGCGTAGAAAAACTGCGGAACGTAAAGTCCGAAATAGCTTTCCAACTGGTCAACGCCCTCAACAGACTCCTGCACAAGCTCCGCAGTTGTGACCTGTTCACGGTACTTGCTGCCGAGTTTGAGCAGTTTGTCGTATATCAGCTCACGGAGCTTCTGCTTGACAGTTTTGGACGAAAGATAGCTCATTCTTGTTGCTCCCTGTGCTGTAAAGAAGCGAACGACAAGTGTTGCCAGAATTACGATGATCGGCAAAGTCAGGTCGCTCATCGTCCATTCTTTGTAATACAGCTTGCTGATCGTTTTTGCGACTGTGATTATCATAACAGTATTCAGTGCAAGCTCCAGCCATTGCAGGATAATATTGCCCGCAATGTATTTTTTGCTTTCGGGACATAGCCCAGTCAGTCGTTTATCAAACATAGAATCACTCCGGACACTATTTTTGCTACTATTATATCATAGATGCATTTGTTTTTCAACCGGCATGATGAACGGTTTTCCGTCAAGCTGTGAGATCTGAAGGTCTACGCCGTAGACTTCCTTCATCAGTTCTGATGTGATGATCTTCTGCGGCTCTCCCTGCGCACAGAGCTTTCCGTCCTTCATGGCGATAATTTCGTCGCTGTAATATAATGATTGGTTAATGTCGTGCAGTACCATGATGATCGTCATTCCGTACTGCTCGTTTAATGTGCGTACCAGTTTCAAAATCTGTAGCTGATAGCGAATATCCAGATATGTTGTCGGTTCGTCAAGGAACAGCGTTTTTGTATCCTGCGCCAGTGCCATTGCAATCCATACTCTCTGCCGCTGAACGTCGGACAGCTTTGATACAGGCTTGTCCTTGTGCTTTGTGACATTGGTGATCTCCATTGAACGCTGTATGATCTCCTCGTCCTTTTCAGCGTCAGAGGAAATGCCGAAGCTCTGGTGCGGAGTTCTGCCGTAGCCGACCAGTTTTTCCACTGTTATATCATCGGGAGCGGTGTTATACTGACGTACGATAGCGACCTTTTTTGCAAAGTCTTTCAGGCGCATATCCGCAACATTTTCACTGCCGAGCATAATACTGCCGCTGTTCGGTTTCAGGCTTTTGGTTATCAGGTTAAATAGTGTTGATTTACCACAGCCGTTCGCTCCAATCAGTGTTGTGACCTTGCCAGACTGAATATTCACCGAAAGCCCTTTGATGACTTCATTCGTACCGTATGCAAAATGCAAGTCCCTGATCTCAAAAATATTATCCATCAGGACAAGCAGCAAAAGTGCTGTGATAAGGTATGCAGCCGTTATTTTTGTCTTACTGAACAAGTTTATTCCTCCCCGTACAAGATTGGCTGGAGAATGTTCAGTGCTTCCGTATATTCAAATGTTGCACTCATTCCAAAGAGTGAGCTGTCCAGATAGTATACCTTATCATTCTCGACAGCTCTGAAATGCTGCCAAATATCGTTGCTTTTGAAATCGTCCTTGAGGTACTTATATGCCACCTCATCCAGACCGCCGTGTGCGGTGCAGATGATAATATCGGGAT
>DFJW01000027.1 GCA_002373775.1 Ruminococcus flavefaciens | reverse complement strand
AACATAGTCATATTCAAAAGGAGGCGTGAGAACCGTAAACGGAAAGAACATCAGATATCTATCTCAAATTCGACAGTGCTGTTGACCAGATCAAGTGCTGTCTGAGCTTTTGCGAGAGTCTCTGATATCTTGGTATAATACCTGCCGACTTCTTCGATATCGTAATTTGCGTACTTATAGTCGATAATATTGCCACCGCCGGAATAACCGGAGCTGACACGCACTTTCGGCATTGCATCTCTCATTTTAGAGAGGGTAGCACATTCCGAATTAAGCTGCGGAAGATATACCAGCATTTCGTCGATCGTAATATTAAAATCCGGGATAATTGTTGTTGTGTTGAACACGTTTATTGCGTGTTTTACTTTACGGATCTTACACTCAACCTCTGCCTGAGCATCACGCATTTCCTTGAAATTGTACTCAGGGCGTACAGATTCGACATCCTCCTGAATTGCGGCTACAAAGCTGCTGGAATTTGACTCCTTGAGCTGTAATGCTCTCAGTTCGTCATTGAGCTGACGAAGAAGTTTTGCTGCCTGTGATGATGTTACTCTCATATACTTTCCTCCTTAGAAATTTAATTCTTTATTTTTACCTTATGATTATATTATAGCAAACTGAACGGGACAAAAAAGTCCTGTGTCAGTTATGCTGTTTCCCACGCCATACGCTGTATCTCCCTGATGATCTCTTCCGGATCACTTCTTTAGAAGTTTCTCTTTTAGGATCCTCTCGATCTCAGGCTGCTCGAACTGTTTCCATCTGGGTTCTATATAATTCTCAGCTATTTTTTCTTCCGCCTCATCAGGTGTACAGCCAAGGATATTCTGTATTATCTCAGCAATAACATAGTAAGCATGACCATATCTGTTCCTAAGATATGTTACCGAACCATACTCAGCATTCCAGACCTTTTCTGCACGACTTTTGTATCTTTCCTGATCTAAAAAGGCATCTCCTTCTGGTGTACGCAGCCAGGCTTTATAGCTTTCTAATCTTGCTTTTGACTGTGCTCTTCTTTCGGAAGCTAATTGATTTTTATACCTTCTTTCTTCCTCTGCTCTGCGTGTCCTTTCCTCTCTATCACGCTCAGCAGCTCTGCGTCGTTCTTCTGCTTCACGCTGCTTTGAGGCACGCTGTTCCTCTTCCCTCAGCATTTTCCGCTGAGCCTCTGCGAATATCTCAGCCTCTCTTTTGAGCCTGTCTCTCTCGTTAGGAGAAAGGATTCCACTCGGATTATCCCAAGCCATAGTTATTCCTCCTTATCTATGGTTACTTATGCAGTTTCCCATGCCAGTTCTTGTATCCTCCAGACAAGTTCTTCGCCAATCTCTTCGACTTCCCGACAGCGTTTAGGAAGTTCCATCGTAAATTGTTTTCCCGTTTCCGTGCAATCAACAATGATCTGTAAAGTGTCTTCCTGAGGCTCGAATTTTAATCTGATCTGTCTGTTGTGAAGTACAAGAATTCGCTCTTTGATAACTACTCCGTTCAAACTGTGAAACCAGCCAAACGGAAAACGCTCAATCAGCAGACCGTCATTTGTACGGCTGCTGACCAGATAATCTCTTATCAGCTCGTGCTCCAATTCGGAATCGGCGGTACTGAACTCTAAGATCTCCGGTTCAGAAGCCATATCCTGAAGGAGTCTGATGATCTCTTTCGGCTTCTCTTCTTCCTGATGCACAACGGTCGAGCAACGTCTGTCGGTCTCGCAACAGAAAAGATCAGCGTCTATGTATCCGTTGACATCCCACATAATATTGGGAGAAAAGTGAACTTCTATCTCTCTGCCATATAGCATGATGATAAGTCTTTCCTCACCTGTTTCTTTCCAGTAATCGTCCTCCCAATAAGCGTCGTAACACAGACGGTATTTCTCTGTCAGTATCCTTCTGAGCTGCTGATACTCTTCTTCGGGATTTACTGTTTTAATAATGTAAGAATTCCTTTTCTCTGCCTCCCATGCAAGCCAATACAGCATTCTTATTATTTCCTCAGTGTTTTTTGCTGACCTGCCATAATAACCGTTCAGACTTCTGAGCACCTCCGGACAATACAGCTGTACCTTAACGAAGTAACCGCAGTCAATAAAAGCGATCTCGATGTTTCTGTAGTTGCACTCGTACCAATGTGCTTCTGTACCGTCGATCTGAAACTTGGCATACGCATCAAAGAACATCTGACAAACTTCTATCCATTGCTCTCTTTCTACATAGTCCATACACTGCCTCCTGTTGGAACGAAAGGTGTACGCTGTTTCTTTTGTGCTTTTATTATAGCACACGTTATATGACAAATTTGTCCGCTGAATAAGCAGCCGATATTTGGCGATATATAGCTACTTATAAGAGATTTTCGTATATTAGTATTACAAAGCAAAGTCACTGCCATACAAAAGCAAAATTGCTTTGCATTGCAGTGACTTAAACATCTTTACTGTATTTTTCATATGCTCTGGCAATATCTTCCTTCAATCTCTGCCTGAGCGGCCTCGGAGAAATGACCTCAACAAAATCAAAGAAACGTCTTGACCAGATAAGCATATTATCAAATGTGCTTTCTACTGCGACTGTAAGAGTTGTCTCTTTTTTGTCATGGGACAATATTCGATAATCATCACCAAAGAAATCGACTATTTCAGTTATCGCCCACTCCGGACATCTGAATAGGATAGTTTCAGTTTTCCCGCTCCACATCATTCTGTGAGTGCTGATATATTTCTTCGTATCTGCATTTATGGCAACGTCAGCAATTCTTGATTCAGGAAAGTAAACTGAATCTCCTATTATCTCTATCTCGCTCATTCGGTCTATTCTGTAATTGCTTATCCTGTCAGGCTCTCTGTTATCATAAGCTTTGCTGCATACAAGATAATAGAAACCATCATTAAAAACTGTTCTGTAAGGATTTACGATATAAGTTTTCTCGTTGCCATTTTCATCCTTTTCATTCAGAAGTTTTCCATCAAGTGTACGGCTCAGGCGAACAAAGCGTATCTGCTTTTTTTCGATGATAGCTTTATGTATCACTTTCAGATTTCTCATCAGTTCATTGACCATGACCTTAGATTTTGACATTTTGTTCAAGAGGTATGGCTTGTAGTCAGAGAGAAAGCTTTTCGATGAAAGCGTCAGGAGCTTATTGATGAGTTCAACACGTTCCTTTTTGACTATATACTCGCAAGAGCTAACCATATCAATAAGGTATCTCAGCTCGTGATCGCTGAATATATGCTCAATACGGATACTTGTCTTGGTATTTCCATTTCCAGTTTTAGCGCTGATGACATCGTATTTACATTTGCCGAACAGGTCACTTTTATGATCAAGGAATTTTTTTATCGTTTCAAGATTTCTGTCAAGA
Source organism: Ruminococcus flavefaciens (assembly GCA_002373775.1). Classification (GTDB taxonomy): domain Bacteria; phylum Bacillota; class Clostridia; order Oscillospirales; family Ruminococcaceae; genus Ruminococcus; species Ruminococcus flavefaciens_M. The sequence continues at coordinate 5,610 of DFJW01000027.1, read as the reverse complement.
GTCCTGACATTGATGCTGCGATTTTTACCGAATTCAGATGTTATCAGTTCAAGCAGCCTGTTCTTTTCAAGCGTATGGTTCGCATCGGAATACTTCAACAAGACATACAATACCATAAGCTTTGCATCAGTGATATAGCCTTTACTCGACTTATCGGACATGGGGTATCACTCCTGTTTTAAACTTGCACATCCTTCAAAAGCATTTTCACCGATGCTTGTAACGGAGTCCGGGATTTTCACAGATGTCAGGCTTGTGCAGTTTTCAAATGCACAATCTCCAATACTTGTCACTGAATCCGGAATAGTTATAGATATTAGTTTTGAACAGCCTGCAAAAACACCACTAGCAATGCACTTTAACGATTTCGATAATGAAACTTCTTTTAAATTCTGACAGTAATCGAATGCATCACCTGATATTTCTACTACTGAATCCGGAATTATAACCTTTTCAAATCCGCAGTTCGTGAATGCACTATCACCGATTGTGGTCAATGTTTCAGGAAATACTATTTCCTTTAAGCTTTCGCAATCCTGAAAAGCTTTATGATCGATCTTTATAAGTGATTTTGACAGGGTTATTTTTTCTAAATCCAAACATCCCATGAATGCACCGTATCCGATCTCGGTCACGGAATCCGGAAGGATGACCTCCTCAATAAGGCTGTCAGCAAATGCCTTTTCACCGATAATCTTTACCGTATCCGGTATAACTGCCTTTATATCATCGCCGGTATATTTTACCAAAATTCCATTTACGATCTCCATATCATTCTTGTTCATGACAAATACTACTCCTTTACAGAATAATTAAGGCTTCATTCAATTGCCTTGTTTGGATTATTATATCACGGTTCAACATATTTTTCAATAGGTTTTCGATAAGTATTTGTGAATCGGGAGATGATACACATACGCCTCTTCTGATTCAATTACGATCACATAAAAACACTCAATAACACTATAATACAAAAATGAGAACAATTATCATTTTGTTCAAGAAGTATAATTTGCAAGTGAATTATTGACAAACAGTTAACTTGTGAATATAATATAAAACTGAAAATGATTATCGTTTTCATATTATGATCAATTCCAGGATACATGCAAGTAAAGGGAGGTGAGCAGATATGTCAAAAGGCAGAAACAGAGCAATATCATGGATAGTGCTTGTGATATTCAGCCTTGTCATATTCTGCTCATCAGCCTTTATTATTGTTCATGCAGATCATGATTGTACGGGTGAGGACTGCTCTGTCTGCATGGAGCTTGCGGAGTGTCACAAGACATTGAATACTCTCGAACAGCAGTTGCAGCAGCATTATCACTTGCGCTCATGCTCTGCACTGTTGCGGCTATCTGCAGGACTATCATAGAGTCTCGCTCTGAACATATAACTCTTATTTCTCTTAAAGTGGAGTTTCTGAATTGAATAATGACACATCCCCCATGTTTGCATAGAAGTGTGTTCTGTTATTTCCTCCCTGGGATAAGTATACTCTTGATACATGGGAAAATGGCGTTTGGGGAGCAGTATGCCCTTTTTTAAGTGCGCCTTGATTTATGTGATTCAATTATTCAATTCGGAGGTTCTATTTTTATGTTTAAGAAAAAAACCGGCATTTATGCATTATCATTTGCTATGGCTGCAATCGGTATGACAGGTTGTTCATCGGAAAGTTCAAGCAGTTCTTCTGACAGCTTATCTGAAAGTTCGTTAAGCAGCATTACTGATGCTGCTGCACCGTCTGAAAATGCTACTACTGCAAGCTCTGAGCCTTTCAGCGTGGTTTGCACTATCTTCCCTGAGTATGACTGGGTAAAGGAGATACTCGGTGACCACGCTGAAAATGTTGAGCTTACTTATCTGCTTGACAACGGCGTTGACCTTCACAGCTATCAGCCTACCGCTGATGATATAATGAAGATCTCCACCTGTGACCTTTTCGTATATGTGGGCGGAGAGTCCGACGAATGGGTGGAAGATGCCCTTGCAGAAGCCACAAACAAGGATATGAAGGTCATCAACCTTGTGGAGGTTCTTGGTGACTCCGCTAAGGTCGAGGAACTCAAGGAAGGTATGCAGGGCGAAGATGAAGAAGAACACGATCATGACCATGATCACGAAGACGAAGAAGAGGAAGAAGAATACGACGAGCATGTTTGGCTCTCTCTGAAAAATGCTAAAATACTCTGTGCGGTGATAGAGAAGAATATTGAGGCTATTGATCCTGCAAACGCAGCTGACTACAAGGCTAACCTTGAAAGCTATATTGATAAGCTCACTGAACTTGATAACAGCTTCCAGACACTTGTGGATGGTTCTTCAGTAAAGACGCTTGTATTCGGTGACAGATTCCCCTTCCGTTACTTTGTTGACGATTACGGCCTTGACTATTTTGCCGCTCTCATTGGCTGCTCTGCTGAAACCGAGGCAAGTTTTGAGACTATTGTATTCCTTTCAGACAAGATAAAGGAACTTGACTGCACCACTATTTTTACTCTTGAAAATTCAAGCAAAGACATCGCGAATACCATTATCAACACATCCGGGAAAAGCGTAGATATCGCTGAACTCAATTCGCTGTAGTCTGTATCAAGTGACGATATTGCAGGCTGTGCAAGCTATATCTCCCTCATGCAAAAGAACTATGACGTTCTCGCAGGCGTTCTGAAATGAGGTGCGGTATGGCAGATAAAAAAATCCCTGTGATCCTCATAACAGGCTATCTCGGTTCGGGAAAGACTACTCTTATGCAAAATCTCTTAAAGCAGGAACAGCGTAAGATCGCGCTTATCGTTAATGATATGGGCAGTGTGAATATTGACGCTGCTCTCCTGAACAAGAACCGTGACCGTATCGCTTCCGTTGAAATGGTAGAGCTTCAGAATGGCTGCATCTGCTGTACTCTCCGCGATGAGTTTATCGCAGAGATTGAGCGTATCTCTCAGCTTCCGGATATTGAAGCTGTGTTCGTTGAAGCATCAGGCATAAGCGAGCCTTCCAATATAGCAGCTTCTTTCGTTGTCTACACCGAGGACAATCCAGATACCAATGTTTACCTCAGTTCTGTTGTATCAGTTGTTGACGCTGACCGTATCTATAATGAATTCCTGCGTGAGATCTCAATGGAAAACGACACAGAGGAAGGCGACATAATCAACCTTATCATTGACCAGATAGAGTTCTGCAATCTCATCATACTCAACAAGACCGACCTGCTCAGCAGCGAACAGACAAAAGAAGTCACAAAGGCTATCCGCGACATTCAGTCAGAAGCCGAGATAATCCCTGCCATAAACAGTGAAGTGGATACCGACAAGATACTTCACGGCAAGGAGTTTGACTATCACAGTGTTCTCGCTTCATCTTCCATTCAGCGTGCGCTAAACACCAACGAGCCTACCGACAAAGAAGCGTGCATGGATGAATACGGCATCACTTCCTTTGTGTATGAGGAAGTCCGTCCATTTGACCGTGATAAATTCATGGCTCTGGTGGACGAGTATCCGACGGAGCTTATCCGCACAAAAGGATATATGTGGTTTGCTGACGATGATGTATATGGTCATAGTTCATCCTGTAACTCGGTTGTGTGCCATTCTGCTTCTGCGAACCGGGCAGAATACTAAGATCAAGGGTGACGCTGCGGTTGCTATGATCTCAGTGGGAGCACTGGCGATCGGTTATCTGCTTATGAATCGCTATCCCTCCGGCTCGAATATCTCAGGAGATGTGTGCAGTACGCTGTTCGACTCTACCTCCATTCTGACATTAAAGCCTGAAGATGTAAAGCTGTGCATATATATGTCTATCGTTGTTATTCTGACGTATATACTTTTTTATAATAAAATATTCTCCGTAACTTTTGACGAAAACTTTGTAAGAGCAACAGGCGTGAAAGCGGGCGCCTATAATCTGCTTATCGCTGTTGTTACTGCACTTATCATCGTACTTGCGATGAATCTTGTCGGCTCACTTCTTATCTCAGCTCTTATCATATTCCACGCGCTTGCAGCAATGAGACTTTTCAAGAGCTTCCGCAGTGTAATAATATGCTCAGCGGTCATTTCAGTTGTTTGTGCGGCATCAGGTATCATATCATCAATACTGTTCTCAACACCTGTCGGCTCGACTATCGTTGTGGCTGATCAGTTGGTATTTCTGCTGTTTTCGCTGCTGTCTGTTTTTGTAGGAATGAGGAGAGCATAATAGTGTCGCACTCCATGTGATAAACAAGGCTGTGCTTGATGAATGTGAGCCGCCGGAAGTTACTATTACCAATTATATAAATGTCAGGAGGCAATATATGAGAATGAAAATGATTATTGCTGCTGCTACATCGGCCATAATTCTTACGGGATGCGGCAATAGTGAAAAGATAGATACGATCATAAAGGAACAGGAGCAAACTGAAAGCAGTTCGTTATCAACATCCCCGTATCTGTCAGATCAGCTCGGTGTGACAGACAGCAGCGGAGAGTACGATATAGATCTGACTCAGTTAAACCCAAGCATGGTTTACGCACAGGTGTATGACATGGTCAATAATGGTGAAGATTACATCGGTAAGACCGTCAGAGCCAAAGGACCGTTTTCCTATTATCAGGAACCTGACGGCAGAGAGTTCTTTGCAGTTATTATCAGCGATGCCACGGCTTGCTGTTCACAGGGTATAGAATTCGTTCTGGATGGGGACTATTCATATCCTGATGACTCCCCGACGATCGGAACTGAAATAACCGTTGTCGGGAAATTCAATTACTACAAAGAAAACTACTACACCTACTGTCAGCTAACTGATGCAACAATGGAAGCAAATAAATTTTTGTCGTGGGAGTAATAGAATTCTGACTGAGCAATCCTTGCAGGTTCAAGTCCTGTCCCACCACACCAATAAAGTTAAGCCGCAGGTCTCTCTGCGGCTGTTTTATACCTATTCATGGATCTCAAATCACACCGTGCTCGAGTCTTTATGTCACCATTGAATTCAAGCGTTATGTCAAGGCTGCTATCCCCGCTTTCGTGGACGTTTATCATGCAGACGTGCACTCTTGAGCAATCCTGGCAGCAAGTTAGCAAGTATTGTGACATCCCCCTTTACTTCTATCATTTCTCATCACCTCCTGAGCAAACAAAAAAGTGCACAGCAGTCCGTGACGAACTACTTTACGCTTATACTTCATATTTTCAGATTAAAAAAGAGCCGCATTATGAGTTTTTTTATTTTTGATAAGAAAAACTTATCTTAAATAGTCGAAATCCAGATTGATTTATCTTAAAAAGTATGTTAGACTATAATTACCAAATAAAGCACGGAGGTAATCACTATGGCTAGCATTCTTATCGTTTACTATTCCCGCAAGGGCGAAAATTACTGGAACGGCGGTCTCAAAACCATTTCTAAGGGCAATACCGAGAGGGTTGCTGAGTTCATTCAGAACGCAGTGGGCGGTGATCTCTTTGAGGTGGACACCGTAAAGCCGTATTCCGAGAGCTACATGACCTGCATCGAAGAGGCAAAGCAGGAGCTTCGCGCTAAGGCTCGCCCCGAGATCAAGGCTTATCCCGACAATTTCGAAGACTACGACACGATCTTTGTCGGCT
>DFJW01000048.1:18232-20937 GCA_002373775.1 Ruminococcus flavefaciens | reverse complement strand
ATTGTTCAATTTTCAAGCTGCTGTTTGTGCCTCGTGTGAGACAGCTTTAATATTATATCACATTCAAATCAGTTTGTCAAGTACTTTTTTGAAGTTTTTCAAACTTTTTTGTTGTGACCGCTTGTCCTCTCGGGACAGCTTTAATATTATATCACTTTCATTTTGATTTGTCAAGTACTTTTTCAAGATTTCCAAAAAACTTTTCCCAAAGTCGAATCCTGAACGACCTGCCTCATCAGAAAGCTTTATTATTATATCACCGTTTACAGGAATTGTCAACCTTTTCACCGCCCAAAACTCGCGCAAATTTTCAACACAATTATGTCTAAAACGTCAAACAGCGGCTGTTTCTGACATACAGCCGCTGCATTTCAATGACTTTTCCCTATCTCTATACATAGTTCCCTGTTGAATTCGCTCAGGCTGATCTCCTGCGACGCACCTACCTGCCAGCTGTATTCAAGCATGAGGTCGAATATCTTCTGCTGTCCCAGATACAGGTCTTTGAACTCTTTATATGTCCTCTCGTCAGCAAATTTCAGTTCTATATATTCAGCGTCAGCCTTCATCTTCTTGCCTATGACTTTTTCCGCGTCTTCAACATTCTCAATATATAACCCGTTCTTTATATAATAGTTATCATCGGTACTGATGCAGCTGAATGGTTCAAAAAACTTTTCATCAGCTTCATGAGTTTCACTGAATTCATCGTCATCGCACAGAAAATACAGTCTTCTCGGATGCCCTTTTATGTCACTGTCATCCCATGTAACATCCAGATTATACCACTCGCCGTCTATCTTCACCTGATTCCATGCGTGATTTTCACCCTTGTCCGTGATGCCGGTCACCAGTACCGATTCCATTCCCAGATCCCCGGCAAGCATGTTGAAAGCTTTGGCATATCCTTCGCAGTTCGCCCGTCCTTCAACAAGGCAGCCATATGCAGTCGAACCGTAAAGTTCATCTTCGCCGATCACATATTCGCAGTTTTCTATCAGATAGTCATGGATCATCAGTGCGGTCTCATAGTCTCCGGAAGCCTTTCTCACAGCCTTCAACGCTCTGTTTTCCGCCGTTTCAAGTTCATCCTTCTTCTCAGATATCCTGTCCTTGTTCTCTCTGTAGATTATCTGCGCCTCCCGCACTTTTTCTGCTGTATAGTATGTAGAATCCGCGTAGAACAGCTCGCTCTCCTGTTTTTCTATTATGCAGTAGAGTTTCGAGTATACCTCTCCGCTCACTTCCGACGGAAGTGAAACAGTCTCCTTCTGAGCAAGTATGCCTCGATACACCGCTTCATAGACTGCCTGTTCATCACGGCTGAGTCCGCGGTAGACAGGGCGTACCGCCTCTTCTTCATCTGTAAGGTAAGCAGCATCCGGATACTTTTTCAGCACACCGGACTGATGTATGTACATGCCGCCAACTATCAGAAGTGCAACGCAGGACAGCATCAGCACCGTCACAGCCAGTTTTTTCACTGCTTCCCCTCCTTGTTATTTCTTCGAGATCATCACCGTATTGTTCCTTATTTTCAGTCCCGGAAGATTCTCGACCAGTTTGCTGAATTTGGAATACCCGTAAGTCTTTACATCAAAATCAGGCACCTTCGCACAGAGCTGCTTTTTCAGCTCGCCAAGATTATATCCCTTCGCCCCGTTGGTCGCAACGATAGATTCAAGCACGCTTTCGATGTGTTCAAGATCCGTTTTGTCCGACTTCTGGGAAACAAGGATGCTGCTGCCCACCTGTCTGAAGCTGAGGCAGTCAAAGTCCTTGAGAAACTGTGAAAACTTCGAATAACCGTAGTTTCTGACATCGAAATCCGGGTATCTGCCCTGAAGACGGCTGCCGAGTTCACCGATATTTATCTCTTCCTGTAGATTCGCATTCTCGGATATGATTCGGATTATCGCAGATTCAAGCGTCTTCATCTCCACTTTTTCGGCAGCATCAGTCTGTATCTCTTCCTCCGCAAGTATCTCAAGATACTTGAAAGCGTTGCAGGCTGTACTGAAAGGCTTAGGCGTTTTCTTTTCGCCCATGCCGATGACGTGCATGCCCGACTCCCTCAGTCTGATAGCGAGTCTCGTAAAATCGCTGTCACTGGACACGATACAGAAGCCGTCGATGTTCCTCGAATAGAGAATATCCATTGCATCTATTATCATTGCTGAGTCAGTCGCATTCTTTCCTGTGGTGTAGCTGTACTGCTGGACAGGCGTTATAGCATTGTCCAGAGCCATATTTTTCCAGCCGGCGAGGTTAGTCCTTGTCCAGTCGCCGTACACTCTTTTATAAGTCACGATGCCGTAGTTCGACACCTCATCGAGAATGTACTTGGTATATTTTGCCGCTACGTTATCCGCGTCGATAAGAACGGCATAGCGCATTTCCTTTTCCATGTTCCACCCCTTGTAACCCACGGTCCAGTCTCCGTGTTCATCTATACACAAAATATTCAGGAATATAATAAAAAATCCCGAAACTACTGCTTCGGGATTCGATCATACCAAGGTTATTACCCCAGTACTATGGAGCGGATTACGAGGCTCGAACTCGCTACCTCCACCTTGGCAAGGTGGCGCTCTACCAGATGAGCTAAATCCGCATTTTATAAAGAGCCGTGCTACAGAGAACGTCCCGTGTGGTCCGTTCCTGTTGATCACACACCCTTTATGGTGCTTCCGGTCGGAATCGAA
>DFJW01000048.1:0-18132 GCA_002373775.1 Ruminococcus flavefaciens | reverse complement strand
TCCCCTGCTCTACCGACTGAGCTACAGAAGCATTAATGGCGACCCCGAACAGACTCGAACTGTCGACCTCCTGCGTGACAGGCAGGCGTTCTAACCAACTGAACTACGAGGCCGTGTTGGTGGGGACTACAGGGCTCGAACCTGTGACCCTCTGCTTGTAAGGCAGATGCTCTCCCAGCTGAGCTAAACCCCCACAACTTTTGTCGCTTTGTCGTCTTGTCCCTGACGACGAAATAAATTATATCATACTTTATCCGGTTTGTCAAGCATTTTTTGAAAAAAATTTCAGATTTTTTTCAAAAAGTCCGGATAAGGCTATTTTATGCGGATCGCGGCGTTTTCTTCACCGCGGTCCGCTTCGCTTTTCCCGTAAAAAAATATTTCAGCCGATAATATCCTTGTTGAAGAGACGCATCACGTCCATTTTCAGTGTGCGATGCTGCTGCCAGTTCAGTTCCGGATCGGCTGCGAGTATTTCCCTCGCACAGTTCTGCGCCTTGTTCATCAGTTCCATGTTGCAGGCGATGTCAGCTATCTTCAGCGGCGGTAGTCCGTGCTGTGCGCTTCCGAAGAAGTCTCCCGGTCCGCGCATTTTCAGATCCTCCTCAGATATCCTGAAACCGTCGTTGGTGGATGACATGATCTTCATGCGCTTTATGCAGTCCTCGGAGGTATTGTCGGTAATGAGTATGCAGGAACTTTCATATCCGCCTCTGCCTACACGTCCGCGCAGCTGATGCAGCTGCGACAAACCAAATCTCTCCGCGTTCTCGATCACCATTACAGCCGCATTCGGAACATCCACGCCAACCTCGACAACAGTAGTGCATATCAGCACCTGTATCTCACCTGCGCGGAATTTTTTCATGGTCTTTTCCTTTTCAGCCGCGTTCATCTTGCCGTGCAGGAGTGCCGTGGCATAGCCTTTGAGATCGTTCTTTGCAGCCTCCTCCGCATAGCTTTTCACCGCAAAGAGGTCGCTCTCGCTGTCCTCGATCATGGGACACACCACATACGCCTGCCTGCCCTCGTCAAGTCTCTCCCGGACGAAACCGAAGGCACGATGCCTTAGTTTTCCGGTGACCGCGTAGGTCTTCACCGGCATCCTTCCTTTCGGGAGCTGAGTGATCGCGGAGATGTCAAGGTCTCCGTAGATTATCAGCGCCAGCGTCCTCGGTATCGGAGTGGCGGACATTACCAGTTTATGAGGCGAATCGCCCTTCTCCGCCAGTGCTGCACGCTGAGACACGCCGAAACGGTGCTGCTCGTCGGTGATGACAAGTCCCAGCGACCGGTATTCCACATCCTTCTGAATTATGGCATGTGTTCCCACTATCACGTCTATCTCACCGGCAGCTATCCTGCGGCGCATGTCCGCTTTTTTGCCGGCAGAAAGCGAACCAGTCAGCAGGCAGACCTTTACGCCGAGACCTTCAAGGAAGCCGGAAAGCGTGGCAAAATGCTGTGACGCAAGGATCTCGGTCGGTGCCATGAGAGCTGACTGCATCCCGTTTTTTGCCGCAAAATAGCAAGCGGCAGCTGCCACAGCAGTTTTTCCGCTTCCCACATCTCCTTGCAGCAGCCTGTTCATCGGCACGTCTCTGCAAAGATCCTTCTCTATCTCACCTATAGCTTTTTTCTGGTCATCTGTGAGTTCAAAGGGCAGGCTGTCATAAAAGCCGCCGATATCGGTCGTGCTGTCCATTTTATACGCCGTACTGCGCCTGCTCCGGGATTTCATAAGTGACATTCCCAGCTGGAGTTTCAGAAGTTCATCGAAAGCGAGACGTGTCCTCGCCTCTTCTGCCGCCGCATCACTGGAGGGAAAATGTATATTCTCCAGCGCCCACATGAGCGGCTTCAGTTCGTACCGTCTGCGTATCTCTTCCGGCAAGGTCTCGAAAGGCTCACTGCGCATTATGTCCAGTGCCTGACGCATATTCGTCCGCACCATATTGGCGGAAAGCCCCTGCGTCAGGTGATATATCGGCTGAATGAGCACCTTTTCATCCGCACTTATATACACAGGCGAGCTTATCTCCCTGCGGAGCATATTGCCCGTCACCTTGCCGTACATATAATATGTGCTCCCCTCTTTGAGAGCCTGATAATAGTAGACATTGTTGTAGACCACTATCAGTATGTCGTCAATGCCGTCTGTGGCGGATGCCTTGCATATCACAAGTCCGCCTTTGATACGCTGCGGTGCAGTCTTATGCAGCACTGTCAGTTTCAGCACGTTATACTCCCCGTGTGCAGCCTGACAAACAGGAACATGCGCACGGAAATCGAGATACGCCCTCGGTATATGGTATATCAGTTCATAGGGGGATGTTATGCCGAGCTTGCGGTACTTCTCTCCGCGTGCCTTGCCAACGCCCTTCAGGTATTCTATATCTGTAAACAATGTTGCCGGCATATCATTTCCTCCAATTGCGTGCTGTATGATATCAAAACAAAAGGGCGGCACAAGTCCGCCCGATCATTCATAAGATCTGATCTTATCTCTGCTCACATATAAGCTTTATTGCTGTCCTCTCTTCGCCGTCGATCTGGATGTTTGCGAAAGCAGGGATGCAGATAAGGTCAATGCCGATAGGAGCAAGATAGCCTCTTGCAATAGCTATAGCCTTGATTGCCTGATTTGCTGCGCCTGCTCCGACTGCCTGAACTTCAACAGCCTTCTGCTCACGGATAACGCCTGCAATAGCGCCTGCTACAGAGTTTGGTGATGAATGTGATGATACTTTTAAGATCTCCATGGTAATGACCTCCTGTTGGAAAAATTTGTAGTATAATGCCATGCGGCTATAGTACAAGTATAGTATAAACGATATTTCAGGAAAAATCAATACTTTCAGATAAAGTTTGTAGATTATCTTATAATTATTCTTTCAATTTTGTGCGATTTGCCGCATTTTTCGTCAAAATCCACAACCACTCCGCACATAAAACAGCTTCCCTCAGCCTCTTTGAACCTTGCCGGCATGTGAAAGCGCATCATATTTATGACAGCGGACTTTTCAACGCCAAGGCACGAATCCTCCGGACCTGTCATGCCGGCATCGGTTATGTACGCTGTGCCTCCGCTGAGCACACACTCATCAGCTGTCTGGACATGAGTGTGAGTGCCGAACACTCCGGTCACTCTGCCGTCCAGATAAAAACCCATCGCCTTCTTTTCTGATGTTGCTTCTGCGTGGAAATCCACAAATATATTGCGGCAATTGATACCTTCAAGCAGTTCGTCTATCTTGGTGAACGGATTGTCCAGCGCATCCATATAGACGGTGCCCATGAGATTGACAACAGCTATCGAATATGCACCTGCATCAAATATGCAGACGCCTTTTCCGACGCATCCGCCCTCGGGATAATTTGCTGGTCTGATGATATAGTCCTCTTCATACACCTCCATGCCCTCCTTACGGCGGAAAGCATGGTTGCCGGTCGTTATGATATCGGCTCCTGCCTGAACTATCATATCCACGGAGGCTCGTGTGACGCCATTGCCCTGTGCTGAATTCTCACCGTTCACCACCGTGATGTCTACGCCGTACAGCTGCTTGACTGACCTCAGCTTCGATGCAAGAAAATCGCATCCTGCCTTGCCGACTACGTCTCCTATAAATAAAAGTCTCTTCATTATTCTGCTCCTCAATCGCTCACATCGACATCCAGTGTCACCGATACCTTATAGTCCGGATACTTGCCGCCTATCTCGTCCCTTATCTCATTATAGAGCTTTTCGCGGTCAGGTGCAGCAAAGTCGAGTATTATATCAAAAGTGATGTTTTTCTTTTCGTCATCAAGATAGAAGCCGTGCATCTGGAGCACGAATTCATGTGCCATGACTGTTCTGCGGATGTCTTCGTGTATCTGTGCTGCACGGTCATTGGTCGTGTTGACGGAATATATCCCTATACCTGCAAGGATGACGCCGTGCTCTTCCATTACCTTTGCCGAAATGCTGCGTTCCAGCACGTCTATCCTGTCCGCCGTCATCACATCCGGTACTTCGATATGGACAGAGCCTATCATCATATCCGGACCGTAATTGTGTAGTATCAGGTCATATACTCCGCTGACTTCCGGGAATGAGGCAACGGTCTGCCTGATCTGCTTTGTGAATTCTCCGTCGGCACGCTCGCCGAGTATGTCAGAGATGCTCTCCCTGAGCATTTCTATTCCGGCACGGATAATAACGATAGAGATCATCGCTCCGAGCCACGCTTCAAGACTTACTCCGGCAGCGAGGAATATGACAGCGGCAGCCAGTGTGGAAGCCGATATCACCGCATCCATAAGAGCATCCTTACCCGATGCTACGAGAGAATCAGAGCTGACTTTCTCGCCTGTACTGCGGACATATCTGCCGAGTATAAGCTTTACTGCAACGGCTGCTCCCACTATTATAAGTGAGGCCGGACTATAATCCGGCGTTTCCGGGGAAATTATCTTCTTCACCGATTCTATGAGAGAGGTCAGACCGGCATACAATACGATGACCGCGATCACAACAGCTGTTATATATTCAACTCTGCCGTGTCCGTAGGGATGTTCCTTATCCGGCTTCTTGCCGGCGAGTTTAGTGCCTATTATGGTTATAACGGACGAAAGTGCATCGCTGAGATTGTTTACGGCATCAAGTACTATAGCTATCGAGCCTGCTATAAGTCCCACTGCCGCCTTGAAAGATGCCAGCAGCACATTTGACACTATACCTATCACACTTGTCCTGATTATGATACTGTCGCGTTCCATCATCATGCTCCTTATCTGCATTATATGTATGCAATATATATTGAAACACATGATGATATTATACCACAAATCAAATGAGATGTAAACACCAAAAATCGGGAACTGCGGATGCTGTTTTTTTTCGTTTCTGCACTTGATATTTTCTGTATTGTATGATATAATTGTCTTGATACGGTCATTAGTAATATGGCTGTACATCTTTTGACAAAAAGGAGTGATCGTAATGGTCGGATTTGAAAATCACATCGGAAAGATAACGATATCTGAAAACTATCTGACTGAGATAGTAAGACACGCAGTAACAGCCTGCTTCGGAGTTGCTGATGTATGCAGCATCAACACTTTCCATTCTGCCGCCTCTGCAATGACGTTCGGCAAGGCTTACAAAAAGCAGAAAGGCGTTGCACTTCGTACTGACAAAAACGGCGGTCTTATCATCGACCTGCATATCAAGGTCACTTACGGTACAAATATCCCTGCCGCTGTCAGCAGCATCATCCACAAGGTAACTTTTACCGTTGAGGAATCTGCCGGCGTCAAGGTGAACAAGGTCAACGTGTTTGTTGACGATATGACTGCGTGACCATAGCGGTACGCATTATCTGAATTGGAGGCTTTACTGTGATAAACGGTTCTATTCTGAGAGACGCTGTCATCTCCGCTGCAATAACAATAAACAACAGAAAACGCGAAGTGGATGAACTCAACGTCTACCCCGTACCTGACGGTGATACCGGTACTAATATGTCCATGACCATCGGAAATTCCGTTGCCGAACTCAAAAGGCTCGACGATTCCGCACCCGTTTCAGAAGTCGCTGCAACTGCTGCTTCGGCATTCCTCAGAGGTGCAAGAGGAAACTCCGGTGTTATACTTTCACTTATATTCAGAGGCTTTTCCAAAGGACTTGCAGGCTGCACAGAAGCTTCCTGTGACAACTTTGCCGATGCTCTCGAACTCGGCGTTGAGGCTGCGTATAAGGCAGTTATGAAGCCGGTGGAAGGTACTATTCTCACTGTTGTGAAGGCTGCTGCTGCCAAGGCAAGAGAAACAGCTGCTCAGACCAGCGACGAAGTCACATTCTGGAAGGACATCTGTGAAGAGGCTGAGAATATGCTCGCCCAGACTACAGAGATGCTTCCCCAGCTCAAAAAGGCTGGAGTTGTTGACGCCGGCGGCAAGGGACTCTGCATCATCTTCCGCGCAATGACTGATGTGTTCGACGGCGGAGCTATCGCAGAAGCTACAGTGCCTGCACAGGGAAGCGAACCCACAGTTGATTCATTCCGCACTGCTGTAAGCGAGTACGATGATGAGATAAATTACACTTACTGCACCGAATTCATGCTGGAAAAGAAAGAGGGCTGCCCGGATGTGTTCATGCTCCGTGCATACCTTGAAACTATCGGCGACTGCGTTGTAGTCGTTGATGACGAGAAGATAATAAAGGTGCATGTACATACCGACAACCCCGGAAATGCTCTCCAGAAGGGACTGGAATTCGGCTGGTTCATCAATGATCCCCGTCCTAAGATAGAGAATATGAAGATACAGCACGAGAACAAGGTCAAAGAGGCAAAGGCTGCTGAAGAAGGTCTTGCGCCTGCTGAGCCGGAGAAGCAGTTCGGCTTTGTGGCTGTTGCTGCCGGTCACGGACTTGAAGCTATGTTCAAGGATCTGGGAGCTGATGTAGTCGTAAAGGGCGGTCAGACCATGAATCCCTCTACCGACGATATCCTCCGCGCTATCCTCAAAACACCTGCAAGCACAGTTTTCGTGCTCCCCAATAACAAGAACATCATCATGGCTGCCGAGCAGGCTGTCAAGCTCACAGACAGAAAGGTCTGCGTGCTCCAGACCAGAACCATCCCGCAGGGTATCGCAGCTATGCTTGCTTTTGATGATTCACTCGGCCTTTCAGATAACAGGATAAATATGACAAAGGCTTTCGAGAAGGTACAGACCGGTCTCGTTACCTTTGCCGCAAGAGATTCTGAATTCGAAGGTCATGCTATCAAGGAAGGCGAGATCCTCGCCCTCGAAAACGGCAAGCTCTCCTTCACCGAGAAGGACATCAACAAGGCTACTTATAAGCTGGTCAAGAAGCTGGCTAAGGGCGATGCAAATTACGTCACTCTCATCCACGGCGCTGATGTGCCGGAAGAGAACGCCGAGCAGCTCCAGCAGTTCATCCAGAACAAGTTCGGCGACAAGCTGGAAGTCATGGTCGTAAACGGCGGTCAGCCTGTCTACTACTACATCATCTCAGTCGAGTGAGACAGATCTTCATAAACGCAAAGCCGCAGTATCCGGTAACTCCGGAAAACTGCGGCTTTTCTTTAAAATTTCACGCATACACAAGAAAGCCTCCCGCTGACGGGAGGCTTCTTTTATTGATGATCAGACAAGCTTGATAACTGCCATTTCAGCAGCATCACCGCGGCGAGGACCGATCTTTACGATCTGTGTGTAACCGCCGTTTCTCTCTGCGTAGTTAGGAGCAATTTCGTCGAAAAGCTTCTTAGCTACGGACTCCTTTGTTACATAAGCGTAAACCTGACGCTTGGAGTGCAGATCATTATTCTTACCGATGGTTATCATTTTCTCGGCAACTGCACGAACTTCCTTTGCTCTGGTAACGGTAGTTGTTATCTGACCGTTCTCCAGAAGGTAAGTT
Source organism: Ruminococcus flavefaciens (assembly GCA_002373775.1). Classification (GTDB taxonomy): domain Bacteria; phylum Bacillota; class Clostridia; order Oscillospirales; family Ruminococcaceae; genus Ruminococcus; species Ruminococcus flavefaciens_M. Next base: position 10,691 of record DFJW01000048.1, on the reverse strand, counting down.
ACCATGCCTCTGAGCATTGCCTTTCTATGGTCAGTTGTTCTGCCCAGCTTTCTTGTACCCGGCATTGTAATTCACTCCTTTTCGATTTATAGGGGTAGTTTATTCCTCTTCTGAGCTGAGGTCGAAGCCCAGTGACTGGAGCTTCTCCTTAACTTCGTCGAAGGATTTCTTTCCAAGGTTTCTAACCTTCATCATTTCTTCCTCAGACTTATTTATCAAGTCATCAACGGTATTGATTCCTGCGCGCTTGAGACAGTTGAATGAGCGCACGGACAAGTCAAGATCCTCAATAGTCATCTCGAGAATTTTTTCCTTACCCTTCTCGTCCTTCTCAACAAGCACTTCAGCAAGTCCAGCCTCTTCTGAGAGGTCGATGAACAGCTTCAGATGCTCGCCCAGGAGGTTCGCTGCCTGTGACAGTGCTTCCTTTGCGGAGATAGTACCGTCGGTCCATACCTCCATTGTGAGCTTGTCATAGTCAGTGACCTGACCAAGTCTTGTATCTTCTACAGTATAGTTTACCTTGAGAACAGGGGTATAGATGCTGTCAACGGCGATCACATCGACTGGCAAATTTATCTGCTTCTTGTTCCTTTCGGCTGAAACATATCCTCTGCCTCTGTCAATAGTTATCTCCATATAGAGCTTTGCGTCCTTGCCCAGTGTTGCGATGTGCATACCGGGATCGAGGATGTTGACCTCTGAATCGGTCTTGATATCACCAGCAGTGATCTCACATTCGCCCTCTGCTTCTATATATACTGTCTTGGGACCTTCTCCGTAGAGCTTAGCTGTAAGTCCCTTGATACTGAGGATAATTTCCGTAACGTCTTCCTTTACGCCCGGAATCGTTGACAATTCATGATGGACCGTACCGTCCTTGCCCGAAAGCTTTACGGAGGTAACAGCCACACCCGGAAGTGAGGAGAGCAGCACACGTCTGAGGCTGTTTCCAAGTGTTATACCGTATCCACGCTCCAGCGGTGCTAAAACGAATTTGCCGTATTTGCCGTCACTTTTAAGCTCGACAATATCTATATCAGGCTTATTGATTTTTTCCAGCATAAAAACCCTCCTATTTCGCAATTGATGTATTTTTCGTTTGCTGCGCGATCAAGCAGATCCAAAAGATTACTTGGAGTACAGCTCGACGATAAGGTGTGTTGCTACCTCGTAGTCAATGTCCTCAGCTGAAGGCATGCGAGTTACTGTTGCAGAGAAGTCGTCCTTCTTTGCATCGAGCCATACAGGAACGATCCTGTCCTTTGTCTCTTCAACTGTGGTCTTGAACTTCTCGGAAGTTCTGTCCTTCTCACGGAGAGCGATAACGTCGCCAACCTTTACTCTATAGGAAGGGATATTTACCTTCTTGCCATTTACAGTGTAGTGGCTGTGTACAACGAGCTGTCTTGCTTCTCTTCTTGTAAGAGCAAGGCCCATTCTGTAAACTACGCTGTCGAGTCTGGATTCGAGAACTGTGATAAGGTTATCACCAGCCTTGCCTTCCATCTTCTCAGCGATCTCGAAGTAGTGATAGAACTGCTTCTCAAGTACGCCATAGATGAACTTCAGCTTCTGCTTTTCCTTCAGCTGGAGACCGTACTCAGAGATCTTCTTTCTGTTATTTGCATTCTTGAAGCGGATGGACTCCTTCTTGGAAACGCCCATAACCGCAGGGCTGATACCTAAGTATCTGCACTTTTTAAGAATAGGTTCTTTCTGTACTGCCATTGCAATTACCTCCTCTGTGATCAGACGCGGCGTCTCTTAGGCGGACGGCATCCATTGTGGGGAATAGGAGTTACATCCTTGATCATTCTTACCTCGAGGCCAACGGTCTGGAGTGCTCTGATAGCAGCCTCACGACCTGCACCAGGTCCCTTAACGTATACTTCTACGTTCTTGAGACCGTGCTCCATAGCAGCCTTTGCTGCTGTCTCAGCAGCTGTCTGTGCTGCGAAAGGAGTGGACTTCTTTGAACCTCTGAAGCCGAGCTCGCCTGCGCTTGCCCATGAGATCGCATTGCCCTGTGTATCAGTGATAGTAACGATGGTGTTATTGAAAGTGGACTGGATATGAACAGCGCCGCTCTCGATATTCTTACGCTCTCTACGTCTTCTGATCGTAGTGACTTTTTTACCCTTCTGCTGTGCCAAAGCTCATGACCTCCTTACTTCTTCTTGTTAGCGATAGTCTTTACAGGACCTTTACGAGTTCTTGCGTTGGTCTTGGTTCTCTGTCCTCTTACGGGCAGGCCCTTTCTGTGACGAACGCCTCTGTAGCAGCCTATCTCAACGAGTCTCTTGATGTTGAGTGCTACCTCACGGCGGAGATCACCCTCAACTGTGTAATGTGCGTCGATATAGTCACGAAGCTTAGCTACATCCTCCTCAGCGAGGTCCTTGACTCTGATGTCAGGATCAACGCCTGTATTAGCGAGGATATCTGTTGCAGTCTGACGACCGATTCCGTAGATATAAGTGAGTCCTATCTCGATTCTCTTATTCTTGGGAAGGTCAACACCGGCTATTCTTGCCATATTATAATTGCACCTCCATTAATGCATTAAGTGGATTAACCCTGACGCTGCTTGTGCTTAGGGTTTTCGCAGATCACCATGATTCTGCCCTTGCGCTTTATGATCTTGCACTTCTCGCAAATAGGTTTAACTGAAGGTCTTACTTTCATTTAAAATACCTCCTTTAGCGGGTAGGGCTTTAAGCCCTGTGTATAACTTATTTTACGCGCCATGTGATACGGCCCTTTGAAAGGTCGTAGGGTGACATTTCAAGCTTTACCTTGTCACCGGGCACGATTCTGATATAATTCATTCTGAGTTTGCCTGAGACATGTGAAAGGACCTCGTGTCCGTTCTCAAGCTGAACCTTGAACATTGCGTTCGGAAGAGCGTCAATAACAACGCCCTCGACTTCGATCACGTCTTCCTTGGACATGGAATGACCTCCTTTACTCGCAGCTCTCGCGGTATTCCCGCAGAAGCTTCCTGAGTTTCTTATCGGTTAAATCGCTGATACTTATCGTACTGTCTGTCAGAGAGATATGCTTTAGATTCTTTCGCTTCGGGCTGGCGAGTTTCCTCGACTTGCCGTCCGCTATAAAACAATATCCTTCACCGCATTCCGTTACAACGAAGAACCCTCCGCTGTCTCTTCCTGCTGACGCTCTGACGACTGAGCCTTTGGTGAGCCTCACAATTATACCCCCTGTCAGGGCTGCGTCAGAATGACGGGACCGTCAGGAGTTATTGCGATCATGTGCTCGAAGTGAGCTGAAAGTGAACCAGATTTGGTAACCACGGTCCAGCCGTCCTTCATAACCTTTACATCGTCGCCTTTGATGTTTATCATCGGCTCGATGCATATCGTCATCCCCGCTACCAGTCTCGGGCCGTGACCTGCACGTCCCCAGTTCGGTACTTCGGGTGACTCATGGACTTCTCTGCCTATTCCGTGGCCGCAGTAATTTCTTACGATTCCGTAGCCTCGTGAAGCACAATACTCTTCAACAGCATGAGAAATATCGCCGACTCTTGCGCCGACCTGAGCCTGAGCAATGCCCTCGAAAAGGCTTTTCTCAGTGACCTCAAGCAATGCCTTAGCTTCATCAGAAATCTTGCCGACGGGAAAAGTCCAGCAGCTGTCGCCATTGAAGCCCTTATAAGCAGCTCCCGTATCAATGCTGACGATGTCGCCTTCCTTTATCCTCCGGCTTGCCTTCGGGATGCCGTGGATGATCTCATCGTTCAATGAGATACATGCGTTCCCCGGGAATCCGTAAAGACCTTTAAAGCAGGACTTGCAGCCGTGTCTTGCGTAGTATTCGCCGACCAGCTTATCTATATCCAGTGTGGACATGCCCGGCTTTAATCTTTCTCCGGCGTACCATATTGCGCCGTGGGTTATTCTACCCGCTTCGCGCATTATGGCAAGCTCGGACTTTGATTTAATGGTTATGCTCATTACTTATCTACTCCTACAGCAGCAAGCGTGAGCTTTGAAGTATCAGCGACCTCTTCCTGTCCCTCTACTGTAACAAGTTTGCCCTGCTTCTCGTAGTAGTCCTTGAGAGGAGCTGTCTTCTCGTGATAAGTCGCAAGTCTGTCGAGTACGACTTCCGGCTGATCGTCCTTGCGGATGACAGTCTTGTCGCCGCACTTGTCGCAGATGCCCTCAACCTTTGAAGGCTTGTATTCAACGTGGTAAGAAGCACCGCATCCCTGGCAGACTCTTCTGCCTGAAACTCTCTGCTTGATAGTCTCATCGGGAACGTCGATCTCTATTACCTTGTCTATACGGATGTTCATTGCGTCAAGAGCCTCAGCCTGGGGAACAGTTCTCGGGAATCCGTCGAGAATGAAGCCGTTCTGGCAGTCATCCTGTGCGATCCTGTCCTGAAGGATACCGATCACGATATCATCGGAAACGAGAGCGCCGGCATCCATAGCAGCCTTGGCTTTGAGACCGAACTCAGTGCCGTTCTTGACTGCCTCGCGAAGTATATTACCTGTTGAGATCTGGGGAATGTTCAGTGCTTCGGAAACTACCTCAGCCTGTGTACCTTTACCTGCGCCGGGAGCGCCTAAAAATATAAGATTCATGACTGTCCTCCTTTACTGTAAGAAGCCCTTATGATGACGCATCATCATATGTGATTCAAGTGTTCTTGTTGTTTCCAGTGCAACGCTTACTGCGATGAGGATCGTTGTACCGCCCATTGAAAGTGACTGAAGGTTCCTGTCTGCCATCGAGATGAATATCGGGATGATAGCAATGATACCGAGGAAGAAAGCACCGACAAGTGTGATCTTGCTGAGTACTCTCTGGATATAGTCAGATGTGGGCTTACCAGGTCTGATACCGGGTATACCGCCGTTTGACTGGCGGAGGTTGTTGGCGATCTCTGTGGGATTGTACTGGATCGAAACGTAGAAATAGTTGAAAAGGATTATAAGCACGAAGTAGATTATCGCATATGACCAGCTTCTTGTGGAGAAGAACTCACAGAACTTGCTGTAGAAGCTTCCGTCCTTGGGATCTTCCTTGAAGAGCTGTATCGTCTGCGGGAGTGCCATGAATGACATAGCGAAGATGATAGGCATAACGCCGCTCATGCAGACCTTGATCGGAATGTGTGTCTTCTGACCACCGTACTGCTTTCTTCCTACTACACGCTTTGCATACTGTATCGGGATACGTCTTTCTGCTTCGTTCATGTAAACGATGAAAGCGATCTCGAAGATAATGAATACCGCATATCCCAGTGCAACAAAGAGGTACTTTGCAGCATCCTGCTTTATAAGCTCAACGAGCATGAGCACGTCTCTGGGGAATCTTGCTGCGATACCGGCAAAGAGGAGAATGGATATACCGTTTCCTATACCCTTATCGCTGATGCGGTTGCCCATCCAAACGACCAGTGAAGCACCAGCTACGAAGCAGAGAATGATAACTGCTCCTGAGAAGTACTGTTCCCAGCCGCCGTTTGTATAACTGACCGCGCTTACGCCGTTCTCATCCTTCATTCGGGTGAGTGTTACATAGTAAGCGTAGGACATGAAGAATGCCAGTACCATTGATACGAAAGCTGTGATCTTGTCGATCTTCTTCCTGCCTTCTTCTCCCTCGTCGCGAAGACGTTCAAGGGGAGGCAGCGCATATGTCAGCAGCTGCATTATGATCGATGCATTGATGAATGGGGTTATTGAAAGTGAGAATATGGTAGCCTGTGAAAGTGCGCCACCGGTAAGTGTATTCAGATAATCCAGGAAGTTTCCTGTACCGCTGCTCTTCTCGGTCATCCACTGCTTAACAATGTCTGAATCCAGGAAGGGAACAGTAACAGCGCTTCCGAATCTGAAAATTAAAATCATGAGTAATGTGTATAAAATCTTTTTGCGGATTTCGGGGACTCCCCACGCCTTTCTCAAGGTCTGAAACACATTACATCACCTCTGCCTTCCCGCCAGCCTTTTCGATTTTTTCGATAGCGCTCTGTGAGAATTTAGCAGCCTTTACAGTTAAATTAGCAGCAGTGAGCTCACCGTTGCCGAGGACTTTGATGCCGTCGAGAGTCTTCTTTACGAGGCCGGAAGCCACGAGAAGCTCTGTGTCAACAACAGTGCCGTCCTTGAACTTGTTGAGGTCTGATACATTGATCGTTGCATACTTTGTAGCAAAGATATTGTTGAAACCTCTCTTGGGGATTCTTCTTGCGAGAGGCATCTGACCGCCTTCGAAGCCGATCCTTACGCCGCCGCCGCTTCTTGCATTCTGACCCTTGTGACCCTTACCGGCTGTCTTGCCGTTTCCTGAGCCGTGGCCTCTGCCGATGCGCTTTACAGCCTTATTTGAATCAGCTGCAGGTGTTAATTCATGAATTTTCATTGCAGTGCACCTCCTTGCTTACGCTTCTGTAACCTCGACGAGGTGTGATATCTTATTGATCTTACCCTGAGTCTGTGCGTTATCGGGCTGAGTTGTTACGTCGCCGATCTTCTTGAGTCCCAGAGACTGAGCAGTAGCGATCTGGTCCTTTTTTCTGCCGATGAGGCTCTTAACGAGCTTAATATTCTTAGCCATTGTTACTGCCTCCTTAACCTAAAATTTCCTTGACTGTCTTGCCTCTCTTAGCAGCAACTTCCTTAGCAGAAGTGCAGTTCTTGAGACCGTTGATTGTAGCTCTTACTACATTGCAGGGGTTATTGGAACGCAGAGACTTTGTTCTGATGTCCTTGATGCCGGCAACTTCGATAACTGCACGGACAGGACCGCCTGCGATAACACCAGTACCGGGAGCAGCGGGCTTCATGAGCACTCTGCCAGCACCGAACTCGCCAACGATCTCGTGGGGGATTGTTGTTCCCTTGAGAGCGATCTTAGTCAGGTTCTTCTTAGCATCCTCGATGCCCTTGCGGATAGCATCCGGAACTTCTCCGGACTTTCCGAGACCGAAGCCAACTGTGCCGTTTCCGTCGCCTACTACTACGAGTGCAGCAAACTTCATTACACGTCCGCCCTTAACAGTCTTTGATACGCGGTTGATAGCAACAACCTTCTCAACGAGCTCAGGAGCCTGTGTTTCGATATTAGCCATTGTTTAACCTCCCTCTTAGAACTTTAATCCGTTTTCACGGGCACCTTCAGCCAGAGCCTGTACTCTTCCGTGATAGAGGTAGCCGCCTCTGTCGAATACAACCTCGCTGATGCCCTTGTCAGCAGCGTTCTTTGCGATGAGCTCGCCGACCTTGCGTGCACCGTCGATGTTGCCGCCGTTGCCGTCAAAGCTCTTGTCCATGCTTGATGCAGAAGCAAGAGTAACACCATTCACGTCATCAATGAGCTGTGCATAGATGTGCTTTGCAGAACGGAAAACATTCAGACGCGGACGCTCGGGAGTTCCGGAGATCTTTGCGCGGACTCTGCGATGTCTCTTTAATCTTGCCTTATTGCTGTCGAATTTCTTAATCATAGCAATCTGGTCCTCCTAATTACTTCTTGCCCTTACCGGCCTTACCTTCCTTGCGGATGATGTGCTCGCCGGCATATCTGATGCCCTTGCCCTTATACGGCTCAGGCGGACGCTTCTCACGAACTTCAGCTGCAAACTGACCTACAGCCTGCTTGTCGATACCGCTGATAACGAGTCTGTTGGGCTGCGGAACGTCGATCTTTATAGTATCTGTTTCCACGAGTTCAACAGGATGTGAGAAACCAAGGTTAAGTGTTACCTTGTTTCCGCTCTTAGCAGCACGGTAGCCGACACCCTCGATCTCGAGAGTCTTGGAATAACCGTTTGTTACACCCTCGACCATGTTGTTGATGAGTGTTCTTGTAAGACCGTGAAGTGAACGGTGACGCTTGTCATCGCTCGGTCTTGTTACATTTATAACGCCCTCTGCGATCTCGATGCCCAGCTCTGTGCTGAACTGTCTCTTGAGTTCGCCCTTAGGTCCTTTTACTGTGATGAGGTTGTTCTCGTTCTTTACCTCTACACCTGCGGGAACGCTGATGGGCATTTTACCGATTCTTGACATATCAGCTTCCTCCTTACCAGATGTATGCGAGAACTTCGCCGCCGACATTGAGCTCTCTTGCCTTCTTGTCAGTTACGATGCCCTTTGAAGTAGAAACGATTGCGATGCCAAGGCCTTTTCTTACCTTGGGCATATCTGCGCAGCTTGAATAGATACGCAGACCGGGCTTAGATACTCTTCTGAGTCCGGTTATAACGGGAGACTTATTGTCGCCGTACTTGAGTGTGATCCTGATAACGCCCTGCTTGCCGTCCTCGATAAGCTGGAAGCCCTTCACATATCCCTCATCTACGAGGATCTGTGTGATGTCCTTCTTTACTCTTGAAGCGGGAACGTCAACTGTGGCGTGCTTTGCAGTATTTGCGTTGCGGATTCTTGTGAGCAGATCCGCGATTGTATCAGTTATCTGCATGCCGAATGACCTCCTTTTTGTATTTTACCAGCTTGCCTTCTTAACACCCGGGATCTGACCGTCGTGAGCAAGCTCTCTGAAGCAGATACGGCAGATGCCGAACTTTCTGAGATATGCGTGCGGTCTGCCACAAATCTTGCATCTGTTATATGCTCTTGTGGAATACTTGGGAGTTCTCTGCTGCTTATTGATCATTGCCTTCTTAGCCATTGTATTTCCTCCCTATTACTTGATGAACGGTGCGCCAAGGAGTGAGAGAAGCTCTCTTGCCTCTTCATCGGTCTGAGCAGTTGTGATGAAGTTGATGTCCATACCTCTTACCTTGTCGATCTTGTCGTACTCGATCTCAGGGAAGATGAGCTGCTCTTTGATACCGGTGGAGTAGTTGCCCTTGCCGTCGAATGAATTGGCGCTGATGCCTCTGAAGTCACGAACACGGGGGAAAGCTACATTGAAGAGCTTGTCAACGAATTCGTACATCTTCTCTGCTCTCAGTGTTACCTTTACGCCGATGGGCATGCCCTCACGGAGCTTGAAGTTCGCAACGGACTTCTTAGCGCGGCATACTACAGGCTTCTGACCTGTGATAGCAGCGAGGTCTGTCATAATAGCGTCGATAACCTTAGCGTTGTCCTTTGCCTCACCTGCGCCGACGTTGATAACTACCTTGTCGAGCTTTGGGATCTGCATTACGCTCTTGTATTCGAATTTCTTCATCAGTGCGGGAGCAACGTCGCTAACATAATAATCCTTTAATCTTGCCATTGTCGTTTCTCCTTATAATTATTCAAAAGACTTGCCGCACTTCTTGCAGACGCGGAGCTTCTTGCCGTCCTCGATAACGTGGCCGACTCTTGTAGCCTTGCCGCACTTAGGGCAAACAAGCTGTACCTTTGAAGCGTATACGGGAGCCTCTGTCTTGAGGAGACCGCCCTTCTCGCCTACTCTGGTGGGCTTTACATGCTTTGTGATCATGTTGATGCCTTCAACGATGACCTTTCCTTCCTTGGGGCTTACTTCAACGACTTTACCAGTCTTTCTGTCGCCCTTGCTTGTGTACTTATCCTCGTACTTTCCGGTGAGAAGGATAACAGTGTCACCGGTTTTTACGTGTACCTTACTCATAATCGAATGACACCTCCATTAAAGAACCTCGGGAGCAAGGCTGAGGATCTTTGTGTATTCCTTTTCACGAAGCTCCTTAGCAACAGGTCCGAAAATACGGGTACCCTTGGGGTTCTTGTCTTCCTTGATAATAACAGCAGCGTTCTCATCGAAACGGATGTACGTTCCATCCTCTCTTCTGAGACCCTTTGCTGAACGAACGATAACTGCCTTTACAACATCGCCCTTCTTTACAACGCCTCCGGGTGTTGCTTTCTTTACTGAAGCAACTACAACGTCACCGATATTTGCATATCTGCGGCGTGTACCTCCCAGAACTCTGATACACATAAGCTCCTTAGCTCCTGTGTTGTCAGCGACTTTAAGATAAGTCTGCATCTGTATCACAGCGAGTTCCTCCTTTCAAGCATAAAGCTTCTATCAAAATTACTTAGCCTTTTCAATGATGTTTGTAACGCGCCATCTCTTATCCTTGGAGAGCGGACGTGTTTCCATGATCTCAACGCGGTCGCCGATCCTGCACTCATTGTTCTCGTCATGAGCCTTGAACTTAACTGTGCGCTTAACGATCTTCTTATAAAGCGGGTGTTTAACGTTATCAACGATAGCAACTACGACGGTCTTATCCATCTTATCGCTTACAACCTTACCGACTCTTGTTTTTCTAAGGTTTCTCTCAGTAGACATGCTAAATCCTCCCTTTCTTACTGCTCAGCGCTGAGCTCTGCCTCACGCAGAGTTGTCTTGATGCGGGCAATATCCTTCTTTACAGCCTTGAGTCTTGCTGTGTTGTCAAGCTGGTTGATAGCAAGCTGAAAACGGAGAGCAAAGAGCTCTTCCTTCAGGCTGCTGAGCTTCTCGTTGAGCTCGTCAACCGACATTTCTCTGATTTCCGATGCCTTCATTACTGCTCAACCTCCTGCTCTGCTTTAGTAACGAACTTACACTTGATAGGCAGCTTGTGCATTGCGAGACGCATAGCCTCTCTTGCAGTCTCCTCAGCAACGCCCTTGATCTCAAAGAGCACTCTGCCGGGCTTAACTACTGCTACCCAGTATTCCGGTGAACCCTTACCTGAACCCATTCGTGTTTCAGCGGGCT
>DFJW01000084.1 GCA_002373775.1 Ruminococcus flavefaciens | reverse complement strand
CAGGAGAGGTCGTGAAAGACCTGACGACTATGAGAATCGTGAAGAATAAAAGAAATGAGTGAAATATTATGAAACTCGCAATGGCGCAAATAACTTTGTATGACGATATGGACAAAAACCTTGAAAAAGCTATATCTTTCATCAAACAGGCACAAGAATGTGATCTGATATTCTTTCCGGAAATACAACTCTCACCTTTTTTTCCACAGTATGAATAGTGTCACCTGACGGTGATATACTGTTCAAGGCAAACGGCTCAGAGCAGCTTATCACAGCAGAGCTTGACCTGTCGCTTGCAGCGATTTCACGATGTAAGCGACCGTATATAACGACAAGAAGAAACGATGGCTACTACCGGAAATAATGTTTTTGATATGTCGAGCAAAGAAAGGAACCGAAATAATATGAACGCACGGAAACTGCTTGATAATTACTGTGAGGAACACATTCTGAATAGAGAGGAAATATTGAAATTACTCTCTCTCCCGGATTATGACATTGCTGCTTTGATAGAATCCGCTCATGCTCTGCGAAAAAAGTATAAGGGAAACAAGGTGCATATTCAGCTTCTGACAAATGTAAGGAGTGGGAACTGCTCACAGGACTGTGCCTATTGTGCGCAATCCTGCCGTTCGTCTGCTGATATTGAAAAATATGACCGCATATCGGACGAGCAGCTATTTGCAGACGATCTTCTCGTCAAGGAGCATTCTCTGTCAAGGCATTGTATCGGGCTAAGTGGAATACATTTTTCAGACGATGAGATAGCGGAACTTGCAGAGCGTATAAAAACAATGAAGGAAAACGGAACACATATATGCTGTTCAATAGGATTTCTTACTGAAAAACAGGCAATCATGCTCAAAGAAGCGGGTCTTGACAGAATAAATCACAACTTAAACAGCAGCCTCCGTTTCTATCCGCAGATCTGCTCTACCCATACCTATGAACAGCGGATCAATAATCTGCGTATGCTCAAAAGCATCGGCTTTGAACTTTGCTGCGGCGGAATAATCGGCATGGGAGAGAGTAACGAGGACATTGCAGATATGTTGCTTGATATAAGGGAAATCTCCCCTGAATCCGTTCCGATAAACTTTTTGCTTCCGATCAAGGGAACACGGCTTGGCGACGGAGAACACACTCCGCTCTCGACCGCACATTGTCTGAAAGTTCTTTGTACTGCAAGGCTCATGTTGCCCCGTGCTGACATACGCTGTGCAGCAGGCAGAGAGGTCTATTTCAGTGGAAGTGAGGATATGCTTTTCAAAGTCGTTGATTCAATCTTCGCTCAGGGTTATTTGACCGAAAAGGGACAAGGTATCAATGATACTGTTGCTCTTATACGCTCTCTCGGCTATGATACCGAGATAGAAAGTGAGGTGCATTAAGGCAGGAACAGGATACCTGATCTGGTTAATCGTAAAATAAATGTAATATGTAAAGTGAAAGGTGAAAAATGGATTTCAAGGTTGCACAAGCGGGCACTGTCCTCGTGGCGAATAAGTCTTAGTCATCTGACAACGAAGCAGGATATGGAAGCCTTGACAAAGGCGTTGCGTGAGATCATAGAGCATGAGGTGAAAAAATGAATGATGAAGTCGAGATAACGCTCGAAGAATTTTTGAAACTGCCGAAAGGGAGTTATATTCTGATAGATATGCGAAGCGAAGTATCCTATCAGCTTGGTCATATTGAGGGAGCTATCCTCACCCATGAAGATATCAGGTTGGATGGCGATTGCAAGCTGATATTCTACTGTCAGTATGGCATTCAAAGTGTCGAAACAGCCGAGCAGTTCAGAAAATGCGGCTTTCGGGCTTACAGTCTGAAAGGTGGGTATACAGCGTGGCTGAAAAAACAGTTTCACGTTTTGGACACGGACGAATGGGAACGCTACGACAGGCAGATAACACTGTCGCAGATCGGTGTTACGGGTCAGCTCAGGATGAAAAATACGGCAGTGCTTATCATAGGTGCAGGGGGGCTCGGCTGTCCCTGCGGAATGTACCTCGCCGCCGCAGGGGTGGGCAGGATAGGCATTATCGACCATGACGAGGTAAGTCTTTCCAACATGAACAGGCAGGTCGCTCATCGTGAAACAGGCTTGAATAAGGCGGTCTCGCTGAAAAATACGCTGGTCGGTATCAATGACAAGATACAAGTGACGGCGTACCCTGAGCGTTTCGGTACAGATAATGCCGCCGAACTGCTTGACGGGTATGATTTTGTGATAGACTGCACGGATACTGCCGAAACAAAATTTATGGTGAATGATCTGTGTGTGCGATATGATAAGCCCTACTGCTACGGTGGTGTGATCGGCTTTGAAGGACAGGTGATGACAGTCATTCCTCACAAAACAGCTTGCCTGAGATGTATTTTTGAAGAACCGCCCACAGGCTGTGAGACCTGTGAGAGCCACGGTATCATCGGTGCAGCGGCAGGCATGATAGGCTGTATCCAGGCACTTGAAGCGATAAAATTCATCACCTTTCGGGAAAAGCTTCTGACAGATAAGATGTTTATTTTCGATATGCTCACCATGAAAACAAGGACTGCTAAATTTGGCGGTATCAGTTCAAAGTGCAGTATATGTCAGAATAATCAGTAATTAATGCAATAGAAATGGAGTAAAAAATGGATTTCAAGGTAGAAAAAGCAGTCCTCGAAAGCGGAGTAAAAATAATCTTTGCAGTAGTCGAGGGCATCGACAATCACGGAAAAGACGAGGAGTGGCAGGCGTACCGCACAAAGCGTATCGCAGAGCTGTACGAAGAATACAAGGA
>DFJW01000028.1 GCA_002373775.1 Ruminococcus flavefaciens | reverse complement strand
TCTGGTTGATCTGAGTCTTCTTCTTTGCGTTGTAGCCCTTCTGAAGAGCAGGAGCAGTAGACTTAGTCTCAAGATCCTTTCTTCCCTTACGAACGAGCTGGTTAAATGTAGGCATATTCTTCCTCCTTTTCTGAAAGTATTATACGTGTATTTTACACGCCTAATTATTATAACCAAAAAAGTGCGGCTTGTCAAGAGGTTCTGCTCCGATAAGCCGCACTTTTTATATTATTTTGTTATTTTGTCCAGATATTTCCTGAGTATCAGGTCGTTTTCAGCCACTCCGCCATATCTGTGATGACATTGTCAGGATCTGTGGAAAGATAAGCGTAGAAACTGAGGATGAGAGATGCGTCCTTGCCGTTTACTGCGCCGTCCTTGTTTACGTCAGCAGCGATATTTGCCTTAGCCGATAAGCTTCCGGGAATGCCTGAAGCAAGGTCAGCGTATTCACTGAGTACTCTTGAAGCGTCTACTGCATCAACTTTGCCGTTGAAATTGACGTCTCCCAGTTTTATATCAGCGTTAGGATCTACAACAGTGAAGATTATCTGCTTGTCGATCTGCTTTCCGCCGATCGAAGCATGTACAGTTACGACAGCCGTACCGGTATTCTTCAGTGTGACTGTTCCGTTCCAGCTTACGCTTGCAACGTTGTTGTCTGAGGACTGATACCAGACGTAGTCCAGATTGCGTCCGTCAGAGCTGTGAGCGTCGATATTTACTACAGTGCCGGTATTGAGTTCGCCTTCGGGAGTATAAACTATCAGTTCTGCTTCAGGCGGATTTGTGGTCGTAGTTGTGGTGGTCGTGGAAGTTGTGGTTGTGGTGTTGGTAGTGGTGGTGGTAGTGGTGGATGTTGTCACATTGTTGACAGTGATATAGAATGTTTTGGAATCGTAGATCTCGAAACCTGAATAGTCAGGGTATCTTATATCAGCAATTACCACGCTTATCGGATATGTTCCGGGTTGGTTCATATTTACTGCTGATGTATCCACGCCATAGTTGAAAGGCGCTCCCATGCTTGTGCCGTCAAAGGGTTTGTTATAGCTGACCGGGAACTGACCGAGAGTTTCAGTCATTGGTATTTCCTTTGAGCCCGTTGCGTTTTCTCCGTTGCTCATGTACATTATGCCTGTTGCCTTGTAAACACCGCCTGTGAGATCGAGAGTATCACCTGTATTGTAAACTGTTTTGTAAGGCTGTCTGATGATCTCGACTGTACCGTCCAATCTGGATAGTTCTATCGGAACTGTAGTGGTGGATGTGCTTGTCACAGTCGTGGTGGTAGTTGTAGTAGTGGTAGTAGTGGTTGTGGTAGTTGTTGTTTTTTCTTTTACATTGACCTGCACATATCTGGTCCTGTGTGCATTGGGACAGTAGAGGCTGATATATGTGTTTCCGGCAGATACAGCTGAGACCATTCCGCTGTCGTTGATAGTTGCGACAGAGGTATTGCCAGAGCTTGGCTCGACGTTCATGTTGAAGCCGTTGTTGTAGTAATTGAGCGAAGAATCACTCCATGTGAGGCTGAGCTGCTGAGTCTGACCGACTTCAAGCTCAATGCTTGAAGGAGTAACATTTTCGATGTAAGCAGCGGTCGTAGTCGGAGGAGTAGTCGTTGTGGTGGTGGATGTAGTAGTTGTCGTTGTTGTAGTAGTGGTGGTTGTAGTTGATGTGGTAGTTGTAGTAGTTGTAGTTCTGGATGTAGTGAAAGTTGTGGTAGTTGAGCCTGAGACAGCACCGCCCTTTACGCGGATAGCGCCGTAGTCAAGCGAAGGACGGTATGTACCGCCGCTGGGAGTTTCTGCGTACCAGTCTCTGGATATCCAGTCGACTTTGTATGCGCCTTCGGGACAGTTGCCGGGGACCTGGAAGTAGACTGAGAAGAGAGTGGAGCCGCCTGCGGGAACTGACGGAGATGAACTGTTGAAGTTGAAGCTCACGGTATTGCCGCTGACAGTGTAGTTGATATCGGCGTTGTAGCTGTTGATGTGGCTCGACATTCCTGTGATCGTGATAGGGGAGGCTACTGTTATGCTTACACCGCTCACTTTAGAGAGAGCTATAGGATCGGTAACGACAACGTCAAGAGTTACGTTTGATCCGGGAGCAGCATCAGTGGCTGTTATGTCCCATTTCATAGTGGTCGCGTTTACCGACGGTGTCTCAGTGAGACCTTTGTATATGTCGGCGGCGGTAACAGGCGACGCGATGCAGGATAAAGCTGTGAGTGCGCTCAGAAGTGCTGATAAGAGCGCGGAAATTGGCTTTTTCATGTTTTTTCCTCCTTTATATAATGCCTCTGCCATACATCCCATCACATGGCAGACGGTCATTTGTAACGTTTTTTGGATGCGAACAGCATGATAAGGGGGTAGATCTCAAGTCTTCCGAGGAGCATATCAAAACAGAGGACTATTTTTGAAAAGCCTGAAAGACCGCTGAAATTGCCGGCTGGTCCGAATGCACCAAGTCCGTATCCGATATTGTTCATACAGGTTATTACGGCAGATGCGGATTCGCCGAAAGAGTATCCGTCAACTGATATGAGAAGCAGTGAGATCGCCAGCAGTGACATAAACAGTATGAAGTATGAAGATGCGCCTCTCACCACATCTCTTTCCACAGGCTTGCCGTCCATTTTGACAGTTGCGACGGTCCTCGGGTTCACGATATACTTCAGTTCCTTGATACCGGTCTTGGCGAGTATCATTATACGCGATATCTTCATACCGCCTCCGGTCGAACCGGCACATGAGCCGATGAACATCAGGAGCAGCAGCAGAGTCTGCGAGAACTGGGGCCACTGCGTTATGTCCGCGGTAGCAAATCCGGTCGAGGTCATCGTGGACGCTACCATGAAGAACGAATGCCTGAGTGCTCCGCCTACAGAACTGTAGAGATGAACGATATTTGCGGTTATCACTGCGGTAGCTGTGATGACCAGTCCGAAGTATACTCTGACTTCCTCATTTTTGAAGGCGAGTGAGAACTTCTTTATAAGAAGATAGTAGTACAGATTGAAATTCACTCCGAAAAGCAGGATGAATCCGGCTATTACCATTTCAATGTACAGGCTGTCATAGTGACCTATGCTGTCTCCGTAGATTGAGAATCCGCCGGTGCCGGCTGATGAACATGCGTGGATCACGCTGTCAAACAGCGGCATGCCTCCCAGCATGAGCAGCAGCATTTCCGATACGGTGAGCGTGATGTAGATCCCGTAGAGGATACGCGCTGTGAACCGGGATTTCGAGACAAGTCGTCCGACTTTTGGACCGGCACATTCCGCACGCATCATGTGCATTGTACGGGAATCGTTGCTGGACATTATGGCAAGTACGAACATCAGTATTCCCATACCGCCCAGCCAATGGGTGAAGGCTCTCCAGAACAGACACGAACGCGACATTTTTTCAACGTCTTCGAGTATGGTAGCTCCGGTGGTGGTGAATCCTGATACTGTTTCGAAAAGAGCACTGGGGAAGTCGTTTATCTCACCTGAGAGAATGAACGGGAGAGAGCCGAATACAGATATAGCTATCCATGAAGCAGCTACGCTTACGAAGCCTTCCATTGAGAATACGGAATTGTCCTTCGGCTTGCGGATCGTGAACAGTATGCCGAAGAATATCAGAGAGAGCATAGGCAGACCGAATGAGAGAGCCACATGTTCTTCTCCGTAGATGAAACCGACTATGATAGGCAGCGCCATGAATACACCTACTACCTTGCATATCTGTCCCATCATGTAAAAGACCATTTTATAATTCATTTATTTACTCCCACTCTCCTCAATCGAATATGTTGCTAAGGTCATGGAAGCCCTTGCTGGTGGTAATTACTACAACGCTGTCATTGACCATAAGACAGTCATCGCCCTTGGGGATTATGAGGTCGTTTCCGCGGACTATACTTGCTATCAGGATACCGCTGCGTATCTTGAGTTTTTTGAGCGGTACTCCGACGTAATCGCTCTTGTCGCGCACAACGAATTCTATAGCTTCGAGACGGTCGTTCACCAGTCTGTAGAGTGTGGTGACATTGTTTCCCAGCGAATTCTGCTTTGCGCGGACGTACTGGAGTATCTGGTTCACGGTTATGGACTTCGGTGAAACGATACTGTCAAGGTTGAGTGTATCTGACAGCTGTATCAGAGACATTCTGTTTACCTTGGTCACGACTTTCTCGACGCCGTTGTTCTTTGCCAGAAGTGAGAGAAGAATGTTTTCCTCGTCGATATTAGTGAGCGTTACGACTGCGTCTGCATCGTAGACACGCTCTTCTGCGAGAATATCGTGGTCAGTGCCGTCAGCACAGGAGATGTTGACTTTGTTGAGTCTCTCGCTGAGTTCAAGGCAGCGCTTTTCGTCTATCTCGATTATCTTTACCTTTACGCCCATTTCGATGAGCTGCTGTGCAAGGTGATAGGCTACGCGGCCTCCGCCGATGAGTACGGCGGATTTAACACGCTTTTCGCGGTATGCAGCACTGATGCTTCTGAAGAACTTGACCATGGCACTGTGAGAAGCTGTCATGTGGATCTTATCTCCGGCTTTCAGCACATAGTTTCCGTTGGGGATTATTAGTTCATCGCCGCGCTGTACAGCACATATGAGCACATCGAGCCTGAGACGGCGCGAGAGCTGACTGAGAGCGATATTATCGAGAATACTGCCGCTGGTGATTCGTATCTCTGCGAGATCGACTCTTCCCTTGGCGAAGGATTCGATGTTTATCGCTTCCGGATAGCGCAGGACCTTGGCTATCTCGTTAGCGGCGTTGTAGTCTGGGTTGACCATCATGCTGATGCCGAGCTCTTCACGCATGAATACGAGCTGTTTGTCAAATTCAGGGCTGCGTACTCTTGCGATGCAGTGACGTGCGCCCATTTTCTTGGCAATGAGGCAGGAGAGGACGTTGATCTCATCAGATGCTGTGACTGCTATAAAAATATTTGTCTTGGCTACGTTGGCTTCTTCCAGCAGACTTGTCTGGAGGCAGTTTCCGGCGATGCCCATAACGTCAAGATCGTTGACGACCGCATTTATCAGGTCTTCTTTCTTGTCGATGACTGTTATGTTGTGTTCGTCACACAGCACTTCGGACAATGCCCAGCCGACTTTTCCGCAGCCTACTATAATAATATCCATATTTCCTCCGATTGTTTTTTGCTCATTTCTGAGCATTAGGTCGCTGACACAATATTGTGATGTCATGCGCCGAGATATAATCACTCAATTTAATTATAGTATTACAGGAAGACTTTGTCAATAGACATATCGACTGAAATAATTGCTGCATGTTAGGATAATGTGAATAATCCATAAATAATTCACAAAAAATAGTAGACATAGGCAGCCGAATATGTTATAATTATTTCAGAGGAGAATTATCTCCGATTGCACAGGAGGCATTAGTATATGAAAATGACTTTTATCGGCGCAACGCATGAGGTAACAGGAAGCTGTACCTACGTTGAAGCCTGCGGTAAAAAATTTCTTGTAGATTTTGGTATGCAGCAGGGGGAAGACTTTTTTGAGAATGTAGTAGTCCCTGTTGCACCGGCTGAGATCGACTTTGTACTGCTCACACATGCTCACATAGATCATTCCGGTATGCTGCCGCTGCTTTATGCGGGCGGATTCTGCGGAGAGATACATTCGACTACTGCTACGGCTCATCTTTGTGATGTTATGCTGCGTGACAGCGCACACATTCAGGAATTCGAGGCTGAGTGGCGTTCAAGGAAAGCCGAAAGGCGCGGAGAACCACCGTATGAGCCGCTTTACACCATGAATGACGCACTTGGCGCAGTAAGACTTTTCGTACCTCATAGTTATGATGCTCCCTGCGAGATAAGCGAGGGCATAAGAGTAACTTTCCGTGATGCCGGACATCTTCTTGGTTCTTCAAGCATAATACTCGAACTTACTGAAGAGGGCGAGACAAGGACACTCGTATTTTCCGGAGATATCGGAAATACTGAACAGCCGCTCATCCGTGATCCGCAGTTTATTGAAAAGGCTGACTATGTGCTGATCGAATCCACTTACGGTACCAGAGTACATGACCGTCCCACAGATTATGTCACAGCCCTTGCAGGAGTGCTCCAGACCACTTTTGACCGCGGAGGAAGTGTTATCATACCTTCATTTGCGGTGGGCAGGACACAGGAGATGCTCTACTTCCTGCGTCATATAAAAGAAGAGGGACTCGTTAAAGGACATGATGGATTCCCCGTATATGTTGACAGTCCTCTTGCAAATGAGGCAACTGATATATTCATCAACAACCGTGAGTCCTGCTATGATGAAGAAGCACTTTCGTTTGTAAAGCGCGGCATAAACCCCATTGCTTTTGACGACCTTATCAGAACTGTCAGCAGTGACGATTCAAGGGCTATCAACAGCGATTCCAGACCAAAGGTGATAATATCCGCCAGCGGAATGTGTGAAGCAGGTCGTATCAAGCATCATCTGAAGCACAATCTCTGGAAACATGAGAATACGATACTCTTTGTAGGCTATCAGGCAGGAAATACTCTCGGCAGGAGCCTTGTGGACGGAGCAAGGCGTGTCAAGCTCTTCGGAGAGACCGTAACAGTTGCAGCCCAGATAAAGCAGCTTCCCGGTATCAGTGGTCATGCCGATGTGAACGGACTTATGGAATGGGCACGCTCGATCAGCGGAGTTAAGCGCTTTTTCGTTAACCATGGAGACGATGCAGCTGTAAAAGCCTTCGCCCAGAAGCTCAATGACGAGCTGGGCGTTGAAGCCTATGCACCTTACAGCGGTGCAGAATTTGACATCCTTGCGAATGAGATAACTATCGACGCTCAGCCGATACCGATACCCAAGAAGAAGGACACAAGTGCGAATATGAGTGCAGCTTACAGCGAACTCATCGGCGCATCAGAACGCCTTGCGTCACTAATACGCAATTCCAGCGGAAGGACCAATGCAGATATGCGTAATCTTGCGGAGGAACTCAACCGCCTCTATGAAGAGTTCAAGCTTCCGGACTGATCTCCGGCATGATGCAGAATTTAAGCCCCTGAACGGTATCCTGCCGTTCGGGGGGCTTTTGAAATTGTGTTCAAAAAGAAAGCCATGGCACTCCCGGCAATATACCGGAAGCGCTATGGCTTGTTCTTATTTATCGTCTGCGGTTATTGTACCGTCAGGGGCATGCAATGTTATCTTATACTATAGGAGCGTTCATTGCAGCCGCATTGTGCTCAAGGTAGTTGTCATTCTTGACAACTTCAACATTTCTGTAGCACTCCATACCTGTACCGGCAGGAATGAGCTTACCGATGATAACATTTTCCTTGAGTCCGAGGAGCTTATCGCTCTTTCCTCTGATAGCAGCATCAGTAAGAGCCTTTGTGGTCTCCTGGAATGAAGCTGCTGACATGAAGCTGTCAGAGTTGGAGGATGCCTTTGTGATACCCTGAAGAACAGGACTTGTAGTAACGAGCTGGAGGTCGATCTCACCGTTGTCGATCCTTGCCTGGAGCTCTTCGTTGATAGCATCAACTTCCTTGCGGTCGATGAGTGTTCCGGGAAGGAGATAACTGCTTCCGGTCTCTTCAACTTTGACCTTGCGGAGCATCTGACGAACGATGATCTCGATATGCTTGTCGTTGATATCAACACCCTGGAGACGGTAAACCTTCTGAACTTCATTGATGATGTAGTTCTGAACAGCCTGTGTACCAAGGATATTGAGTATATCAGCAGGGTAGATATTACCTTCAGTCAGACGTGTTCCCTTCTCGATAGCCTCACCTTCCTGAACGCGGATCTTGAGGTTGTAGGGGATCATATAGCTCTCAGCTTCGCCTGTTTCATCGTTATTGACGATGATGTTTCTTGTAGTCTTGACTTCTTCGATGTGTATCTTACCAGAGATCCTGGAGAGGATAGCAGCACCCTTAGGACGTCTGCTCTCGAAGAGTTCCTCAACACGGGGAAGACCCTGTGTGATATCTTCAGCATCGGCAGAAGCAACGCCTCCGGTATGGAAGGTTCTCATGGTGAGCTGTGTACCGGGTTCACCGATAGACTGAGCAGCGATAGTACCAACAGCTTCGCCGACGGATACAGTTGTGTTGTTTGCGAGGTTGAGTCCGTAGCACTTAGCGCATACGCCTATGCGTGACTTACACTCCAGTACTGAGCGGATCTTTATCCTCTCTATGCCTGCGTCGATGATCTTCTTGGCATCAGCATCAGTGATGAGCTTGTTGTGTGAAACGATAAGTTCACCTGACTCATCTCTGAGGTCTTCAGCAAGATATCTGCCGACGAGACGCTCTGCGAACGGCTCAACGATCTCGTTGCCGTTCTTGATCTCGTATACTTCGATACCTTCTGTAGTTCCGCAGTCCTCCTCACGGATGATGACATCCTGAGAAACGTCAACGAGACGACGTGTGAGGTAACCGGAGTCAGCGGTACGGAGAGCGGTATCGGCAAGTCCCTTACGGGCGCCTCGTGAAGCGATGAAGTATTCGAGGATGTTAAGACCTTCACGGTAGTTAGCTCTGATCGGGATCTCGATAACGCCGCCGGAGGTATTAGCGATAAGTCCACGCATACCGGCAAGCTGTCTGATCTGTGAAATAGAACCACGGGCACCTGAGTCAGCCATCATCCAGATAGGATTGTAGCGGTCGAAGTTAGCTTTAAGAGCGGCAGTAACTCTGTCGTTGGTCTCAGTCCAGAGAGCGATGATCTTTTTGGACTTCTCCTGAGCGGAGATATAGCCGTACTCGTACTCGCTTGTGATCTCAGCGACTTCCGCATCTGCCTCAGCAAGGATAGTCTTCTTCTGCGGCGGGATAGAAGCGTCGCATACAGCAACAGTAAGAGCTGCTCTTGTGGAGTACTTGTATCCGAGAGCCTTGATACGGTCGAGTACTTCTGAAGTTGTAGTAGTACCGTGTATCTTTATGCAGCGCTCGATGATGTCGGAGAGCTGCTTCTTGCCTACGAGGAATGCTACCTCAAGGTCGAATTGCTTATCGGAATTTGTTCTGTCAACATAACCGAGGTTCTGAGGGATGTTCTCATTGAATATGAGACGTCCTACAGTAGCGTCGATTATCTTGGATACCTTCTTGTCACCGATATCCTTAGTTATCTTTACCTTAATGTTAGCGTGGAGGGAAACATCGTGCTCGTGATAAGCCATGAGAGCTTCGTTCACATCGCGGAATACCTTGCCTTCGCCGGGTTCGCCGGGCTTATCCATAGTAAGGTAGTAAGAACCGAGTACCATATCCTGTGAAGGTACAGCAACAGGCTTACCGTCTGAGGGCTTCAGCAGGTTGTTAGCAGCGAGCATGAGGAAACGTGCCTCAGCCTGTGCCTCAGCTGAAAGGGGAAGGTGTACAGCCATCTGGTCACCGTCGAAGTCAGCGTTGAACGCAGAGCATACGAGGGGGTGGAGCTTGATAGCGCGTCCTTCAACGAGTATAGGCTCAAATGCCTGGATACCGAGTCTGTGGAGCGTGGGAGCACGGTTGAGCATTACAGGGTGATCCTTGATAACGTCTTCGAGAGCATCCCATACCTTGTTGTCAGCACGGTCGATGAGCTTTCTTGCAGACTTTATATTTGCGATAGCCTTCTTGTCAACGAGTCTCTTCAGTACGAAAGGCTTGAAGAGTTCGAGAGCCATTTCCTTAGGAAGACCGCACTGGTACATTTTCAGTTCAGGTCCAACGACGATAACTGAACGTCCTGAGTAGTCAACACGCTTACC
>DFJW01000038.1 GCA_002373775.1 Ruminococcus flavefaciens | reverse complement strand
GTGCAGGCGGACCTCCTCCGTGGGCTACCGGTGCAGGCGGACCTCCTCCATGGGCTACCGGTGCAGGCGGACCTCCTATGGGACCTCCTCCCGGCGCACCTGCTATGAGATTTATGGATAAGCTCAAGCCGGAAGCAATGATGGCTTACGGAAGAACTATGCATCTCCCGAAGCTCTATGTTGACAACAAGAAGCTTGACGGCTTCCTTGAACACTTCATAAAGAATAACAACTGCTCAAAGACTCTTTGTGTTGATGATATTCTCGAAGAAGGTCAGAGACCTGAAAACGCATGTGCTCATTGCAGCCAGTGGGCTAAGAAGGTCATTTCTTACGATCCTGCTGAAGTTGCTCAGTGGACTGAAATAGCCGGAAGTGTTCTCAAGGGTATCGAAAACGGCACTATCTATAAGGAAGAACAGTAAAACTGCATAAGCAATTATCAAAGCCCGGAGCTTAAAATAAAGCTCCGGGCTTTTTCTTTGCCTATGACCGGACTGTGTGCGTTTCATTTTTTACGCAGTCCTGATTTTATGCCTTTCAGTATAGTCTCACGGGCAGCAAGTGCCTGTTCCTTTGTCAGCGGCGGAGTGTCACCGAGAGGATATTCCAGTCCCAGAGCGGCGTACTTAGGCTTAGCCATATCGTGATACGGAAGCACATCCAGCGCTTTCAGATTGCTGAGAGCAGAAAGATACTCCCCAAGCCGGAAAAGTTCGCTCTCATCGTCCGTGATGCCCGGCACGACTACATGACGTATCCACACCGGTATCCCAAGATCACGGATATGCTCGGCAAAGGCTAAGATATTCCTGTTTCCCAGCCCTGTAAGCTCACGGTGAGCTTCATCGTCGATATGCTTAATGTCAAGCATGACAAGATCAGTATACTTCAATGCTTCATCTATCGCAGCATGATCTGAAGGCGAATACACGCCGGCAGAAGTGTCAAGGCAGGTATGTACTCCCTTCTTTTTGGCAAGTGCAAAAAGCTCCGCAAGGAATTCCGGCTGTGCAAGTGGTTCGCCGCCGGTCGCGGTTATACCGCCGGATCTCAGGAATTCCTTGTAGGAATCATACTCCTTCATGAGTTCCTCCGCAGTTGTTTCACGTCCTCCGGAAAAATCCCATGTATCCGGATTATGACAATACTTGCACCGCATAGGACACCCCTGAAAGAAGACCACAAAACGTACTCCCGGACCGTCCACTGTGCCGAAACTCTCCGTTGAATGTATCCTGCCCTTTATCATAGTGATCCCTCCGTGATGTGTCTTATGAGCATGTCCCTCTCATTGGGAAGAACACCGTCCATGACAAGTTCAAGCAGTCCGCTGAGTGCTTTTCCTATATCTTCCCCTCTCATTCCAAGAGACATCATATCGTGTCCGTTCACAGCAAGCTGTTTAAGGCTCATACATGCGCCCTCTTCCACAAAGCCTGCCGCTGTATCCTTATAATCATCAAAGTCCTTGTTCTCTGCCAGAACGAACTCATTTTTCGCACAGTTATCCGCCTTTTTGCACTCCATAAGCATGCAGAAGACCTCAAGTCCGAGCTCTGCTGTCAGATGCTTTACCTGATTCTCAGAATGTATCTTGTCGCTGTGGTGACGGATAAGCTCACATACGAGTTCTGCCGATCGCCTGTCATAGCGCAGACGCTCCAGTATCTTCTCAGCCATGTCCGCACTCAGTCCGGCGTGTCCCTTGAAATGGCCTTCGCCGTTCTCATCCATAGTGAACATCTCCGGCTTCCCTACGTCATGCAGAAGCATTGCACGGCGTATTACAACATCATCCGGTGAAGCTCCCACTGCTCTGACTATATGCTCCCAGACTGTATACCTGTGATATCTGGAATGCTGCTGAAAGCCTATGCACGGCTTTAATTCCGGTATTATCACCGTCATCACATCGCTGTATCCGAGCATGACACGGACACAGTCTTTTCCGCATATCAGCTTGTCCAGTTCCTCACGGACACGCTCGCGTGATATCAGTTCAAGTCTGCCGCAAAGCTTATGGACAGCATCAGCTGTCCCGCTCTCGATCTCAGCGCTCAGTTCAGAGGCAAATCTGACCGTGCGAAGTATGCGCAGTGCGTCTTCGGTAAACCGCTTTTCCGGCTCGCCTACGCACCTTATGATGCCGTCTCTTATGTCAGCCATGCCATTGAAATAGTCGATGATATTGCCGTTTATATCCATGGCAATGGCGTTCATGGTGAGATCGCGCCTTGCCAGATCTTCGCGGAGACTTCTTGTGAAGATCACATTTTCAGGTCGGCGGGAATCGGCATAATCGCCGTCTATCCGGAATGTTGTGACTTCGAATCCACGGTCTACTGTAACTGTTCCGTGCCTGATACCGGTCGGCAGCACACGTTCATTTCCGAATACCCTTATGACATCTTCCGGAAGAGCGCTGGTGGTGATGTCGATATCATGTATCTCTCTGCCCATGATAGTGTCGCGGACGCATCCGCCGACGTAATAAGCCTCGAATCCGGCTGCTTCCAGTGCTCTGATTATGTATCCGCCTTTTGTTATCCTTTCCAATCCGTCCCCTCCTCTCTTGTACTATTATATCACAGCAGTCCTTCAAAGTCAAACCGCGGGCAGTCACAAACTGAAATATCCACAGTTATAACCACCATGACAAATGCACCTAATGTGTCTAATTTCTACAAAAATAACAAACATCTATTGACAATTTAAGTTTATTATGTTATACTATTACTAACTACCAGACTGATCCGCAGTTTATGTTTTGTTAAGAAGGTGGTATTTATATGATAAGGAAGATACTTGATGCCATAGGTCTCGAAAAACAGAGCAAATATGTAAGGGATTATTTTTACGCCACCAACATGAAAGCGAGCATTTATATGTCCGTTATCGTCATCATGCTGGAGATCTGGATGATAATACATATGACCCGTACTATCATCAATGAGCATATCCAGCACCTTTTCTGGAATATAGCGGATAAGTACTACTCAAATTATCTCATACTCCTGTGCATAGCACTGCTGATGCTGCTTTTCGCCATCCGCTACTTCAAAGGCTCCAACCGGACACGCTGGCTCTGTCTGCTCATAATACCTATGGCGGCAGCTGTTTGCGTATTCGAGATATGGCAGCTTTCAAAATATGATCCTGCACAGGTGCAGGCTTCCTATTTTGCGAACTACATAATACTCCTGATCGCCGGTATCATAACGATCACGCTGGCTGTCCTCCTGATGACGGGGAAAAATGACAAAAAATGGCAGAGTCTCGCCACTATGTACCTTTTCTCATTCATCTGCATAAACTTCGGTATCATGATATCTACCAATTCCTACGCAAAAGGCGAGCAGATACTCACCTTCCTGACTATGGAGCTGTTCGTTGTCTGCCTGCTGACATGGAGACCTGTCACCGGTTTCATGATACTGACAGTATCCTATTGGGTATTCATGTTCCGGCTCGACAACCTTGTAGCTTACAACACCGGCACTGTCGGCATCACCGAAAGCACCCAGATAAACGGGTTCACAATGTGGATATCCACGCTTATGTTCTGCATCAGCAATTACTACAAGACACGTTCGCAGGCTCTGAAAGATGAGAACCTCGAAAAAATAAACAGCTACCTCAGCCGCATATCCGTCGAAGATGAGCTGACCGGGATACACAATATGGTGTACTTCAGAAACGAAGCTGAGAAAATGCTGAACTATGTCACAACTGATAAGGAAAATATAGTTTTCCTGTTTCTGGATATCGAGAATTTCAAGTCCTATAACGAAAAATACGGATTCCATAAAGGCAATGAACTGCTGATAGAGTTCGCACACTGCATCAGCGAGTCTTTCAAGGGTTCACTGGTGTCAAGATTTTCCGATGACCATTTCGTTGTGCTCACAAGATTCGACGGCTGCAAAGATGTCATAAACAGCCTTTCAGAGCACATCCATGATATGCAGGGAGAAGTACAGCTGACTCTGAAATGCGGTGCATACCGTCCGAACAGTACTGAGACCGATCCGAGTCTCGCCTGTGACCGTGCACGATTCGCCTGCAACAGCATCAAAAAACACTTTGACCGTACTTTCCGTATGTACGACCAGTCTCTTGAAGACAAATTCCAGCTCAAGCATTATATCGTCAATAAGATCGACAACGCTATCGCCAAAGGTTATATCAAGGTGTACTACCAGCCTGTTGTATCTACAAAGAACGGCTGCATCTGCGGTCTTGAAGCCCTCGCAAGGTGGCACGATCCCAATTACGGCATCCTGCCTCCCGGAGCCTTCATCGAGATACTTGAAGAGTATCGTCAGATACACAAACTCGACCGCTGCATAGTCGAACAGGTCTGCAAGGACTACCGCAGAGCTATTGACAGCAAAATGCCCTTCGTCCCGGTCTCACTTAATATCTCCCGGCTTGATTTCGAACTCTGTGATATCGTAGGATTTCTCAACGAGACCGCTGATAAGTACCGCGTACCGAAACGCTTCCTTGATATTGAGATAACCGAAAGCGCTCTCACCGATCAGCAGGACTTCTTGCAGAACGCTATGAATGTACTCCATTCATCCGGATATAATATCTGGCTCGATGATTTCGGAAGCGGCTATTCTTCGCTGAACGTTCTCAAAGACTTCCAGTTCGATGTCATGAAGATAGATATGAAGTTCCTCAGCGGATTCAAGAGCAACGACAAGACCAAGCCGATACTCGAAAACATCGTACAGCTCACAAAACAGCTGAATATGGTATCGCTGACGGAAGGTGTTGAGTCCGTTGAGCAGTTCGAATTCCTCAAGAGCATCGGTTGTGACCGCGCTCAGGGCTATCTGTTCAGCAAGCCTCTGCCGGAAGAAGAACTCCGTGCAAAGATCGAAAACGGCGAGCTTTCAATATCACCGGAATTCATCCCTGCCGCCTGAACTGAATAATAATACAGCAAGATCCCGGAACGGTATGTCCGTTCCGGGATCATTTTGCTTATATCAGTGATCTTAAAAAGCGCCGTATGTCACTGTTTCCTGAAACCTACGCATTGCACAACGGCTGCTATATTGCCGAGTTCATCCCGTATCTCCACGCTGTATGTGGTGATCGTTCTGCCGTCTTTTATGAGTTTTGCCTCAGCAATTATTCGCTCTGTCTTAGGTACTCCGATAAACGAGATATCGCAGTTCAGCCCTACGACGCCCGGCTTCTGCCAGTTTGATGCAACGGCAAAGGCAAAGTCTGCCAGAGTGAAGTAAACTCCGCCCATAATGCCGCCGACAGCATTCTTATGGTGTTCGCTGAGAACAAGGCTGCATCTTGAATAGTGATCGCCGATCTCGTCGATCACAGCGCCTGTCTCGTATGCGTAACGGTCATTCCGGAATGTCTCTCTGACTCTGTCAAGCTCTTCCTTTGTTACCATATTTTCCTCCGTTTCAGACGAGCTGCTGCATATCGTAAAGTCCTGCCGGCTTATCTGTTATGAAAAGCGCAGCATTTACCGAACCCTCTGCAAAAACCGTCTTGGAAGCTGCTGAATGTGAAAGTGTTATTACCTCATCATGACCTGCAAATATGATTTCGTGTTCACCAACTATCGTACCGCCGCGTATCGAGTGCATGCCTATCTCTGTCTTCTCCCTCTTCTGACGGCGGGAGTGACGGTCATAGACATAGTGACGTGTATTGTCCAGTGTCTCGTTGATAGCGTTTGCAAGCATGATAGCTGTTCCGCTGGGAGCGTCTATCTTCTGATTATGATGCTTTTCAACGATCTCGATATCAAACTGATCTCCGAGAACGGCAGTTGCCTTCTTGGCAAGAGACACGAGAAGATTGATGCCGAGCGACATATTGAATGTAAAGAATACAGGTATCTGCTCTGCTGCTGACCTGATCTTTGCTATCTGCTCATCACTGTAACCGGTAGCTGCGATAACTACAGGAGTGCCTGTAGACAGACAGTAATCAAGCAGCCCGTCCAGTGATGCAGGATTAGAGAAGTCGATTATTACATCCGGTTTCACAGGAAGCTGATCCGGAGTTTCAACTATGGGGAAATTTGCATACTGCTTTGTGTAAAGGTCGATGCCGGCAATTACCTGACAGTCATCTCTTTCCTCGACACAGGCATAGACAGTCTTGCCCATTTTGCCGTTTGCGCCGCATATTGCTATATTTGTCATATTTCACACTTCCTTGCTTTTCATTATCTTATCTGATAAGTCCGTGCTTTTCCAGTGATGCACGGAGCTTTGCTCTGTGTTCATCTGTCATCTCACAAAGAGGCAGACGGCACGGTCCGGCATTCCAGCCGACCATGTTCATTGCTTCCTTGACAGGGATCGGGTTCACCTCGATGAACAGATCGTTTATTACATCAAGGTACTCTATCTGGAGCTTTGCTGCCTCTGCGAAATTGTTATCGAGGCAGTACTGCACCATGTCATGTGTCTCCTTGGGAAGAACATGAGAGAGTACTGAGATGACGCCCTTGCCGCCAAGTGACATTATAGGAACTATCATATCATCATTGCCGGAGTATACGTCAATGTCATCGCCGCATGCTGCAATGAGCTTTGCAACATAGCTGATGTTGCCGCTTGCTTCCTTGATAGCAGCGATATTTCTGTGCTTTGAAAGTTCCTTTACTGTTGCTACTTCAAGTCCGCAGCCTGTTCTGCTGGGAACATTATAGAGGATTATCGGGATGTTCACAGCATCTGCAATAGCTGTAAAGTGTGCGATAAGGCCCTTCTGAGTCGTCTTGTTGTAGTAGGGAGTTACATGGAGAAGAGCGTCTGCACCGGCAGCCTCAGCCTCCTTTGAAAGCTCTACTGCATACTTTGTATCGTTGCTTCCGGCACCTGCGATAACAGGAACTCTGCCTGCAACGTGCTTTACGGCGAACTTGATGCAGTCGCGGTGCTCGTCATCTGTCATAGTTGCAGATTCGCCTGTAGTACCGCAGATAACGATAGCGTCAGTGCCCTTTTCGATCTGGTCGTCAATGATGCGGCCCAGTTCGTCATAGTTTATAGAACCGTCGCTGTTCATAGGTGTTATGATAGCTATAGCAGCGCCGGTGAAAATAGTGTTCTTCATAATCCTGCTCCTTTCATGAGTAGTGCGGATCAGTCAAAATAGCCCTTGGCTGCAAGAAGTTCAGCGAGAAGTACTCCGCCGCCTGCTGCACCTCTGAGAGTATTGTGTGAGAGGCATACGAACTTGTAGTCGTACTGTGTATCCTCGCGGAGACGTCCTGTAGATACTGCCATACCGCCTTCAAGGTTTCTGTCAAGCTTAGCCTGCGGACGGTTGTCTTCCTCGAAGTAGTGGATGAACTGCTTGGGTGCGCTGGGAAGTTCAAGTTCCTGAGGAACGCCCTTGAAGTCCTTCCAGAGCTGGAGTATCTCCTCCTTGGAGGGCTTGTTCTCGAAGCTTACGAATACAGCAGCTGTGTGACCGTCAGAAACCGGGACACGCAGGCACTGTGTTGTGATGTTGGGAGATGTTGCCTTTACGATCTCATTGCCCTTGATCTCGCCCCATACCTTCAGCGGCTCCTGCTCGGACTTCTCTTCCTCGCCGCCGATGAACGGGATGAGGTTATCGACCATTTCAGGCCATGTCTCGAAGTTCTTTCCTGCGCCGGAGATAGCCTGATAAGTACAAGCCAGAACGTTCTTGAGACCGAACTTTCTCAGCGGGTGAAGAGCGGGAACATAGCTCTGGATAGAGCAGTTGGACTTGACAGCGATGAAGCCTCTCTTTGTGCCGAGACGCTCTCTCTGTGCCTTGATGATCTCGATGTGGTCAGGGTTGATCTCCGGAACTACCATGGGAACATCAGGTGTGAATCTGTGTGCTGAGTTATTGGAAACGATAGGACACTCAGCCTTAGCATAAGCCTCTTCAAGTGCCTTGATCTCGTCCTTCTTCATATCAACTGCGCAGAAGCAGAAATCCACCATTGAAGCGATCTTCTCAATATCGCTGGTCGCGTCCATGAGGATCATGTCCTTCATTGCTGCCGGCATGGGAACTGCCATCTTCCAGCGGCTTCCTGCTGCCTGCTCATATGTCTGACCTGCGCTTCTGGGGGATGCTGCAAGCACCTTGACGTTGAACCACGGGTGATTTTCGAGCAGAGTTGCAAATCTCTGTCCTACCATACCCGTTGCTCCTATAATACCTACATTGTACTGTTTCATAAACATGCTCCTTCAAAAAAATTTACATAAAATAAAGAAAACCGGTTGCAAACCGGCACATCATGAGTTATAATAGAAATGTTGACATCACGTTTTGATGTCAGCAGCTCTCCACCATAAGCATGATGACAGCCACAGACCTGTTCAGCCTGCAGCCAGAACGGAGTTTACCGGAAACCGTTCTTCGGCGGCATCACCTTTCGCTGCACATCACCGGACCGGTCGTCCCATGTACAGGTACTATTCTCAGCCGCACCTCTGCCTTGCTATTATAATAACACTTATATCCTGTATTGTCAACAGCTTTTTCAGATTTTTACGAAAATATTTTTCTGCCCGGAGGACACATTTATGAGCATTTTCACCGATATCGACGCTGAGTTCAATGCTCTGCGAGATGAACAGTATGCTGAATTCCAGTCGAAGCTTACTCCCGGAACCGACCGCAGCCGTTTCATAGGTGTACGCACTCCCGAGCTCAGGAAGCTGGCTAAGGGATTCGGACAGCGCGATGATATAAACGTATTTCTTGAAACGCTGCCCCACAGATACTTCGACGAATACCAGCTCCATTCCTTTATAATATCCGGCATCAGGGACTTCGGGACATGTCTCGGAATGACAGAAAAGTTCCTGCCGTATGTTGACAACTGGGCGACCTGCGACCAGCTGTCGCCCAAAGTATTCGCAAGGCATACCGCAGAACTGCTGCCGTATATCGACAAATGGCTCGCATCTGAACATGTTTACACGGTCAGATTCGCCGTCGGCATGCTCATGAGGTATTATCTCGGTGACAGTTTCCGCAGTGAATACGCTGACCGGGTTGCGGCGATAGATTCAGATGAGTACTACATAAATATGATGAGAGCATGGTACTTCGCCACAGCCCTTGCCAAAAACTATGACACTGTGCTTCCGTTCATCGAAGACTGCCGTCTTGATAAATGGACGCACAACAAGACCATACAGAAAGCCGCAGAGAGTTTCCGCATATCAGATGAGCAGAAGCAGTATCTGCGCACTCTCAGAAGATAAGGAGATAGTTTATGGAACTTCTAAAATCAGATTTTTATTATGACCTTCCCGAGGAACTGATCGCGCAGACTCCTGTTGAACCGCGAAGTGCCTCAAGAATGATGTGTGTGGACCGCCGGACCGGTGCAGTCTCTCACGACCACTTCTATAATCTATGCGAACACCTTAAAGAAGGTGACCTGCTGGTAATGAACGATTCCCGTGTTATACCTGCAAGGCTTTACGGCGAAAAGATCAGCAACGGCACGTTCATCGAATTCCTGCTCCTTGAACAGAAGGGCGACAAGCTATGGGAGATAATCTGCCGTCCCGGCAAAAAAGCCAAGGTGGGAACTCGTTTCAGTTTCGGTGAAGGCAGACTGACTGCCGAAGTTGTCGAAGTAAAAGATGACGGCAACCGCATAGTTAAATTTGAGTGTGAAGGCAATTTCTTCACCGCTCTGGAAGATGTCGGACAGATGCCGCTGCCGCCTTACATAAAAGAAAAGCTGGAAAACCGCGAAAGGTATCAGACCGTGTATTCAAAAGAACTCGGCTCTGCTGCCGCTCCTACTGCCGGACTTCATTTCACTCCGGAGCTTCTGGATGACCTGAGAAAAAGAGGCATAAAAACTGCATTCGTCACACTTCACGTCGGACTCGGTACGTTCCGTCCCGTCAAGGAGGATAACGTGCTCGAACACAAAATGCACAGCGAGCATTATTTCCTTCCGGCTGAAACTGCCGAACTAATCAACGAAACCAAGAAAAACGGCGGCCGCGTCATAGCTGTCGGCACTACGACCTGCCGCACTCTTGAGAGCGTTGCAACTTTCTATAATGAGATAGCTCCCCATGAAGGATACACAGATATATTCATTTATCCCGGTTATGAATTCAAATGTATTGACGGGCTGATAACTAATTTTCATCTGCCGGAAAGCACTCTCATAATGCTCGTATCGGCTTTCATGGGTTACGACAATACAATGTCCGCATACAGGACTGCTGTTGAGGAAAGATATCGTTTCTTCAGTTTCGGAGACTGCATGTGTATCCTCTGAACAGCGCGACACCGGAATCATTAATCTACGTCCGCGCTGTACGTTGTAAACGATTGTCCGTTCCCCGGGCGGCGGAACGCCGCCCCTACACTTTCTACTCTCTACTCACTACTTTCTAAAATCTACTCTCTACTTACTACTTGCTATTTTCTTCACTATATGTTATAAGCAGCGTGACGCTGCACCCTTGAACGCGGTATAGTTTCATGAACATCAAGTTTTTTCGCGCGTCTCTTGCCATTTTCTTCACTATATGTTATAATATGTATTATATATTGCGCACATTTCTAAGTGCGCCAGCAAAGGAATTGAATGTATGGATATCAATGTTTTTTTCAAAAGTCTTATCGACAGTGATGACGCTCCTGTAGTTATATGTGATACTGAGCATACTATCGTTTACATGAATCCGGCTTCGGTCAGACGCTACGAAAGATTCGGCGGTGCTGCACTCGTGGGAAGATCTATCTTCGACTGTCATAACCCCTCATCCACCGAAAAAATAAAAATGGTGACCGGCTGGTTCATGGCTGACAAGAGTCATAACAGCGTTTTCACTTTCCACAGCGATAAGGAAAACAAGGATGTCTATATGAAAGCTCTGCGTGATGAGAACGGTGAACTCATCGGTTATTACGAAAAACATGAGTTCAGGACCCCGGAATCCTCCGAACGGTATGAGCTTAAACAAGAAAGGAAATCTTCATGGATCTGACAGAAATACTCATAGGCCTTACAAACACAAAGAAGTCACCGATCGTCATTTGTGATACGGATTACAGGATCGTTTTCATGAATGACTGGGCCAAAAAGGAATACGCTCCCTACGGAGGGGAAGCTCTGATCGGACAATCTCTCCTCACGCACTGCGG
The DNA here is from genome assembly GCA_002373775.1 of Ruminococcus flavefaciens. GTDB lineage: Bacteria > Bacillota > Clostridia > Oscillospirales > Ruminococcaceae > Ruminococcus > Ruminococcus flavefaciens_M. The sequence goes on along the minus strand of DFJW01000038.1, from coordinate 28,894 downwards.
ATTTGAAGGAAGAACGAAAGTCGAAATGGTCATTGAATGGTTCAAGGAGAACAATGACAAGGACTCGCTGTTCTGCTATCACAAGGACGAATCCAATACAGACGTATACCTCGTTGCCATAAGGAATAAAGACCGGGAACTCATAGGATTTACCGGGATCTACGAATCACGCGATCCCGAAACCATAGAAGGATATGTCTTTGACTAAAGATCACCTTATAAACAAGGAGTACTTATGTTCACACTCATAAAAAAAGAAAATAAAGCCAGACGCGGTCAGTTCGAGACCGTTCACGGCACTTTCCAGACCCCATGCTTTATGAATGTCGGCACTGCTGCCGCCATCAAGGGCGGTATCTCTTCCGTTGACCTGAAAGGTCTCAAAACTCAGGTGGAACTCTGCAATACCTACCACCTGCACCTGCGTCCGGGAGATCATATCATAAAGCAGATGGGCGGTCTGCATAAATTCATGAACTGGGATAAGCCTATCCTCACTGACAGCGGCGGATTTCAGGTGTTCTCACTTGCAAAGCTCCGTAAGATCAGGGAAGAAGGCGTTTATTTTGCCTCCCATATCGACGGCAGACGCATTTTCATGGGACCTGAGGAGAGCATGCAGATACAGTCAAATCTGGGCTCGACTATAGCAATGGCTTTCGATGAATGCGTCGAGAATCCTGCTCCGTACAAGTACGTTGAGGCTTCTGTGGAACGCACCACGCGCTGGCTCAGGCGCTGTATGGACGAAATGGCAAGGCTCAACAGTCTCCCTGATACGATCAATAAACATCAGATGCTTTTCGGCATCAATCAGGGATCTACTTACGATGACCTGCGTATACGACATATGGAGGAGATAGCTGAATTTGATCTGGACGGCTACGCTATCGGCGGCCTTGCTGTTGGAGAAGCTACTCATGAGATGTACAGGATCATCGACGTCGTTGAACCTTACATGCCGGTAAACAAGCCGCGTTATCTCATGGGCGTTGGCACTCCGGCAAATATCATAGAAGCTGTAGCACGCGGTGTGGATATGTTCGACTGCGTAATGCCAAGCCGAAACGCAAGACACGCGACCGTCTTTACATGGAGCGGTATAATGCACATAGGCAATAAATGCTATGAGACCGATCCCCGTCCTCTGGATGAGCAGTGCGACTGTCCCACATGCCGCAACTTCAGCCGTGCTTATCTCCGCCACCTTTTCAAGGCAAATGAACAGCTCGCCGGAAGGCTGGCTGTACAGCACAATCTTTATTTCTATAACACTCTGACAGAAAAGATCCGTCAGGCTATTGACGAGGACAATTTTGAAAACTTCCGCCGCAAGTATTCAGAACTGCTGGCGACACGAATATAATGGAGGCGTTATGATAACTGCTATATTCGATCTGGACGGCACTCTCGCCGATACTATCCAGGATCTTGCAGACGCGGTAAACAACGGACTGAAGCTCATGGGATGTCCCGAGCACAACCTTGAAGAGTACAGACAATTCGTCGGAAACGGCGCTGTAATGCTCTGCAAGCGTGCTCTGCCGGATGACAGAAAGCAGGACACTCCCCTGCTCCATTCCCTGTTCAGCGACTACTATAACAAACACTATCTCGACAGCACCAAGCTCTATGACGGCATCTCCGATATGCTCCACACTCTGAAAAGCGCCGGCGTCACAATGGCTATCGCTACCAACAAACCGGAAGGCGCAGCTATCATGATAGCAGATGCGCTCATGTCTGATATACCGTTCGTCAAAGTGCTCGGCGGTTCTCCTGACCGTCCGAAAAAGCCGGACACTGCCATAATCGCTGAGATCGCTGCCGCTCTCCCGGACACCGAGAACCATGTCTACATGATCGGTGACAGCAACGTTGACATCATGACCGGTCAAAACTGCGGTATCGAGACCATCGGCTGTGAATGGGGATTCCGCGGCAGAAAAGAACTCGAAGATGCCGGCGCAGATCATATCGTATCTTCACCGGACGAGATCGTTAAGATAATCCTCGGGGAAAGGAAAGAAATGATCCCATGAAAAACAGGCTTATCATTGTTGAAGGACTGCCCGGCAGCGGAAAGAGCACTATGGCTTCGCGTATCGCAGACAAGCTGAAAAACTCAGGAGTACATTCAATATGCTTTGACGAAGGCATGCCGGGACATCCTGCTGACTATGATGATTACGATTTCCCGGACTTTGAAACAGAACGCAACATGATACTCTCTAAGTGGCGGGAGTTCGTAAATTCGGCGGAAAATGATACAGTTTACGTCTTCAACTGCATATTCCTACAGAATCCCATGTGTGAGACTATGATGAGATTCGGCATGGATAAAGAGGCGTCAGGAGCATATATATCCGAGATCGCCGGCATTATAAAAGAAATGTCGCCGGTCATCCTGTATATCGACGTGCCGGATGTTAAGCTGACTGTAGACAGTGTCCTGAACGAACGCGGCGAACAATGGCTCAATGCTGTCATAGATTATCACTGCGGTCAGGGATACGGAAAAGCAAACTGCCTTTCAGGATATGAAGGCTACATAAAATGCCTTGAAGAACGCAGAAACAGAGAACTGTACATCCTGAATAATCTGGATACAGTTCACCATATTGTCAGCCGCGATATAACTGACGATGAATTGATGAAATATGTAAATACATAAAAAAATCCCCTGAGCTTAACTCAGGGGATTTTCATTTTCTGCCGTGATTCTTACTGACTCACTACTATATCAAGTATTCCTTTATAGACCTGCGCTGATTCACTGGCGAAACTGAAATTATGGTCTTCCGGATTCTGCATCTGCATAACAACTATGTACGAACCGCTGGAAGCATAGTCGGAATAATCCGTATACTGTATCTGCTCGGATGTCCGGTCGTTGGAGTTTTTGAGGATGCCTGTTATGTAGAGGTAGTCGCCGGCTCCCACTTCAGCAGTTCCGGTCTTTGCGTAGAACTGATAGTTGCCGGGGATATATATCCCAAGATTGCCTGCTACACCGCTCATGCCGTCCAGAAGATTCTGACGCAGGTTTTCGGGGATCGAAGCTATGACTTCATAGGGCTGGCTGCCGGATTCAAGCACATTGCTGAAATCATTGGTATCAACGATATTCTTCAGCACGAAAGGTCTCACCATATCACCGAATACTGCCTCTCTTCCAAGAGCCGCAAGATATATCGGACAAGTCCTTACATACGACTGCCCGAATGCACTCCGGCGGAGGTCGTCGTTGCAGTATATTTCGATGTTGTTTTCAAGCACTCCGAAATCACACTGGATATCGTCCGCATCTGCACCGAAATGGAAAATAGTCGAAAGGTCGGAGAGGACCTGCTCAGCTCCTATGGTGTTGAACGCCTTGGCAAAAAAGATGTTGCTGGAATTCACAAAGGCTGAATAGAGCGATCTCTCCATCGGATAAGCCCAGCTGCTGTCATGATCCCAGTTCACTATCGTAGCGCCGTCGTCAGTCCATGTTCCCTCGTCTGTGAGACTTGTTATGCCGTTCTTGTCAGCAACAACTTCCGACATTATCTTGAAGCATGAACCGGGTGATGCGTTCTGGAAAGCCTTGTTGCCGAAAGCGCCCCATGCAAGGCTCTCGCCGTAATCCTCATCCTGTGAATACAGATCCGGATCGTATGAAGGATATGAGACCTCACACATTATGGAGCCGTCTGTCCTCATCACAACACAGGAACCGACTACGTTCATGTTCTGCATGTAATCATATATCTGATTCTGAACATCAGCGTCGATAGTCAGCTGCACCGAACGTCCCATATTATCCCGTTCATTCGCCGGAGATGGATTCTTGTCCCTGAGTATCTCCTCGAATGTGAGATCCAGTCCCTCAGAGAGCTTGTTGAGGATATTGGCAGTGGACACCTTGTATGTATCGTTGGTCATCCTGTTCTCGCTGCCGTCCTCATACTCGCCGCTGAACATCAGAAGCGAACCGTCCACATCGTAGATGTTTCCCTTCATCATCGTCGTGGTAGTGGTCGTCGTAGTAGTTGATGTGGTAGTGGTAGTGGAAGTCGTTGTCTGGTCTTCCTGTACATTTCCGTCACCTTCAGCGACGTCCTGCTCATCTCCGCGCTCTCTTGTTGATTCATGTGCAGGGGAATTATTCGCCTGACTGACATTGGATGCACATGAAGCAAAGCTGAAGAACACTGAAGCCGCAAGCAAAAATGACGCTGCTTTTTGTCTCCTCTTTAACATTATAAATTACCATCCTATACCAATTATTGATGCTATCTATAAGCTGAATGCAGCCTATCACGAAAAAAGAACATAATATGCCACATTACAATTTTATTATACTATTTTTGCTATCAATCGTCAATTACTAAATTGTGGAAAGTTATAACAGTTTCTTTAAAAAATACACTTGTTGTTTCCGTTTTGTAATATTTGTCATTCTAATACAATTGATTTAATGATGACTGAGTGATATAATAGTATGACAGTCTCACAGAAGTGACTTGATAAACTAACATAAAAGGTGATGCTATGAATAAAAAAAGCAGTATTTATGCTTCCTTTACGGCGGTATTCATTCTGTCTGCCGCTGTGCTCCTGATATGCACAAAGTCCTCGCCTCTTTATCCCACAAATGACTGGGTGGACGCAAACTGCTACGTCACCATAGGAAGAGCGATGCTTCACGGAAAGCTGCCATATCGTGATCTTTTCGAACATAAAGGACCTTTGCTGTACATCATACACGCATTAGCCGTGCTGATAAGTCCGGAGCCGTTCTTCGGAGTATTCCTCATAGAGATCATCGCGGCTTCCGCTTTTCTTTTTGCTGCGTACAGGATCCTGCGGCTGTTCTGCGGGGATGACAAAAGACTCATAGCTGCTGTACCGGTGACAGCTGCCCTGATCTACAGTTCCGGCGCTTTCAGTCACGGAGACAGCGCTGAGGAATTGTGCCTTCCGCTGCTCGCGTACTCATTTTTCTTCGGTCTGCGTGCTCTGAAGGAAAACAGACCAATGAACAAAAAAGAGCTGCTGCTGACGGGAATAGCTGCCGGCATAGTTTTCTGGACTAAATTCTCATTGCTCGGCATCTTTGCTGTCATAGCACTGACCGCAGCATTTACCGCGTACAGAAAGTCAGGTATCAACTCAGCCGTTTCGGCGGTCTGCCATATGGCTTCCGGCGCAGTCATCGTGACGTTCCCGGTATTCGTGCTATTTGCTGTAAACGGCGCACTGGACGATCTTTTCAAAGTGTACTTCGTCAATAATCTCACAAGCTACAGCAATGTGGATTCAAAAAGCAGCATGCTCACGAATCTTCTTGACGGTCTGCACTCATGGAAGACGTTTTCACGTTTCCCCATGCTTATTACATTCGCAGGAATACTTGCAATGCTGACCAAAAAGGATAAAAAAACAGCAGCTTATACCGCTGCTGCATTTGCCGCTTCATTCGTTCTGGTATTCGGCTTCGGACAGGCTTACAGATACTACTCGCTGACGCTGGCTGTATTCCTGCCGGCGGCTATGGGCGGTATCATCTGTGCCGCAAAAGGCGTACTGAAACACATCAGGGTGAATCATATCATCCTTGCCGGCATCTCTGCCGCATGTTCACTGACCTTCGCTTTCTTCCGAACTCCAAACCGCTATCTCATGAAGTACAGCCGCGATGATATGCCGCAGTACCGGTTCGCAAAGATCATCGGCACCGACAGCAGCGCTTCAATTCTCAATTACGGCTTCCTCGACGGCGGATTCTATACCGCCGCAGATGCAATACCGGAAATGAAGTACTTCTGCCTTACAAATATGCTCTACCCGGAAATGGAAGATTCGCAGGAATTCTATGTTGAAAGCCGGATCCCCGATTACATCGTGACAAGAAGCGTCAACGAAAAGCCGTGGGAAGATAATGACGATTCGCTGAGACTGAAATTCAGCTTTCCCGGCTATGAACTGGTGTCAACTGAGTGTTTTCCGTATTACGGGGATGACTACTACTATTTTCTCTACAAAAAGCAATAAAAGGTACGGCTTTAGAGCCGTACCTTTTATTTTGTCTTTACTTCTTTTTCTTGCCTGTTTTTTTCTTGGAGGTCTCTTTCTTTTCCTTGCCTTCAAGTGCCTGACGGAGCACATTTCCGCACTCTTCGAGCTTTGCCTTTTCCTCGTCAGGAAGTGCAGGATACTCCGGTCTGCACTTCTTCAGTTCATTGAGAAGTATCTCCGTTACGAGGTATCTTGTGTACCATCTCTGATCCCCGGGAAGGACGTACCACGGACATTCCTTGGTGGAGGTCTTGTTTATGACTTCATTGAAGCAGTCAAGATATGGTCCGAACTTGTCTCTCACTTTCAGGTCATCAGCTCTGAATTTCCAGTTCTTCTCAGGAAGCTCAATGCGTTCAAGCAGCTGCTCGGTCTGCTCTTCGGGAGATATGTGCAGGAACAGTTTTACTATACGGTAGCTGTTCTCAGTGAGATACTGTTCGAAATTGTTCACCTGAGCATATCTTTTGGTGAAAAAGCTCTTCTGGCTGTCATCCAGCACGCGGTCAGCCATATGATAATTCTTCCAGATATCTTCGACCTGAACGGTTATGATGTCCTCATAGTGACTGCGATTGAATACAGCTATCTCACCGCGGCGAGGAATGTTCTGATGTATGCGCCAGAGATAATCATGGGCAAGCTCTTCTGATGTGGGGGCTTTATAATAATGGACCTTCACGCCCTGAGGATTCATGCCGCTGAAAACATTCTTTATCGTGGAGTCCTTGCCGGAAGCGTCGAGCGCCTGTATCACTACGATAAGTCCTTCACGGGCATCAGCATAGAATTTGTCCTGCAAGGCAAAAAGCTCCTGCTTGTTCTCCTCGTACTTCTTAATGATCTCCTCTTTGTCAACTCCGTCCTCCTTGCTGTTGGTCGGCAGTTTGCGGATATCCACCTTTTTTTCACCGGTAACAATATACTTGTCTGCTTTCATAACTTGACCTCCGTTCATATAAATATGCTGAATGATCAGCTTTCACCTTTTATTATAACATATAGTGAAGAAAATGGCAATAGACGAGCGAAAAAACTTGCCATTCGTAAAACTATTCCGCGTTCAAGGGTGCAGCGTCACGCTTATGTATGCTTTACAGTACAACAAAAAAGGAAGGCTGCGTAACCGCACAGATCACACAGCCTTATAATCTATTACTTATTCTTCCTTCTTACCAGTACCGCAACGATGTCCGGACCGATATTTGCAGTTACGACTGCGCCGATATTAGCGTACATTTCAGCCTTTCTGCCTGTGCGCTTGATGAGTTCCTTCTCTATCTCCTTGGCAAGAGTATTGTCCCTGCCGTGTACCATGATATAAGGAGTCTGAGGAGTCATGCGCTTTTCTGCGCATTCTGCCAGCTTTGGCACGATATTCTTCTCGCCCCTTATCTTTTCGACTGTGGTAGTTGTTCCGTCTGCAAATTCGATTATGGGCTTCAGTCCCAGAAGTTCACCGGCAAAGGCTGCCGCTGCCGATATGCGTCCGGACTTCTTTGCATATTTCAGATTGTACGGCACAGCATATATAGCGCATACGTTGAACCAGTCTTCAAGATAGGCTACTATCTCTTCTGCCTCTGCGCCCTTGCGTATCTTCTTTACGGATTCCATTATGGGGTAGCCGTAGAAAATGGTATAGCACTTTGAGTCGATATTGAATATCCTTATCTTATCCTTTGCCTCAGGATTGTTATCGAAGAAGTCTTCCTTTCCGAGAATGGAATTGTTGTATGTACCCGAGCCCTTGCTGTTTATGGAAACGCTGATGATGTCTGTGTAGCCCTCGTCATAGAGTTTCTTGTAGGTCTCTTCAAATGTCACCGGAGATATCTGGCTGTGCTTGGGTATCTCATCTGTATGTGCAAGCATCTCGTAAACTTCCTCGGATGTCTTGTCGAAGGTCTCGCGGAACGTTTCTCCGCCGAGAGTAAATTCAAAGGGCAGTACTGTTATGCCGAGTTCCGCGATCTTCTCTCTTGAAAGATCACAGCAGGAATCGGTCAGTATCATTATTCTGGACATTTCAAATTCTCCTTACCATTCATATTGTGTTAGTTTTCCCTCGCGGGAAAGATCAGGGTAGTCCCATTGACGCAGGACTTCATATACCGCTATGGCTACTGAGTTCGACAGATTCAGACTGCGCAGCTCGTTCCTCATGGGTATCCTGAGACATGTATCCGGATTTTCGTGCAGCAATTTCTCGGGAAGTCCCTTGTCCTCACGTCCGAATACAAGGTACGCATTGTCCGGATACTCCATATCACTGTGGACATTGCGCCCTTTTGTCGTGAAATAAAAGAAACTGCCGTTTTTATTCCTGTCAAAAAGATCCTGTAAACTGTCATAATATGTTATGTCGAGCTTGTCCCAGTAATCAAGACCGGCACGCTTCAGATGCTTGTCGCTGACCTCGAAACCGAGAGGCCGGACAAGATGCAGCCTTGCTCCCGTCACAGCGCATGTACGGGAAATATTCCCGGTATTCTGCGGTATCTGCGGCTCGACAAGAACTATATTCAGATTTTGCATATTTCGCCTCGTGTATATTATTCTCTTTCAGACATAAACTATCCATGCGTCAGAATGACGCTGTAATATGATAAACGGAGAGATCGCAATGGATATTAGATCACTTGCAAAGGGCGCTGCTGCCGGTGCTGTAGTAGGATTCACCTACTACGCTTTCACTCAGGCAGGCCCTATACAGAAAATATGTCTGAAACGTGATGCAGACAGAACACTTAAAGCGGCAGGCAGCCTTCTCAGCGACCTGAAGTCCGTTATAATGTAGCAATCTGTCCGCTGTTGCGTCTGTATCCTAAGTAGCTTTCGAGTATGATGACTGCTGCCACGGCGTCCACTACGGCTTTACGCTTTTTGCCCCTTGTGTTGGTGACATTCAGCGCATTGTGCGCGGAGACTGTGGTGCAGCGCTCGTCCCAGAGCTTTACCGGGCATCCGGTGAGTGCCTCCAGCTTTTCTGCAAAAAGTCTGCACTTTTCGGCTCTTTCACCGATGGTCCCGTTCATGTTCTTAGGGTAGCCCACAACTATTTCCTCCGCCCTCTGCTCTTTTGCGAGGGCGGCTGTTTTTTGTATACATATCTCGAAGTCCTTTTCATTTATCACAGTCACCGGTGAAGCTATCATCTCGCTCTTTCCGCAGACTGCGATGCCTGTTCGGGAATCTCCGAAATCCACTGACATTATTATCATGATACACCGCCTGTAAATATCAGTAATCTCACCACGGCTGTACCGTGCCTATGATATCCCTGACTGAAGCTATTCCCTTGGAATCGAGGAATCCGTTCATCTCCTCAACTATCCTTACAGGTGCATAAGGATCAGTGAAGATAGCTGCGCCGACCTGTACAGCAGATGCACCTGCCATCATCAGCTCAATAGCGTCGCGTCCGGATGACACGCCGCCCATACCGATCACCGGTATCTTTACTGCATTTGCCACCTGCCATACCATGCGGACCGCTATGGGGAATACCGCAGGGCCGCTCATTCCGCCTACATTGTTGCGGAGTATCGGACGTCGGGTGTTTATATCTATCCTCATGCCAAGGAGTGTGTTTATCAGTGATACTGCGTCTGCACCGGCAGCTTCTACGGACTTTGCAATGTCGGTGATGCTTGTGACATTTGGTGAGAGCTTGACCACCAGAGGCTTCTTTGTGACTTTCCTTACCTGTCGTGTTACCTCTGCTGCCATCTCACAGCTCGTTCCGAATGCAGCTCCGCCCTGCTTCACGTTCGGGCAGGAGATGTTCAGTTCGATCATGTGTACATCGGTATCCTCCAGCTTCTCAGCTACCTGAGCGCATTCCTCGGGAGTTGAGCCGGCTATGTTGGCAAGGATGACAAGATCCTTGGTGAGAAGATTCGGGAGCTCGGTCTCTATGAAATGATCTATTCCGGGATTCTGAAGTCCTACTGAATTCAGCATTCCGGCAGGAGTCTCAGCTATTCTCGGTGCAGGATTTCCTGTGCGGAGATGCAGAGTCGTTCCCTTTGTGGCGATACCGCCAAGTTTGTCAAGCGGGAAGAGTTCCTCATATTCCCTGCCGTATCCGAATACTCCGGATGCAGGTATCACGGGATTCTTGAAATCTATGCCGCATACGTTTACAGAAAGATCAGCCATTACCAGATAACCTCCTCAGCTTTGAATACAGGACCGTCCTTGCATACATGTGCAAAGTATTCCTCGTCATTGCGCTTTGTGCGGCATGCACATCCAAGACATGCTCCTATTCCGCACGCCATGCGCTCTTCCAGTGATATCTCACAGTACACGCCTGCGTCTGCACATACCTTCGCTACGCCTTTGAGCATGGGCATAGGACCGCAGGCAAATACCGCGTCCGGCTTGTCCCTTTCGATAGCCGCTGCAAGAGGTTCTGTGACCAGACCATGCCAGCCGTATGAGCCGTCATCTGTACAAGGCACAACGTCCGCGCCGGTCTTGCGGAAATCATCCTGGAGTATCACCGCCGCCGCATTGCGGAAGCCGGCTATCACTGTGCCGTTTTTACCGAATATCTGAGCCAGCGGAAGCATGGGCGGAGTGCCTATACCGCCGCCTACCATGATCGCCTTGCCTATACCTTCGGTAGTGAAGCCGTGGCCGAGAGGTGCGAGCATGTCGATGAGATCGCCGGTGTTCAGCCTGGCTATCTCAGCAGTTCCCTCTCCTCTTATCTCGAAAACTATACGCAGAGTACCCTTTTCACGGTCGATGCCGCAAATGGATATTGGTCTGCGGAGTGTGAAGCCGTTGGCGCGTATGTGTACGAACTGTCCCGGCTGTGCCGCTGCTGCTACCTCCGGACATGATATCGTGAGGCTGTATATCTCACGCGCTATGGCTTGTTTTTCTGTTATTATATATTTTCCCTGAGTATATTTCATATTGACCTCCTGTAGAAAATCATGTTCGCTTTTATTATAACATATAGTGAGGAAAATAGCAAGAGACGCGCGAAAAAATTGCCACTCATGAAACTATGCCGCGATCAAGGGTGCAGCGTCACGCTGCTTATAACATATAGTGAGGAAAATAGCAAGTGGTAAGTAGTGAGCAGAGTTTAGAAAGTAGAAAGCAGTGAGCAGTTAGTAGATAATGTAGGGGCGGCGTCCCGCCGCCCGGGGATAACGAAAAGTGAGCAGAAAACGTAAGGGGCGGTGTTCCGCCGCCGGTAACGGACAACCATTCACAACGTCATGCTGCCTCTAATATAAAAGAGCGCCTTTTTATTGGCGCTCTTCCGGATCTGCTGTATTTGTATTATTAACGGGTTCACCGCATCTTTTACAGAATTTAGCTCCGTCATTCAATACGCTCCCACATCTAATGCAAAAACTATCATCATAGTACATTTCTGCACTCGGTCTGAGCTGTTTGCGAATGGCGTTTGCACATACTGGACAGAAGTTGCTCCTTTTATCGACCAATGCTCCGCATGTCAGGCATACGACCTGTTCAGTTTTTTTATTGTTTTTCTTGCTTAGATTTGATATTAAATAAATCAATGTCAGGACAGCTGTAGCGATCATTATGACGTTCATCCATGATATGATGCTCTCCCAGCTATCAACAGCTTTCAGATATTTTTCAATGTTGTTATAGTCTTTTAATTCCGGATAATGACGTTTGAATGCCTCTCTAATTAAGAATTCTATAAATAAGGCCACTATACCTACTGCCATTTTCATTCCTCCCAAGATAACATCGGTTGTTCTATCAAATTTTCCCCAAACAGACTTGAATTTAAGATAACACCTTACTAATATATTTCTCATATTTTTTCCTGACTCACCAGCTTTCAATAAATATTATATATCCGTTTGGATATATTGTCAAGGTATAGCATCAAAAGTGTGATAATATTTGTTTGGAATGATAATTCGTAGGAGGGTGTTTTGTGTATTATTTACAACGACTTAGAGACCTGCGTGAAGACCGTGATCTTCAACAATCTGACATTGCTGCACTTCTCCATACAACTCAGCCGCAGTATTCGCGATATGAGACAGGTGAGCGTGAGTTGCCTGTACGTCATCTTGTAACTCTTGCAGATTTCTACAGCGTTTCGACCGATTATATCCTCGGAAGGACCAATAACCGTACCCCATACGCAAAATAGTGGCTTGCTGTTACCGGCAAGCCACTATTCTTATTGCTTCTTCATTTACATGCCAAATCCTGTCATGCCCGTTCGCTGACAAGGATCTCCGCACGGTCCTGAATCATTTCAGCGGCTTCTTCCGCAGTTTTTTCGCCTGCGAAGTACGCAGCAGCTTCATCAAGGCAGAGTGCAGCTATATCCTCATCAAATTCTGCTTTGAGAGTGTGACTGCCGAGGATGTATTCCTCCAGATGATCTCTCTCATCCTGTGAGAGCGCATAATAAGTCTCTCCCTTGCTCTCGGCGTGGTCAGTCTTTTCGCCTGTCATATAGTCGATGAAGTACATTGTCTGATCCATCTGTTCTTCAAACGTATCGCGGCGTGCAGAATAGCCGTACAAATAACGATCTCTCGAACCGTCCAGATCTTCATTCAGTTTATTGTTTTCTTTTGTCAGATACGTCCGCAGGAACTGCCATGCGCCTTCCTTGTACCGGCATGAACTCGATATTGCGTACTCTTCCTGCAATACTATCTTGCCGCCCTGACCATCATTTGAAGGATAGCCAACGAAATTAAGCGGACCGCCTGCTTCGATATCGCGTGTATATCCGTAGTCATTCTCTTCGCCGAGTCCCATTACCTGCACGAGTACGCGGTCATTTCTCCAGAGGTAGAAGATGTCGGAGTAGTAATCCTGAACAGCATCCCAGCCGTCATTTGCCTTGTCAGGTCTGTCCACCACGTCTACGAAACGGTTGCAGAATTCAAGCATCTTGACAAAATCATCGGAATCGAAATGACACTCCGCGTTGTCGTAGTCGATGAGATCATTCGCGCAGTAGAACAGCATATTGAACACCTCTTCCTTGGAGATGCGATCGTAAAGTCTGTCACAGGATGCAGGTGCGTTGTCGTAAAGCTCTATCATGTCATCTAAAGTCCAGTTCTCCTTATCGCAAGCCGATTTCTTAGTGACAAGAGTTTCGATAGTGAAACTTGGGGCTATGGAATAAAGGTGACCGTCGCTCTCCATTGCCTGAAGAAGATTAGGCATCAGCGTATCCTTATTGACTTCCGGATCATTTTCCATAAGATCGTAAAGGTCCGCAAATGCTCCCTGCTTTCCGAGGTCGCGGATAGTCTTGTGATCCCGGGCGATGATGATATCCGGTGCATTTCCTGCGATTATGTCCTTTTTCAGCTGTTCATAGGATCCTTCGCCCTTGAGGTCATCATCGGAAGTATACTGTGAATAGTCCACCTTCTTGATGCGGTATTCAGACTGGCTGCTGTTGAACTCATTTATGATCGGATCGCTGATCGGGTATAATGAAGCCATGGTTATTATCTTCACGTTTTCAAGATCAGCTGCGTCACGCATAGTCAGATGCAGCAGCTGCATGTCAGAAGACCAGTTATCTTCCACTGTTATGAATGAACCGTCGTTCAGACGCACCACCTCTGCGCCCTTTATGTCTGAATCGTCCCAGTCGATTATGAGTTCCATTGAACCGTCCGGTCTGATACCGTAGTAACCGGAAGCCATGTAGCAGCACAGCGGATAGTCACCGAATCCCGTACAGAACGGATTGCTGAAAATTGCGCCGCTGTACGCTTCCGAAATATCTTCATTGCCTTTTATGAACGGTTCTCCTATCTTCTTGTTTTCAACATCAATGTAAGAGATATCATTGTAGATCCTGTAGTCCTCAGGATCGTATTTTTCCTCAGAGATCATCAGCTTGCCGCCGGCATCCTTGAAATATACATTGCTTCCGCTGCTGTAACTCATATCGTCGCCTTCCGGCGCTGCAAGTAACTCTTCGAATGAACCGTCTTCCTTTATCATCAACAGTGTGTCATCCTGAAGACCTAACACGACGCCGCCGTTATACTCTGTCATGGAGTCGAAAAGCAAACCGTATTCATTGTAATAAGGCTCCAGACCAGAAAGCGGCGTGTTTTTCAGCAAATTGCCGTCCTTATCAAAACGTGCAAGGCTGTAGCTGTATTTGCAGCTGCGGAGGTATTCTTCATAATTAAATGCCTGTGCCTCAGGGCTTGCCGGATCTTCCGGTTCCTTGACACCGCCGTGGTCTTCCATGCAGAGCAGCATGAGAATATCGCCGTTTTCAAGAAAAACTGCACAGTACTGCGATTGGTCCGCGGAATTGTACTCTTCCGGGAACTCAGGAGTTATGAGCTTCGCCTCCGTAAGATCATCCGAAAAGATATATATGCGTTCATCGTAGTCTCCTCCGAGATCTTCTTTCTTCACTGATGCACGAGCGTATACTCCCTGTGAAGTGGGAGTGATCGAGTAAAGAGAATACAAGCCCTCAGGCAGCTGTACTCTTTCATGCTTATACGAAGTGGAAAGCTCTATTGCTTTATCCGCAGTGCCTTCGATCTCTCCACCGGCAGTCTCATCTGATACGGATCCGGTTCCGTCAGATGTGCTGTTCTGTGCTGATGCTGTCCCGTCAGATGAACCGCTGCCGGAACTCTTACTTCCGCAGCCGTTGAATGTCAGGCATACTGCTGCTGCAAATGCCATGGCTCTGAAGTAATACTTGTTAAATCTGCCGTTCATTTTCTATCATCCTTTCCGGTACATGTCCTGTACCTTGATTTCAGTATAGTTTTTTATTTCTCATCAGTCAATAGTTTTTGCATTTAATTTGCATTTTCATGAATGTAAATTTGCAGGTACTTTTTTCAGATAATTTCGTCTTTTTGCCGCCTCAGAATCACTATTACCAGAAACATATATCTGAAGGAGGTATAGGATATGAAAAAACTATCAGCTACATTATGCGCTCTGTCGCTCATCACAGCAGTTTCCTGCTCCTCGCCGGAGAGTTTCAGTTCGCAGACAGCGCCCGAAGGAACTTCGGTCACGCAGACAATGTACAAGGAAGAGAGACTGAGCCTTCCGGACGATCTTGCAAAATACTACGACATAGACTATTTCGGCGGAAGTGACCGTCTCTTTTACAGAAGCAGTGAAAACAAGCTGAAATGTGCATGTTACGGCGAAGACGGCACCGTTGTCAGCAGTTATGAACTTACAGACGTAAACGATTCGGAAGCAGTTTACACTGCTACAGACTCAGACGGCAGCTTATACGCCCTCATCCTGTTTGCAGACGGAGACCGTGAAGCTTTTGACGATCCGCAGGAGTTCATACAGAACGCTGATATACGCGCAGAGATACGCAATTTTGACAGTGACGGCAGGGAGCTTTCCGCAGTTGAGATCTCAGGTATTGAAAAGTACTTTAAGTACGGAGAGGACTTCGTGCAGACTTTTGCAAAGTGCAGCAGCAGTTTCATCATAGCGTCAAATAATACCAGAATGCTCATCTCCGATCAGGGCGAAGTGACTGATGCTGCTGATAACAGTGAGATGATTATAATATCCCGCGACTCAGAAGGCGGAGTTGTGATATCAGACCGCGAAAGCTATGGCTATCTGTCCGGAGATACCCTTCAGGAACCTGCTGATATGACGGAATACGGAAAATACAAAAGCATCACCGGCGGTATTTTCCCCGGGACAGACGGATTCGCTTTCTATGCGGTCATGGGTGAAGGCATTTTCGGTATCACCGCAGAGAACGAAACTGTGCTCGTTGCAGATTTCGGAAGTTCCGGCATAATAGGCTCAGAGATAACAGGAGTCGCTCCTGCCGGCACAGGAAGATTCATGTGCATGGGATGTGAACAGACCGGCAGAAGATATCTCTCATTGCTCACTGTACGTCCGGAGGGCTATGTTGAGGATAAAGAGCCTGTTATTCTCGGTATATCAGGCGGCAACGGAAATGATCTCCCGGATGACGCTGTTGTGTTCAACCGTTTCAGCGATGATTACAGGATAGAAGTCAGAGCATACGACGAAGAGGATGAACAGCTGAAACTGGATGTGCTATCCGGTGATCCTCCGGATATGTATATGTACGGAAATACCGCATCTATGTACAGATACGCGAACCTCGGCGCATTTGCGGATATCGGTGAACTCCACGATGAGTACGGCGGATTTTCTCCGGATGACCTGCTTGAAAACGTAGCGGAAGCTTATACATACAAGGGCGGACTCTACGGTATATGCCCTTCATTCACTGTATCAGCCTATATCGCAGACCGGGATATCATAAGCCGTGACAAGAGTTTCTGGGATTACAGTGCGTTCTTCGCTGCCGCAGAAAATATGCCGGAGGATATGTACCTTGGCAATCAGTGGACATTCGAAGGGCCGCAGGATATATTCGATATGCTCTGCACTATGGACCTCGGCGCATGGATAGATGTGAACAGCGGGACATGCCGTTTTGACAGCGATGAATTCGTGCAGGTACTGAATGAAAGCGTGAGCATAAGAACACTGCCCCAAATGGACTGGGAGGAATTCTATGCGGACAACAGTGAGCAGGAAATTGAGATATTCTATAAAGAGAATAACGATATGCTGCGCAATAATACCGCTCTCCTTGAATCCGGCCACAGCTTCGGATCGCTGTCGGCTCTTTCACAGTTGACCTCTGACCTCGGAATGGACGAAAACGGAATAACTATAGTCAGTCCTCCGTCATCTGACGGAAAAGGACTGATATGCAGCGACATTACTTATTCGGTACTGAACAACGGAAATTGTCAGGAAGGTGCGTGGGAATACCTGAACTTTATCATGAGTTTTGAGCAGCAGACATTGTCAGCCGATGAGCATATGTTTTCAGAGCGGCTCTCTCCGAGGAAGGACGCCTTTGAGTACATTCTCAGTTTCGACAAGGAGCTTTCAGAAGCTCCGACAGCTATGCTCGAAGACGGCACGATAATGAACATCTACGGCTGTCCGACCGGTGCAATGGACAGCGAGACTGTGGATCACTTCCGCGACTTTGTAATGAATTGCAAAAGGCTTCGGATAAAGTATCCTTCATTAGATGAGATAGTCAGAGATGAATACGGGCGTTTCCTTGCCGGAGAGATAACGGCGGAAGAGTGTGCGGACATGATACAGAGCAGGGCAGAAATATACCTGAGCGAGCAGCTTTGAAATGACATATGTAATTTTATATACCAAGTATAAATCATCGTTATTGACAAGCCGCTTGATAATTCGTCGTCAGACTGCTGATGTTAAATTATAAATTGTGAAAATTACACAAATCTCCGACTGCTTCGGCTGGGAATTGACTGTGAGAGTTGAGTTATCGTTGTGCGTTTTTTACAAAAATCGCTGCTCAGCCATTTGCTTTATTGATTTTTTATGAAAAATATGCTATAATATAGTGATCGAAAAAAATCTCAAATTCTAAGCATTTGTTGGAGTGAAATATATGGATATTATTAATTGCCCTTATGGCCATAGTTATGATGCTGATAAATACAGTGACTGTCCTGTTTGCGAAAGGATAAAGAGCAGGAACGCACCTGAAAAGCACAGCGGCAATAAAAAGGTAAAGCCCGTCCGCCTGAAGGTCCGTGCTGCAAAGCAGAAGGACGCTGAGATAAAAGATGCCGGGCAGACTGTACCGGCTGAAGCAGTTCCGGAAAAGGAAACTGAGCCTGTTAAGCCGGCGGAGAAGGTTCCCGAGAAAAAGGCTGAACCCGTTAAGCCGGCGGAAAAGGCTCCCGAAAAGAAGGCTGAACCCGTTAAGCCGGCGGAAAAGGCTCACGAAAAGAAGGCTGAACCCGTTAAGCCGGCAGAGACGGTTCCCGAGAAAAAGGCTGAACCCGTTAAGCCGGCGGAAAAGGCTCCCGAAAAGAAGGCTGAACCCGTTAAGCCGGCGGAAAAGGCTCCCGAGAAAAAGGCTGAACCCGTTAAGCCGGCGGAAAAGGCTCCCGAGAAGAAAGCTGAACCCGTTAAGCCGGTGGAGAAGGTTCCCGAGAAGAAAGCTGAATCCGTTAAGCCGGTGGAAAAGGTTCCCGAGAAGAAAAAAGAAGCCGCCAAAACGTCAGACAAACCTGCTAAAAAGCATCTCACAAAAGAGGACTTCGGTGAACTTGAGGATGAAGAGAATATCATCATCGACGATATCAACAATATGGCTATAAACCAGAAGACCGGAACCCTCGTTAAATACATAGGAACTACCGAAGCCATAGCTGTTCCGGATACTGTAACTACTATCGGCAAATACGCTTTCAGAGGCAATGAGACACTCAAGAAGATCATACTTCCGGAAAGCGTCAGGACGATCGACAAATTCGCTTTCTGTCACTGCTTTGCACTTGAAGAGATCGTTCTCCCCAACGGACTTGAATCCATTGGTGAGAATGCGTTCCTTAAATGCCTGAAGCTGAAGAATATCAGCTTCCCGGAATCACTTAAAAGGATCGGCAAGGGCGCTTTCGGACGCTGCAATTCCCTTGAAAATGTGGTGCTCCCGGCATACCTCCAGCGCATCAATGACCTCTGCTTCTTCTCATGTAAGAAGCTGCGAAGGATCGTTATATCCGGTGCAGTCGAAGCGATCGGCAGCTCAGCATTCACCGAGTGCTACAGCCTGAAAAAAGTGGTCATCTCCGACAGCGTCCAGAGCATCGGTGAGAGCGCGTTCTCATGGTGCCGTTCACTTGATACGATAACCATTCCGCCCACTGTGAAGTCTATCGGAAACTGGGCATTCTATGGCTGCCAGAACCTCAGCACTGTCAAAATAAGCTATCAGACCAAGGACATCAAGGAAGACGCATTCAACGGCTGCGAGAACCTGATAGATGTCAAGATATCTGAATTTGACAGCAAGGACATAAGCATGGAAGAGATCAAAAAAGGTCACAAGCAGACTGTCCGCGTGCTGAAACAGGTCAACCGCAAGAAAGCTGAACGCTACGCCAAGGAACACGGCGTAAACATGCTTTTCGTGTAAACATAAAAAACTGAGCCTTGCGCGTCATTGTGCAGGGCTCATCATTTTTAAAGCGGTTTGTAAATTGACAATTTGCCCGGTCCGTGTTATAATATAACGAATCCACTGGAACGAGGTCTTATGAATGAACAATGATATCACTCCGGCTCAGCTTGCCGGACTTTCACCTGATACTTATACCCTGATAGACATCCGCGATCCTTCTGCATTTGAGTACGGTCACATCGACGGCGCTCTGAATATACCGCAGGAAGAGATCATGTCGGCGGAACTGCCGGAAGACAAGACTATAATAATCTGCTGCAAGGGCGGACTTATAAGCCGCGATATCGCGGACGAACTCTGCGATAAGGGACTGGACGCACGCAATCTTGCCGGAGGATATGTGGAATGGCTTCGTCTGAGATTAATGGATCAGCAGCAGGCTCAGATGACTGAAGATGTGGAAAAAAGTCTGCGCAAAAAATTCAAGAAAAGCATCTGGTGCAAGTTCACCAAAGCTATAAATGAATACCAGCTCGTCCAGCCCGGTGACAGGATCGCTGTCTGTATCTCCGGCGGAAAGGACTCAATGCTCATGGCAAAGCTTTTCCAGGAACTCAAACGCCATGACAAATTCCCTTTCGAAGTACATTTTCTCGTCATGGATCCCGGATACAGTCCCGAAAACAGGCGTGTTATAGAGGAAAACGCCCGTCATCTTTCCATACCGGTCACTATCTTTGAATCCGATATATTCGATTCCGTTTACAACATCGAAAAGAACCCCTGCTATATCTGTGCCCGCATGCGGCGCGGTTATCTGTACAGCCATGCAAAGGCTCTCGGCTGCAACAAGATCGCTCTCGGTCACCATTTCGACGACGTTATAGAAACTATCCTCATGGGTATGCTCTATGGCGGTCAGGTGCAGACTATGATGCCCAAACTCCACAGCACAAACTTCGAAGGCATGGAGCTGATACGTCCCCTTTATCTCGTGAGAGAGGACGAGATAAAACACTGGCGCGATTATAACGGTCTGCACTTCATACAGTGCGCCTGCAAATTCACCGATACCTGCACCACCTGTGCTCCGGACAGCCGCTCTGTTTCAAAGAGGCAGGAAGTCAAGCAGCTGATCGCTGAAATGAAAAAGATAAACCCACAGGTGGAAAAAAACATCTTCCGAAGTGTAGAGAATGTGAACCTCAGCACTGTCATCGCTTATAAGCAGAACGGTACAACTCACCACTTCCTTGATTCTTACGACGACTGAACAATTCAAAATTTAAGCGTACCCATTGCGGGTACGCTGTTTTCATATCCTCATGATCTTTCGCTCAGGAGTAGAGAGATGCGGTCTTGCAGCATTTCTGCACATTCCTCGGCCGATACTTCATCATTGAAGTATCGGTCAGTCTCAGAAAAGATGATACTGCTCAGTTCGTCATCCATGCCGGTGATCGTTGTCTCTGCTGTGGTGAACAGCTCGCTGATATAGGCAAAGTCCTCGTCTGAAATGTCAGCGGTGAATTCCACGACATAGCCGTTGGTCGATGTCTTCATCCCCTTCTGCTGCTCAAAGCCTTCTCTCCATTTTTTCATCCAGTAGTCATAGCTGACTTTAGTAACAGGTATCTCACTGTTATAGACCTTCGAGTTCATCCTGTCACTGTCAAAAATGAAGTTCAGGAATCCCCACGCTCCTTCCGTACACTTTCCGCTGCGTACTACGGAATAGAACGGACTGTTTGAACAAAGCCTGCCCTTCTCCCTTTTTCCCGGAGCATTCAGTACAGTGACCTCGTCGATATTGTAGTGATTGAGCGCGATAGCCATAACGAGATCATTCACATTTGAAATGAAAGTATTGGACAGCATCGCCTGTCTCTTTTTCAGCATGAATGTGTTCTCCTCCATGCTCATCCGCTTTTCATCCTCAGTGGCGGAATTGTAGAAATCCTGTCCGAGAGGCGGAAGCAGCCGTGCATTCTTGCAGAACTCCAGTCTGCGGATGAATTCTTCGCTGTCGAAACTGCATGATGCGCTTTCGAAGTCTATGAAGTCTGAATACATATACATCTGCGAGAACACCTCAGCGGGCGTATTCATCCACGAATACTGTGTCGTCAGGTACATATCCTCCGGCATGCTGCTGTATACCTCAGCGAACCTGTCAAAGTCCCAGCATGCGTCATCACGGCTTATCAGCTCTCTGTCCGCTATGAATACATTGAAAAGCGAAATGCTCAGCGGCAGCCCATAGATATCGTCTTTGAGCGTGTACGACTTTGCAACATTCGGCAGCAGATCGTCAGCCGAAAGTCCGCCGTACATGTCATGCAGCTCCTTCAGTCCCATAAATGCACCCATATTCGAATAACGGTATACGTCGTCCTCTCTGCCGATAAACATATCCGGCGCGTCATCTGAGAGGATATCAGTTTTCAGGTCATCTGAGCCCCAGTCATACTGCCGGTAGACTACCTTGTAATCATCATTGTACCTTGCAAAGGCATTAGCTGTCTCATAATCGCTCTCGTTCACCACATTGTGTATGCCGACCAGTACATCCCTGCGCTTTTCCACATAATCGTCCGGACGCACTGTCATCAGCGAAAATCCCTGACCGGAAGGATCTGCCGAAGACATTATGTATCTGCCGCTGTCTATCCGGGCTGCACAAAGCACATTTCCGGAATCTATAAGAGAAGCGGTGAAGTCGATTATCTTCTGGAGACTGCCGTTCTTAGTAAGACCGTAGTAACCGTCTTTCATGATGATATAGCAAAGGTATTCGTCATCTCCGGTCAGCGGAGGACGCTGTATCGGTGCATCCTTTTCAAAAGGCGTCAGGGATGAGGGCGGTTTTAGAGTATCCGGATCCGCAAAGCCATAGCCGGAATGGTTGTCAAAACAGGCGATACGCCCGTCACTGGCAGCGATATAGTAGCTATTGAAGCCGGCTTCGCTGTGAGCAGTGATCCTACCGGTGCTGTCTGTCTTCAGGATGTTATTGCTGGTGCAGATAACATAGCCGTCTTCCGTCTTCGAAAAGCTCTGGAAGAACGTGCTGCCGTGGGTGTAATAAGTATCCATGCCCGATATTTCGCTGCTGCTCACCAGTTTCATGTCGGTGTCATAATCAGCTGTCAGGAAGGAAATATCCGCATCCGCCCAGTTCCCCTCTGCAAGCCTTTCAAAGTCACTGCACTGCATCAGCAATGCGGAAACAGTGCCGTCGGAGTTGAAGTCCATGAATACTATATCGGTATCCTCCGGGAGCTCTACGTCGTATGTACCGGATAGTTCAAGCTCCGGAGAAAGCTTTGCAGCATGCTGCTTGTTTTCGGTGTCGCGGTACAGCGCCATTATGCTGCCGTCGTTATAGACGTGCATGGATGTGGGAAGTTCCATTCCCTCCGGAACGGATATGCGCTCCTCCTTGTAAGCTGTCTGGGTTATAACCGGATCAGGAACACTGTTCTCATCATCGGATGAGCCTGCCTTCTTACCGCATGATACAGCTGAGAGGAAAATTGCCATTATAAGGGAAAGTGCCATAAGTTTCTTCATACAGATGCCTCCTTGTGCAGTTTTATATAAGTGACACAGACCGCACCAAAAAGACGAACTTTTACTGCGTTTTGTAGGCATGCACAAATCGCACACCTGCGGATAGTATAACATCAACAAAAAAGGGAGATACTCAAAGTATCTCCCTCGATCGTTATTGTATTTCCAGATCAGCTGCCAGCCTTGTCTTTCAGGATGACAGGAAGTGACTCTGTCAGTCCGAGCTTGTATTCCTGTATAGTTACAGCATCTGAGTTAGTAACATCAGAACCGGGATCGTAGCAGTCAGCGTTGCGGAGTCCCTCTGCTGAGATGCCGTCCGGCTTGCCCTTGCCGTATACATCGGGATTTGCAAGGAACTGCATTATGAGGACTGCATCTGCCATATTGACTTCCTTATCGCAGTTAGCATCGCCATAAAGAACGTCCTTGTCTGAGGATGTCTCTTCAGTAGAGCCGGTAGGTTTCACGATCACGCCGCCGTTTGAATAAAGGTCTTCCGGAAGTTCATCAAGAGTTATGCAGTAATCGCTCTGGTATATCTTGGTGAGTTCGTCGTGATCCTGATAGTTTGTGCCGAGGAAAGCTGTACCGCCGTCTTCGCCGCCGTCATACCACGGGCAGAAATAGAGCCAGCCTGCGTCTTCGATGATGAGGTTGTCAAGAGCCGGAACTGTATCGTTCTCAGCCATAGCTACCATTTTCTTTCCGCCTGTCAGGTTATAGAGGTAGTTGAACTTTCCGGCTATAGCCAACAGGTTGGGACCGCTGCTCTTTCCGTCGCCGCGGTTGTATTCAACATTGTACTTGTCGTATGCAACGATATCTACATAATCATCTCCGGGATACCATGTCTGTGAATTGCTGTAGTCATAGCTGTTGAATTCCCAGATGAGATTGTGGAGACCGTACTTCTTTGTAAGAGTATTATACAGGAGCTTCCAGAGTTCCTTGTAGACCTCTGCGCCTCTGTCTCCCCACCAGAACCATGATGTGCCGTCGGCGTAGTTGCCCTCGTTGCCCTGTGCTTCGTGTAGAGGACGCCATATAACAGGCACGCCTGCTTCCTGCAATTTGAGAAGCTGCTCTGCCAGATCTTCCATAGCTGCTTCGAAATACTCTCGCTCCTTTGTACCTTCTTTAAGGACATTGGCGGTATTGAATGTGCTGTTGGATGCCTGATAGTTCTTGTATGTACACTGTTTCCAGTCAACTTCGTCGCCGAGAGTATAGTTTTCGAAATCTATGGGTACATTGATATGCCATGAAGCAGTTATGATACCGTTGCGTTCCTTTGCCCACGCGATACAACGCTCTGTTGTGCCGTCATCCCAGCCGTAGAGCGGATTGTAGTTCATGAAGTCAACGCCTCTGATAGCCGGATACTTGCCTGTGAGATCCTTGAGGAACTCATTTTCCCACTCGTAGTTTCCGCTGTGTCCGCCGCCGTAGATCTCCTGCTGACCTGAGATTATATGAGAACCGTAAACGCTCTTCAGATACTTCATGAGAGACTGTGCCTCAGGCGTAGCATCGGGATCGGTGCAAACGTCAGTTGCGATAGAATAGTCATGAGGCGGAGTTTTTGTGATAGTCACTGTATCCATTGCCATATAGCCGTACTTGCTGGGGAATGAAACTGTGTTCTCGCCCTTGTTCATGCGGAAATCACCGAAGTTGAAATCCACCCACTCAGCAGTATAAGGCATCTTCAGCATCTTCTCATTGCCGTTTACGGATACAGTCTGCTCTCTTCCGTCCTCGTTGAGCACCTGTATTGCCTTGACAGTGATGTTGTACATGCCGTCCTCCGGAACATTAACAGTGAGGGTAGCGGTCTCGTTTGTGAGATAGAAGAATCCCTCGCCAGAATAGCTTGAAGGTGCCGGACCGTAATTCTGAGTCCAGCAGCTTGCTCCTTTCATGTTTTCAGCCTCTACTGTAAGAGCAAAATCCTCTGAACTATTAGCAGCAGATACCGGAACTACAGCAGGCATACATGCTGCCGCAGTCATAACAGCAGCCGCCGATGAAAGTGTTCTCTTGAATATGGTCATGATAATATCCTCCTTAAACAAATTAATAATTCCTTAATTAATCAGCGCCTAACTGATCTTTCTTTACAACTATATTATAGCGATTTAATTAGGCTTTGTCAAGAGAATATTGGTTAAACTTTACTTAAATCACGGGTTAAATTATCCGCGCCTTGCAGCTTCAAGTTCACTGAGCAGCCTTTCCGTGGTGTCGTAATGCTTATCCAGCATTTCGTAGCATGCAGCCATGTCCTTTTTCTTCAGGGCATCATATATCCCCTTGTGAAGGCTCATAAGATACGCTATAGTCTCTTCATCCGCATTCATCTGTGCATCGTCGATCAGCCGGCGGTACACCTCATATACCGCATCGAAAAGCGTTATCCAGAGCTGGTTCTCAGTCGCATGTATCAGTATGAAATGAAAGTCACGGTCAGCGTCCGTGCGCAAATATCTCTCAGAGGCAGTGGTCATCCGCCCTATTGCCTCGCGCATCTGTTCGAAATACTTTTCCTTGCAGCCATAGGTAATGAGGTAATTGCAGACGGACTTGTCCATATGCCGGCGGAACTGTCCGATCTCCGCACTGGTTATGCAGTTCATGAGCAGCATTATATCAACAGCTTTGGCGATCGCGGCAGATACATTGTTCGTCAGGTAATTTCCCGAACCCTGACGGCTCTCTATAAGTCCGAGATTCTCCAGTGTCTTCAGGGCTTCACGGACGGAATTGCGGCTTATTCCCAGCTTTTCAGAAAAGGTGCGTTCCGTAGGCAGTCTGTCTCCCGTCTTCATCATCCCGTTCGCTATCAGCTCGTAAATGTAATCTATTGTTTTTCTGTATTCACGGTCGTTCATAAAGTCGGCTCCTTTCGATATTGGTACTACCAATTTGATTTTACCACAATATATCGCTGTTTGTCAATCACATACGATAAAATTTCTATAAAACTATAGTCCGCGCTGTATTCTGGCTGCTTTTTCGTCATCCCAGCGGAAGAAACGCCGCTTCTGCTCACAGCTCTCTATTCACTTTTTCCGTAACCCCGGGCGGCGAAACGCCGCCCCTCCACTTCTGCTCACTGCTCACTACTCTCTGCTTACTACTTGCTCTTTCCGTAATTATGTGTTATAATAATCAGGACGCATATCCCTATGAACAAAATGAAAGGATGATGAGATTGGACCGCTTTGTTCTGCACTCACAGTACGCTCCCGCAGGAGATCAGCCGCAGGCTATCGAAAAACTCGCTGCCGGTATCGAGTCGGGCAAAAAGGAGCAGATCCTCCTCGGAGTTACCGGTTCGGGCAAGACTTTCACTATGGCTAATGTCATCGCAAAGGTGAACAAACCTACTCTTGTGCTTGCCCACAACAAGATACTCGCGGCACAGCTCTGCTCGGAATTCCGCGAGTTCTTCCCGGAAAATGCAGTCGAGTACTTCGTATCCTATTACGACTACTACCAGCCGGAAGCCTACGTCCCCAGCACTGACAGCTATATCGAAAAGGACTCATCTATCAACGACGAGATAGACAAGCTGCGCCATTCCGCTACAACTGCTCTCGCTGAACGCCGTGATGTGATAATCGTCGCCTCCGTCTCATGTATATACTCCCTCGGAAGTCCCGAGGAATACCGCTCAATGGTGGTCTCCATACGTCAGGGCGCAGAAAAGCCCCGTGACCAGCTCATCAGCGAACTGGTGAAGATACGCTACGAAAGAAACGACATAGCCTTCGAGAGAAACCGCTTCCGTGTCCGCGGAGACGTGGTGGAGATATTCCCGGCAATGTCATCGGATACCGCTGTCCGTGTCGAATACTTCGGTGACGAGATAGACCGCATATCCGAGATAAATGTTGTCACAGGAGAAGTAAAAGCCGTCGTTTCCCATGCTGCCATATTCCCTGCTTCTCACTATGTTGTCGGAGACGATAAAATGGAATCTGCTCTGGAAGAACTGGACCGCGAACTGGCTGAGCGCATCGACTACTTCCAGAAGAACAACAAGCTGATCGAAGCACAGCGTATCGAACAGCGCACTCATTACGACATGGAAATGCTGCGGGAGGTCGGATACTGCTCGGGCGTCGAGAACTATTCGCGTGTACTCGCCGGAAGACCGCCGGGAAGCACTCCTCAGACGCTCCTTGACCATTTCCCCGAGGACTTCCTGCTGATCGTGGATGAGAGCCATGTCACTCTCCCACAGGTACGCGCTATGTATGCCGGTGACAGAGCAAGAAAGACTACCCTCGTTGACTACGGTTTCCGCCTGCCAAGTGCTATGGACAACCGTCCGCTGAATTTCGATGAATTCAACGCGCATATAAATCAGGCGATATATGTCAGTGCTACTCCCGGACAGATAGAGCGTGAAAAGACCAACACTATCATTGAACAGGTCATCCGTCCCACAGGACTTGTGGACCCCGAGATAATAGTAAAACCCACTCAGGGACAGATAGACGATCTGCTATCCGAGATCAACACCCGTGCTGCTAAGAATGAACGTGTACTCGTGACCACACTGACCAAGAAAATGGCTGAGGATCTGACATCCTACTATGAGAAACTCGGCGTAAAAGTGAGATATCTTCACCACGATATTGATACCATTGAGCGTATGGAGATAATCAAAGATCTCAGAAACGGCGTTTTCGATGTGCTCGTCGGCATCAACCTGCTGCGTGAAGGTCTCGATATACCGGAAGTCAGCCTGATAGCCATTCTCGACGCCGACAAGGAAGGCTTCCTCCGCAGTGAGACTTCCCTCATCCAGACTATCGGACGTGCCGCCCGTAATGCAAACGGTCAGGTAATAATGTATGCCGATGCAGTTACCGGTTCTATGGAACGCGCTATCACCGAGACCGAACGCCGCCGTTCACTTCAGATCGCTTTCAATAAAGAACACGGCATCGTGCCGAAAACCATTATCAAGGATGTCCGCGATGTCCTTGAGATAACCTCCAAAAACAAGGTGGAGGAAAAGACAAGGAAGAAGAAACTCTCATCCTCTGAAAAGCAGCAGCTCATCGAAAAGCTGACCGCTGAAATGAAGAATGCTGCCAAGCTGCTCGAATTCGAACACGCCGCCTATCTGCGTGACAAGATACGCGAGCTTCAGGGATGAGGTAATATAAAGCAGGAGCTATTATGACTGATAAGATAATAATCAAGGGCGCAAGAGCCAATAACCTTAAAAATATCGACCTCGAACTTCCGCGTGACCGTCTCATCGTCATGACCGGTCTCTCCGGTTCGGGAAAGTCTTCGCTGGCATTTGACACTATCTATGCCGACGGTCAGCGCAGATACGTCGAGAGCCTTTCTTCATACGCAAGAATGTTCCTCGGTCAGATGGAAAAGCCGGACGTGGACAGCATAGAAGGTCTTTCCCCTGCCATATCCATCGACCAGAAGACCACCTCAAAGAATCCCCGTTCCACTGTAGGAACTGTTACAGAGATATACGATTACCTCCGTCTGCTCTATGCAAGGATAGGTGTGCCGCACTGCCCGGTCTGCGGACGTGTCATCGCACAGCAGAGCATCGACCAGATGGTGGACGCGATAATGGCTCTGCCGGAAGGTACACGTCTCCAGCTTCTCGCTCCCATTGCCCACGGCAGAAAAGGAACTTTCGCCAAGGAACTGGAAAGCGCAAGGCGCTCAGGTTTCGTGCGTGTCCGCTGTGACGGGATAATGTATGAACTGACGGAAGATATCAAACTGGAAAAGAACAAGAAGCACAATGTCGAGATAGTCGTTGACAGGATAATCATCAAACCCGGTATAGAATCACGCATAACCGACAGCCTTGAGACTATCTTCCGGCTCTCTGAGGGACTGGCAGTCGTTGACGTCATCGGAGGAGAAGAGATGCTCTTCTCGCAGAACTACGCTTGCCCGGAACACAACATAAGCATCGGTGAACTTGAACCTGTCATGTTCTCATTCAACAACCCTATCGGTGCATGTCCGAAATGCACAGGTCTCGGAGTGTTCCGCCATATTGATCCGGATCTCGTTGTTCCCAACAAAGAGCTGAGCATCGCTGACGGCGCTATAAATGCCTCGGGCTGGAACAGTCTCGATGAGACTTCCATATCCATGATGTACTACAGGGCTATTTCCGAAAAGTACGGTGTACCGCTGGATGTGCCGGTAAGGAAGCTGAAAAAGGAACAGCTTGAC
>DFJW01000025.1 GCA_002373775.1 Ruminococcus flavefaciens | reverse complement strand
GCAGCCTTCTTAGCCCACTGACCGGTGATGATGTAAGCAGCCTTGCCCTTCTTCATAAGGTTCATGGGTACACCTGCGAATACAAGTGAAGCACCGCCCTGTACGAAGATGACCTTGTAGTTGTCCGGGATATTCATGAGGTCACGGAGATCCTTTTCTGCATCCTTGATGATCTCATCATAAACCTTAGAACGGTGTGACATTTCCATAACGGACATGCCGCATCCCTTGTAATCCATCATTTCCTCTGCGCACTCCTTGAGTACTTCCTCAGGAAGAACAGCAGGACCTGCACTGAAGTTATAAACTCTGCTCATTTTTAAAACCTCCAAAAATTATATAAAAAATAGGTAGCATTTGCCATACAATAATAATTATACTATTTTAGTTCTGATAAGTCAATATGTACCTGAAAAAATTTTTGAGTTCCGCCGTAAATCATGGGTGTTTCCGCATATCATTCCATAAGCCGGAGTTAATGTCAGGTAACACCTCACGGCTGATTTTTCCTGACCGGCAGTCAGATTTAATGATAAACGATAAAAAATTATCGTTTATACTGCACAATCGACGATCCCGAGGCGTGTCATTTATTGTAAGAAACATAAAATTTTATCGTTAAACGATAAATTTTAGTTGACAAACGCTAATGCCTGTGGTATTATAGACTCATAGGGAACACCACACAACAAAACCACATCACTAAAACGGAGGTAACACCATGAAAAATGAAAACGTAGTTAAGATCAACAAACTCGGCAAGGTAAGCCGCATAATCGTCAGCATATGTATCGTGATAGTCATCATCGGACTCGCAGCTGCCGCTGTCAGCGAGATCGCAGTAGCTTCTATCAACTTCGACGGAGTGAAGATCGAAGGTACTGCCAACGCAGTGATAACAGTCGATCACGATTCCATTCCCAAGAATATGATAAATGTCGAAGAGAGTTCCTTTGATTCTTCTATCAAGGGCATAGGTCTTAAATGGATCGTAAATTCATCCACTGAAAACAATATCACAAAATACACCATTGACGGTGCGATCAAGGATCCAGACGGAAATGCCATAAAGGCTATGCTGCTCGTTGCTATCGCAACTGCTATCGTATTCCTCATATGCTTCCTCATCGCTCTCATATACGGCAAAAAACTGGCACAGGCTCTTGAAGTATGTGATTCTCCTTTCGAGCCGGTCGTACTCTCCCGCATGAAGGGCTTCAGCAAATCACTGATACCGTGGGTGGTTGTCAGCATAATCGTAAACGGCATCTCAGCATTCACTGTAGTCCTCAGCGTACTCGTAGTATTCCTCTTTGTCAATATCTTCAATTACGGCGCTCAGCTCCAGAAAGAAGCAGACGAAACATTATAAGCAGGTGATAATATGAAAAAAGGTTCAAAAAACAATATGATCGCCAGAATAAAAGAAAACAGCACAGCAATGTCTGTCGGTTCACTTGTAATATGTGTACTGCTCGCAGGTATCGCAGCTATCAACATATTCGATCCACTATACCACCACGCTGACCGCGAAAAAATCGCCGCCTCACTCGCATGCTCCGCTGAGATCCTGATGTTCTCCGCCATACTCGCCGTTGCATATGTCATATTCAGGAGAATATCATCCTGCGGCACTCCTTTCACTTCTGAAAACGTAAAGTCAATGAGGCTGATCTCTCTCCTCTTCTATATCAATTCCATCCTCCCGAACACTGTCCTCTGCATCGCAGCCGGAGGTTATCATGTGAATAACGGCAACGACTGGAATACCGGCTTCATTAACACGTCCATGGTCATTGCAGGCATCGTCTTCTCGTTAGTCACCGAATATTTCAACTATGGCACTATGCTTCAGCAGGAATCCGACGAAACTGTGTGAGGTGATATCATGTCGATTATTTTAAGACTCGACCGCGTAATGGCCGACAGAAAAATGAGCCTCAACGAACTCAGCGAGCGTGTAGGCGTCAGCAACGTCAATCTCTCAAAGCTGAAGACCGGCAAGGTCAGTGCTATACGCTTTTCAACTCTGAACGCTATCTGTCATACGCTCTCCTGTCAGCCCGGTGACATCCTCGAATTCATTGACGACGGAAAAGATGCGGAATAGGCTTCGCAGGCATCCCTGAGATCATATCAGGGATGCCTTTTTCGTTTTCTCTGCACCGAAACGGCATATATTTGTATAAAAATAAAAATTATGGCGCAGGGACTTGAAATCTGCAATAAAAAGTGGCATAATAAAAGAATAATATTTCATAAGACAATCACGGCTGCCGCTGCCGACAAAGCGGAGAATAAGGAGGTCGTATGGCAAATCAGCTCTGTATCGTTCTCGATTTCGGAGGTCAGTACAATCAGCTCATCGCAAGAAGAGTCCGTGAGTGCGGCGTTTACTGTGAGATCAAGAACTATAAAACACCAATCGAGGAGATAAAAGCTCTCTCCCCTGCCGGCATTATCTTCACCGGCGGTCCGAACAGCGTCTATGATGAAAGTTCTCCGCATATCTATAAGGAAATATTTGACCTGGGCATCCCGATACTCGGCATATGCTACGGATGTCAGCTCATGGCATACACGCTCGGCGGCACTGTTGAAAGCTGCGAAAAGAGCGAGTATGGCAAGATCGAGATAACAAGCAGCTCAAACAGCCTTCTCTTCTCAGATATCCCGGAAAAAAGCATCGTATGGATGAGCCATACCGATTTCGTAAGTCAGCTCCCGGAAGGCTTCAATGTTACAGCACGCTCCGCTGACTGCCCCTGCGCTGCATTTGAATGTCCTGACAAAAAGCTCTACGCAGTACAGTTCCACCCCGAAGTAACTCACAGTGAATTTGGAAAACAGATACTCCACAATTTCGTATACAAGGTATGCGGCTTCACCGGCGACTGGAAAATGGATGATTTCATTGAGAATACTGTTACCGATCTCCGCAGACAGATCGGTGACAAAAAAGTCATCCTCGGTCTCTCAGGCGGCGTTGATTCGTCTGTAGCTGCCGGCCTTCTCAGCCGTGCAGTCGGCAAACAGCTCACCTGCGTTTTCGTAGATCAGGGCCTCATGCGCAAGGATGAGGGCGATTTCGTCGAAGAGACATTCACCAAGCTTTTCGATATGAATTTCATCCGCGTGAACTGCAAGGAAAAGTTTCTCTCAGCTTTGAAGGGAGTTACCGATCCTGAACAGAAGCGCAAGATAATAGGTACTGAGTTCTATTCAGTTTTCTGGGACAAGATCCGCGAGCAGGGCACCGACGGCTTCTTCGCTCAGGGTACTATCTATCCGGACCGCATTGAATCAGGAAAGGGCAATGAAGCCGGTAAGGGCAGCACTGCCGTTATCAAAACTCACCACAATATGGTCGAGATGCCGGCAGATATACAGTTCGCAGGTACTATCGAACCTCTCAAGGACCTCTTCAAGGACGAGGTAAGAGCAGTCGGCGAGAAACTCGGCATCCCCCACGATCTCGTCTGGAGACAGCCTTTCCCGGGCCCCGGTCTCGGAGTCCGCATACTTGGCGAAATAACCGAAGAAAAGATAAAGGTCCTTCAGGAAGCAGATGCTGTATTCCGCGATGAGATCCGAAAGAGCGGTATCGAAGACCAGCTCAAGCAGTTCTTCGCTGTACTTCCCGACGTCCGTACCGTCGGCGTTATGGGTGACCACCGTACTTATGACCACCTCATCGCTATCCGCGCTATAACTACAGATGATTTCATGACCGCTGACTGGGCTCGCATCCCCTACGATGTTCTCGCCCGCGTCTCAAACCGCCTCACTAATGAGGTAGAGCATGTTAACCGCGTAGTCTATGATATCACTTCCAAGCCACCGGGAACTGTGGAGTGGGAATAATTCCCGCAGCTGTCGGAATGTGCAAGCGAAAGTGACGCAGATTCCGGGCACCGCAAGTGGGTACCACTAAAAAACAATTTCTCAGTAATATAAGAAATTTGAAGGGAGTGTTAAGATTGAAAAAAAGACTTGCTATCTCAGTTTTATGCATGTCTGCGGCAATCAATCTTGTTGGATGCCGCAGTGACAGTTCAGACAGCAGTGATAACAGCAGTGCAGTCAAGGAAGTAAGCAGTGAGCCAAACACAGCTGAAGATATGATGGGTTCTGTTTTCACTGATAGCGGCGAAACGGACGATGATCTTAACGAGCCTGCAAAAGAGAATAATCACCTTCCAAAGGGAGCAAAAAGTGCTAAATACGAAGGACATACGTACGAAGTCTTTGAGGACAGCATGACATGGCTTGAAGCAGAGGAGATCTGTAAGAAAATGAACGGTCATCTTGCTTCGATCAATTCCGCCGATGAACAGTCATTCATCATGAGTCTGATAAGCGATTCAGAGAAGGAGAATTTCTGGATCGGCGGACTATGTCTGGCAAACGGTTCATGGGTATGGAATGACGGTTCAGCCTGGTCATATGAAAACTGGGAAGAAAATGTTCCGGACGGTATTAACGGGAACGAGTTCTATCTGCGCATCAAAAACGGTGATCAAAAATATACCCAGTGGACAGCACATGACGGAAAATGGAACGACACTGCTAACGCAGGCGACGATGAAGTACCGCTTTCCACATATGGATTTATATGCGAATACAGCAGCGGATCTGTAGAACAGCCGTCGACTCTGCCTAAAAAAGCAGATCAGAGTCAGCGGACAACAGAGCCAGTGCAGCCGGCTACTGAGGTTACGACACAGCATCATGATACACCGCAGACAACATCACCAAAGAAAACTCAGCAGCCTACGGAGGCTTCTACGCAGTATCGTGAACAGCCGCAGACGACGACAAAGACGGTACCGCAGCCTACTGAAGCTGCTACAGAGTATTATGAGCCGCCTACCGAGTATTATGAGCCGCCTACAAAGTATATTCCGCCTACAGATCCCCCAACCGAGGCACCTTATATCGAACCGCCTACCGAATATCCGTGGGCTTGGGATGATTCTCCAAACGATTACGGTTATGAACAGTGGTAATAACACACAATCAACGCCATAGACCTTCTTGGTCTATGGCGCTAACTTTTCTGTTCAGGCTGCTTTGGTTGCGAAATTGTTACACGCGTATAACAATTCGACACAACTATTGCTCTTTCTGGAATCGTGTGATATAATAAGTATCACAGGGAGGTTAATCCACCTGATATAGCGGATCCCCTTCAGAGGGATCTGTTTTTTCGGCACTAAAAAGTGACATTTGAATTTTAACAGAAACAGGAGGAACAAAAAATGAAAAAGAAAAATCTTATTGCTATAACACTCATGCTCGCTATGCTGACGGCATGCGGACAGACTGACAGCAGTTCAGGCACTTCAACAGGAGCAGAAAGCAGCAGTTCATCAGCGTCTGCTGAGACTGATGTAACCGATACTGATTCAACAGAAGCCGTGGAAGATACATCTGAGGCAGAAACTCAGGCGCAGACTGAGACTGCGGAAACAAGCACAGAAAAAGCCGCGGAGACCAAGGCAGAGAACAATGATGCTGATTTCACATGGCTGAACAGAGGCGTATACATCGTGGTAAAAAATGATGTTCCCGACCGCAGCTGGTATGTGTTCACTGATGCAAACAACGGTAAGACTGCAAATTCTGATACAGGTATTGGTATCGGCTTTACATGCGAGCAGACAAAGAGCGGGATCACATTCCATTTCGGCTCACGCGATGATAATTCTGAAATGACGATGTCATACGACGAAAACGGCGATATCTGCGGTACCATGGACGGAAATAAATATGTATTCTACTATCAGGACAACATGGACCCCGACAATTTCGACGCGACCAAGGTCACCGGAAGAGGCGATATCATCACTGACGAAGCTCCTGAAGGCAGCAATGATGCACCTTTGGACAATACTATATTGAACTTCATCGGCAATTACAGCAACGGAAGAGCAACAATGCAGATCCTTCCCGGTCCGGAAGGTGCAAGTATAAACGTAAAATGGGCAGGCAGCGCACTGGTCTCAAGCACATGGGAAATGGGCGGTTCGTATACCATGTCAGGTACCGACCTCATCATCACTTACAGTGACTGCAAAAAGTCGACCACAACTTACAGTTCAGAAGGCGAGCTTGTCTCAGATATCACTGAATATACTGACGGCACCGGCACTATAACGATCCACTATGACGGTTCTCTTGAATGGGTTGACGACGTGGAAAATGCTGGCGCTGACTATACTTTCTATTATGAACAATAAGCTGACAGATATCTTCTGATAAAGCAAGAGCTGCCTGTTCCTGTTATGGAGCAGGCAGTTTTTTTCGCGCGTCTGTCGCTCTTTCCCTGATAATATGTTATAAACAGCGTAATGCTGCGCCCTTGAACGCGGCATGTTTATCCGCACGTCTCTTGCTATTTTCTTCACTATATGTTATAATGTTTGTGGAAACCGGGAATTACTTTACCGGAACAGATCAGATACGAGATCGGAGGTCGTTGAACGTGAATGAGATCAAATGCCCGCACTGCGGTCAGGCTTTTACTGTCGATGAAGCCGGATATGCCGCCATTCTTAATCAGGTGCGCACTTCAGAATTTGACAGAGAACTTTCAAAGCAGATAAAAGTCTTATCTGAGGCAAGCAAAAAGGGAAACGAACTTCAGCTGAACAGAGTTGCTGCTGAAAAAGACGAAGAGATCGCTGCATTGAATCTCAGGCTCGAACAGCTCAATTCCGCTCTGAAACAGAATGAAGCCGAACAGGAAATGGCAGTCAAAGAAGCAGTTTCTGACAAGAACACCGAGATCGCGAGGCTCAATGAAAAAATCAAAAGCATACAGGAAGCAAATGTCATCGCTGTAAATGCGGAAGCTGCAAAGATAAAGAATCAAAAAGATGAAGAGATCTCTGAGCTTCTAATAAAGATCAACAAGCTTGAAAGTGAGGCTGCTCAGAATGACAGCCGCACCGAGATCGCCGTCAATAAAGCCGTCAATGAACAGCGCGATAAATATGAAGAAAAACTCAGCGTCAGCAGGGATGAGCTTGAAAAGAAAAAGAATGAGATCATGCAGCTCAATGCCGAGATCGAAAAGGGAAAACTCCGGGGCGAGCTCGCAATAAGAGAAGCTGTCTCAGAGATCGAAAAGGAACGCGATACCCAGAAGGCTGAATACGAAGCAAAACTCCGGGCTCAGCAGGAAAGCCTTGAGTACTACAAAGACCTGAAGGCTAAGATGTCAACCAAAATGATCGGTGAGACACTGGAGCAGCACTGTGAAAATTCATTCAATATGATTCGTGCCACTGCATTCCGTGCCGCTGAATTCAGCAAGGACAACAGCATAGTTGACGGCACTAAGGGCGATTATATCTACCGCGAAAAAGACAGTGACGGCAACGAGATAATATCTATCATGTTCGAAATGAAAAACGAAATGGATTCCACTGCCGCAAAGCACAAAAATGAGGATTTCTTCGCCAAACTCGACAAGGACCGGAAAAACAAGAAGTGCGAATATGCCGTACTCGTTTCCATGCTTGAAAGCGACAGTGAGGTATACAATCAGGGTATCGTCGATGTTTCGTATGAATATGAGAAAATGTACGTTATCCGCCCTCAGTTCTTCATACCAATGATAACCATACTGAGAAACGCGGCTCTAAATTCAATGGAGTACAAGCGTCAGCTCACTGAGATAAAGAATCAGGAGATAGATATCACCAACTTCGAAGAGCGGATAGAAGAATTCAAAACCGCCTTCTCCAAGAGTTACGACCTTGCCGGAAGACAGTTCAAAACCGCTATTGAGGAGATCGACAAAACTATAGATCACCTCAACAAAGTCAAGGATAATCTACAGCGTTCACTCAATAATTTCAGACTTGCCAACAACAAAGCCCAGACTCAGCTCACTATCAAAGCCCTCACCAAGGGCAACGACACCATGACTGAGATGTTTGAGATGCTGGAAGACGGTCAGGATACAGCAGAGTTACAGTCAGACGATAACAGTTTGTGAAAGGAACACCGATATGTACACACCAAATGAAAAAAGATATGATGATATGAAATATCTCAGATGCGGCAGGAGTGGTATCCTCCTCCCCCGCATCTCTCTCGGTCTCTGGCATAATTTCGGTTCTGTCGACAGATTCGGCAATATGCTGGATATGATACATACTGCCTTTGACGCAGGAATAACCCATTTTGACCTGGCTAACAACTATGGTCCTGTATACGGCTCGGCTGAAGAAAACTTCGGCCGCATAATGGAACAGGACATGAGACCTTTCCGCGATGAGATGATAATATCCACGAAAGCCGGATATGATATGTGGCCCGGTCCTTACGGCGATCACGGTTCACGAAAGTATCTCATTGCAAGTCTCGATCAGTCGCTGAAGAGGATGAAGCTGGACTATGTGGATATCTTCTACCACCACCGTCCGGATCCGGATACGCCTCTTGAAGAGACCATGGAAGCACTTTCCGATATCGTCCGCTCAGGTAAGGCTCTTTATGCCGGTATATCGAATTACGATTCTGAGCAGACCAGAAAAGCCGCTGAGATACTCCGTGCAAATCACACTCCGCTGCTCATCAATCAGGTCAGCTACAGCATGATGAACCGCTGGACTGAAGAGGACGGCTTGCAGGATACCTGCGCTGAAGTCGGTGCCGGTGTGATATGCTTCTCCCCTCTCGCACAGGGAGTCCTCACCGACAGATACCTCAACGGCATACCGGAGGACAGCCGTGCAAAGAAGAATCACTTCTTACAGGAAAGCTCAATAACTCCGGAACTTATAGATAAGGTTCGTCAGCTGAACACTCTCGCTTCTGACAGAGGTCAGACTCTTGCGGAAATGGCACTTGCATGGGTGCTCAGACGCGACAAGGTAACTTCCGTCCTGATCGGCGCAAGCAGACCGGAACAGATAACCGATAATGTAAAACTGCTCGATAATATGGAGTTCTCCGACGATGAGCTCACCCTTATCGACGATATCCTGAAAGGATGAACAGATCATCAGATCTGCACTGATATAATATTAACAAGGAGCTGATAACATGCTTTTAGCAGTAGATATAGGCAATACAAACATAGTTTTCGGATGCGTCAGCGAAAATGACGAAGTGGTGCTCTTCGAACGCATTTCAACAAATCACAACGCAACAGCCGCTGAATATGCTTCTCTTATTAAGAACATACTGGAAATGAACCATTTCAATACAAGTGACATCGATGACGCTATCATGTCCTCAGTTGTTCCGTCCGTCACCAACACTGTAAAAGAAGCTGTCCGCAAGCTCTTCGGCACAGAGGTAATGGTAGCCGGTCCGGGAGTAAAAACAGGTCTGAATATCCTTATCGACAATCCCGCACAACTCGGAAGCGATCAGGCTGTGGATGCTGTTGCAGCCATAAATCAGTACCCTGTACCGCTGATAATCATTGATATGGGTACTGCTACAACGGTATCTGTTGTGGATGAACACAAGAATTACCGCGGAGGTCTCATAATGCCCGGAATGGGCGTTGCTGCCGATGCTCTCACTGCCCGCACCGCTCAGCTTCCTAAGATAAATTTCGAAGCACCTGCAAGCATCATCGGCACTAATACCATCGACTGCCTCAAGAGCGGCATGCTCTATTCCAACGCCTGCGCTCTCGACGGGATAATCGACCGTATTGAAGAACAGCTCGGCTGCAAATGTACTCCCGTCGCAACAGGAGGTCTCTCCGAACTTGTAGTGCCGCTCTGCAAGCACGAGGTCATCCTCGACAACAACCTGCTCATCAAGGGCCTCGGCATAATCTACAGGAAGAATAAAAAGTGAGGTGCGCGGAATGCTGAAAGGAAAAACTGTACTTCTGGGAGTTACCGGATCTATCGCTGTTTATAAAATATGCAACCTTGCACGCATGCTCACAAAACTCGGTGCTGAGGTCCATGTTGCTATGACTCCGAATTCACTGAATTTTGTGCATCCACTGACCTTTGAGACTCTCACGCAGCACAAGTGCCTTATAGATACTTTTGACAGGAATTTCGAATACAGCGTGGAGCATGTATCTATCGCTAAAAAAGCAGATGTGGTAATGATAGCTCCGGCATCTGCAAATGTCATAGGAAAGATCGCAAACGGCATAGCTGACGACATGCTCACCACTACTGTTATGGCATGCACATGCAAAAAACTCATTGCACCTGCAATGAACCACAACATGTTCCACAATCCTATCGTGCAGGACAATATCAGAAAACTCAGGGATTTCGGATACGGTATCATCGAACCTGTAAATGGCATGCTCGCTAACCGCGATATCGGAGACGGAAAGCTCCCGGACGAGGAAACACTGCTGGAGCATATCATCCGTGAGATAGCATACGAAAAAGATCTTGCCGGCAAGAAAGTACTTATCACTGCCGGCGCTACTCAGGAGAGTATTGATCCTGTGCGTTTTATTTCAAATCATTCCAGCGGAAAAATGGGGTTCGCTGTTGCAAGAGCTGCTATGCTCCGCGGTGCTGATGTAACTGTTATCGCAGGTCACACCGAAGTTGCACCGCCGATGTTCGTGGACGTAGTCCGCGTAAAATCCGCTGCGGATATGTTCGAAGCTGTGAAAGAGCATCTCAGCGAGAGCGATATCATCATAAAAGCTGCCGCAGTTGCCGATTACACGCCGGTCACTACCGCTGACAGCAAGATAAAGAAATCGGACGGCGATATGA
This sequence comes from Ruminococcus flavefaciens, assembly GCA_002373775.1. Classification (GTDB taxonomy): domain Bacteria; phylum Bacillota; class Clostridia; order Oscillospirales; family Ruminococcaceae; genus Ruminococcus; species Ruminococcus flavefaciens_M. The sequence continues at coordinate 93,667 of DFJW01000025.1, read as the reverse complement.
GCATACCGCTGAAACGCACTACCGATATCCTCAGATATATCGGTGAGAACAGACGCAAGGATCAGTTTATCTGCGGCTTCTCCATGGAGACCGACAATGTGATCGAGAATTCCCGCAAAAAACTCCTATCCAAGAACTGCGACATGATATGCGCCAATTCTCTGCGGACTGCCGGTGCAGGTTTCGGCACAGATACCAATGTGATAACTATGATAACCGCAGAAGGCTCTCAGGAGATAGAGCTGATGTCAAAATTCGATGCTGCGAATATCATTCTGGACAAGATAATCAATGCGTGATATAGAATATATCCACGAGCCCACCGATCTCCAGTGCGGTCAGGCTGTACTTGCCATGGTGCTGGGAAAAAGCGTTGAGGATATCGTGAAAGAACTGGACAATGACCGCGAGACCACTCTCCGTGAGATGAAGGACATGTTCAGAAAATACGGCGTACATATCTCCGATGAGCGCATCCAGGTATTCAGCCGTTCAGAACTGCCCGAACTCTGCCTGCTGAGTCTCGAAACACCGCGCTGCTGGCATTGGTCGCTCTACTGCCGCGGAGTTTTCTATGATCCGGAACACGGAGTTATGGACGACTTCCCGGTGTCCGAACGCAAATTCTTCTGGAAACTCTCTGAATAAGCGGCACTAAAACGTCACTGCGGCATGAAATGCACAAAATTATCCCCCGTACATATCGCATCCGTGAACTCTCGTTCCGGACATTCTGAGCGATGTGTACGGGGGAATACTATTTATGTCTTTGTAAGATCACGTCACTGCTCTGAGAACTGATCCTTGCCTGCTCCGCAAAGAGGACATTCGAAATCCTCCGGAAGGTCTTCAAACTTGGTGCCGGGAGCGATGCCGTTATCCGGATCGCCGAGTTCCTCGTCATATTCCCAACCGCAAAGGTCACAAACGTATTTAGCCATTTTTACACCTCCTTATACTTCCAACTCATTGCCGCTCTTTTCGCCTTTGCTGAAAGCAGCGAGATTAGCAACTGTAGTTTCTGCTATATTGCTCAGTGCTTCCTCTGTGAGGAATGCCTGATGCGATGTTACGATAACGTTCGGCATAGATATCAGACGTGCAAGTATGTCGTCTGCGATTATATGGCCGGAGAAATCCTGGAAGAATACGTCTGCTTCCTCTTCGTAGACGTCAAGGCAGGCGGCTCCGACTTTTCGTGCCTTTATGCCCTCAAGAAGTGCTTCTGCATCTATGAGCGCACCTCTTGAAGTGTTCAGAAGGACTACGCCCTTCTTCATGCGTCCGATAGCTTCTGCATCCACCATATGATAAGTGTCTTCCGTAAGAGGACAATGGAAGGATATAACATCCGCACGCTCAAACAGCTCATCCAGTGAAACGTACTCTATGCCGCTGTCCTTTACCGGGAACTTATCGAATGCAATGACATTCATTCCGAAACCGCGGCATATGTCGATGAATATCCTGCCTATCTTACCGGTACCGACTACACCGACTGTCTTTCCGTGAAGATCAAATCCGGTCAGTCCGTTAAGTGAGAAATTGAAGTCACGGGTACGGATGTAAGCCTTATGCACACGCCTTACAGATGTGAGCAGAAGAGCCATTGTATGCTCGGCAACTGCGTAAGGAGAATATGCCGGCACACGGACAACTGTGATCCCCTTCTCTTTTGCATGCTGGAGATCGACATTGTTGTATCCTGCGCATCTCAGCGCTATGATACCTATGCCCATATCTGCAAGAGTGTCGATGACAGCCGCATTTACAGTGTCATTAACGAACACGCATACTCCGTCACAGCCTTTTGCAAGGGATGCGGTGTCCTCAGTGAGCTTGGTCTCATAGAACTTGAAATGCATGTCATTCTCACTGCCGAACTGCTCAAATGCAGGAGTATCATAATTCTTGGTATCAAAAAACGCTATCTTCATATTCTATTCCTTTCTCACAGTAGTTGCTGCCTTTGCTTATTATCCGCAGTATCGAGCGGTTTATTCCTCAGCCCTGTGCCATCGAACCGCTCAGCATTTTTGTGACGTAATCAGAAAATTCAATATATTCAGAAGACGATGACATATCCGCGTAGTATGCGAGGACGATCGAAGCGTCCTTGCCGCTTATCATAGTGTCATGGTCGATGTCACAGATATCGTATACGGAATCAGCAGGTCTTTCGGTTCCGGAGGAAAGGTCGGCATATATCGAAAGTATAGTCGAAGCATCTCTGCCGTCCACCGATCCGTCGCCGTTCGCGTCGCCGAATCCTCCTGAATTATTCTTATTGAAGTCTATATAATTGCCGGCTGAATCCTCACCTTCCGCTGTGAAACGGTTTATCTTGTACTCCTCAGCAGGTATCATCGAACTGTCAGTATACACAGCCACGATTATCAGTCCGTATTCATTTACGGCATTTGTCACTCTGTATACAGGCATATCAGACTTGCTGCTAAAATATGCTGCTGCCATTTCATTCAGTGTATCAGTTGTATAGAAACGGAATCCTTCGCGGTCTGTATCTTCTGTGAAATAATACTTTATAGCTTCGCCGGATTCACTGACAATGATAAGGTAATCACTTCCCGACTCTTTTATCTTATATATCTCATCAGGTGTGTCATCAAAATAAGTTATGAACAGATTATCGGCTTCTATATCGTATTTGAATGGGATAGTAGTATAATCCTGCTGGTACACTCTGAAACCTACACCGTCGCCTTCAAATATCAGATAATAATTCTTGTAATCAAATTCAGTCCATACGCCTGTGCGGATAGTCTCATTTACATAAGGCGAAAGATCCACAGGGTTTCCTATAAGGTCAACGCCCTTGGCAGTCGTGTTGTCGATATAATACCATGTACATGTAGCTACATGACTGTCTACGATATCATAGAGCTGTATAGCCTTGCTTCCGTCAGGATCATCTGTAACATCGGCAAATTCCGGCATATAGCCGTCATTGTTGGCGGCATAGTATCTCTTCGCCATTTTTCCGAGCATATCATCCGGATATGTTGCAGCTGCTGTCCCGACATTTCCGGAACTGTACGGCAGGTCAGCTGCGTATACATAAGCTGTGCATGAAGAAAGCGGCACAGCTGCTATAATTGCAGCAGAAACCAACGATAATACCTTTTTCATATGATCTCACCTCTTATTTTTATTATACGGCGGTTTATTCAGTCTCACTTTCAGTCAAGCCCGCTCTTTCCATACTTGTCTTTTCCACACGGCAGAGTTCTATGCGGTGATGACGCACTTCAAGTATGTCGATATGAAGTCCGTCACAGTCAAGGCTCAGCTTTGAACCGTCTTTAGGCAGATCTCCAAGACCTGCTATGACATATCCGCCGAATGTGTCATATTTATCCGACGGAAGTTCGATGTCAAGTTCGCTGCAAACCTCAGAGAGCAGCATGATGCCCGGTACGCTCCAGACGTTCTCCGAAAGCTGTTCAAGCTTTGCAGACGGGATGTCGTCTGCATCATCTGCAAAGTCACCCACCAGCTGTTCAACAAGGTCCGTTACCGTGATTATGCCTGTCATTCCGCCGTATTCATCGACTACGACAGCAAAATGATCTGCTCCGTTCTGCTTCATATTCTCAAACAGACGGTCAGCTTTCATGTTCTCATGTACAAAATATGGCTCACGGACGGCATTGCTCATAATATTCTCCCTGCTCTTTACATCAAGACGGAAATAATCCTTTGCGTCCAGAACACCTATCACATTGTCCACGCTTTCACCGCATATCGGGAATACGGAATGACGTGTACGGTGTATCGTCTCTTCCCATACAGCAGGTTCATCTTCTGTCCAGAGCACGTCAACATCTGTACGATGAGTGCATATCTGATCTGCTGTAAGATCATCAAATGCAAAGACATTCTTGATTATCCTGTTCTCATCTTCGTCGATAGTTCCCTTTTCTGCTCCTGCGTCGGACATCATCAGTATCTCTTCTTCCGTTACCGTATCCTCAGCAGCATTCGGATCTATGCCCATTATTCGAAGAACTGCTCCCGCAGTAACATCTCCTATCCATACGAAAGGTGAAGCGACCGCACATACTATGCTTATCAGCCTGCTCATCCTGAGAGCCAGCTTTTCCGGTTCTCTTGATACTGCCTTTTTAGGTATGGTCACGCCGAACACAAGAGTCAGCACAGCTGCCGCTAAGGTCACAGCAGCAACAGCGGCAAGTTTTACTGCATATCTGTCGGTATCGCCGTAAATATATCCGGAAAAGCCGAATGCAGCTGCCGCCGCACTGAGCATCGCGAAGAATCCTACAGATGCGTGCATGGTCTCAATGAACCTTGTCGGACGGTCAGTGAGACGTTTAAGCCTCTTTGCGCGTTTATCGTCACCGGCAGCAAGCTTGTCGAGCCTGTTATCGTTGACTGAAATAACTGCGGTCTCCGCGCATGTAAAGATCGCAGTTATAAATATAAGTCCTATTTGCAGAACGATCTGCGCAGCCATGATATATCCTCCATTACAATTTCATATTACATCCTCTGAAAATATCGGTATCATGGTCCGGCAGAGCAACATCGGGTACTGCCGTCAGGGCAACTGTCCATTAAATGCCTCACCTCCGTATATATCTTTCATTTCTCATATATCTGCTCTTTTCAGCACCATTTCATTGCCGTCTTCTGTGTAAAATGTCAGTTTACTGCCCTTTATTTCCCATTTGAGAGGCTTATCCTGCATATCTGTACCCCAGAGCTTTCCGAGCTGTCCGGAGAGAACGATATTATTTCCGGTGAGCTTGTAGGCAATAACATCCTCAAATACAAATATCGTATTATTGTCTTTGAATTCGATGGTAAGGTTAGGTGAAGAATCATCTATATTCATATCCGTTTCCATGCCATCTACTATGACATCGTACAATTCTCCGCCGGTAAGTCTGTATTTACCGACATATGTCGAATCATCCTTTCCGCCTATACGAGTCATATCCATCATAAGATCGTCGCCGTCCTTGATAACGAATTTGCTGCCGTCGAAATCTATCATGGACTTACTTATTTTCTGACCTCCGACCTTAAAGGTGTTGTCGGTAACTTCTATCAGATCGTCAAACACCTCATATATACCGCCGGTGCCGTCTTCATTAAACATCAATCCAACAGACTCCAGACCTTCAGAGCTGCTGTCTGGGATCTCCCAGTATCCGGCTAACTGCTGAGCAGCTTCTTCGTCGTCATCGTCATTATTCATGTATCCCGGAGCCTTGGAATCACTGCCCGAGTCCTTGCTGTCATCTCCGCATGATACTGAAGCAGCAGTCATCATCGCGCAACACAGCATTATACAAATAAGCCTTTTCATAGTATCCTCCAATCAATTACTTGTAACGATGTAATTCAGTCTTAACTCCATTAGCAGCTGTGATCGTAAGATCATCGCCTGATATTGTGTAGTCAACAGTTGCCTGTCCTGAATCAGTTCCGGCGATGAACATGAGGTTGCCGTCCATGGTGATCTTACTGTCATCTGCTGTGTATGTGAACATATCTTCAAACAGAAGCTCCGTATAGTCCTTTTCGAAATCAGCAACTACTGTGAGATCACTCTTATCAACTGAAGCATTTGTACTCATGCCTGCTGCTATCTGGGAGAGAAACTCTCCGTCTGTGATCTGATACTCACCGTAATAGCTTGCAGGATCTCCGCCGTCTATGCGTTTCATTGTGAGCAGATGAGTTCCTTCGATGTCTATTACGAAGTTAGTGCCGTCGTAGTCAACAAACTCGCTTCCGAAATCAAATCCGCCGATGTTTATGCCCTTGTCAGTCATATACATCAGTTCTGTAACTATCTCATAGACAGCACCTGTACCGTCTTCTCTTAACACGATACCGAGACTCTCCATACCTTCTGTTGCAGCTGAAGGCATATCCCAGTATCCGACGATACCGCCCTGTTCAGAGGACTTGCCGCCCGGCTTCTTAGTGGTCTTTTCTGTAGCAGCTTCTGTCTCAGGCTCAGTCTCTTCTTCAGTCTCTTCCTCTGTCACGGGTTCTGTCTCTTCCTCTGTAGTTGCTTCGCTGCGCTTGCTGCCTTTTCCGGATGATCCGGCAGAACTCTCCTCTTCGGATGTATCCTCTGTTTCTTCTTCGTCAGTCTCTTCTTCATCAGTCTCTTCCTCGGAAGCTGAAGAAGAACTTCCGGACTTCTTCTTGCTCTCGGAAGAATCGTCGTCGGAATCTCCGCATGATGTGAATGTGCATGTGAGAGCCATACAGCTCATAAGTATTGCAATAAGCTTTTTCATGATATTACTCCTTGGTATTCTGTTTTTTTATCGTTAATTACACTTTGAACATCATTATGCCGTATTCATCTGAGAACCACAATGAGAGCTTGCTGCCTTCAATACTGTACTCCAGCCCGGATTCTGCTTCATCAGCATCAACGATATCGTCTCCGCCCTTGAGGTAAAGATATTTATCGTCAAATGTGTATTCAAACACATCGAGAAGAGTTATATAACTCTCTTTGTCACTGATAGTGAATATCATTGTCTGCTCTTCGCCGTCTTCCTGAAAGGCTTCCTTCATAGTTCCGCCTATCAGCAGATAATCGCCGTCTATATACGGGTTGTCATCAGCATCAGCCTTTATCATCTTTGCGAGAGTGACGCCTTCATAATTGATCGTCATTGTCCTGCCGTCCCATGATACGTCGCTGTCGGGGATATCATCCGTATCCGTCACAAAGCATCCGCCTTTGTAGCAGAGATAATCCGTGGTGTCCATAAGGATGCCGCCCTTGCCTGTGCCGTCGAAGTAAAGCCCGTCAACATAAAAATCATACGCCCTCCAGCTGCCGTACAGTTCATCTCTTTCTATCGGTTCAGTCTCGGGTTCAGTAACGTATTCCGTATCCTCCTCTGTCTCGGCTTCAGTAGTTTTTTTGCTTGCTGACGACGATGATGAGCCTGCGGAAGAACTCTCTGGTCTGTCTACGGTGCTTCCGCCGTCAGCACAGCCGGTCAGAGCTGCACACACAAGCTGAAAGCACATGATAATAATTGCCTTTTTTCTCATAATTCCCTCCTATATCATTTTCCGCTGCCGGAAAAATACAGTCACAGGATATTCAGCATCCTGAGCTGCGTTATCAGTGTGTTACTTCCCGCTCCTTCTGAGCGTTAATTCATACTCATCTCCTGTACCGAGCAGCAGTTCATCACCGCTTACAGTATAGTATAGAGTATCATCATAAGATATATCGAGCACGCTGAGCAGCATGTCTCCGCCCTCTATTGTGAGTTTCTCACCTTCTGTGGTATAACTCAGGGCTCTGTTCAGGTCAAGATAAAAACTGTCTCCGTCTATCACGGCGGTCGTTTCAGCATCTTCTGCTCCCATACCATCCATTATGGGGGATATGATAGTGTCATAAAGCGTTCCGCCGGATATACTGTATTCTCCGTCCATATTATCCGGTGCCGGATCACCGATGCGTTCCATCACGAGCATATCAGTAAGCGCTGCTCCCTTATTCTGCTTCTCAGGATCTCCGTCGCCGCTGCCCTTGCCGAATTTCATGCTGACCCTGATCTCAGAACCGTCGTAGCTGATATTTTCAGCAGGGATAGTGATGCCCATGGCGTTAAGTGAGCCGTCCTCTTCAAAGTATATCATTGATGAGGCATCCACAAGTGCGCTTGCTATGCCGTCAGGCTCAAAATCAAGCGTCAGCACATCCTTGCCGCTGAGTCCGGTGTATATCCACTCACCGGTGATGTCGCCTCCGGAATAGCCGGACTTGCCCTCTGTAGTTACGGCAGTAGTTTCCGCAGCAGCAGATGCAGTAGTTGCCGGTACAGACGTCCCGGAAGATACGACCGAACTGTCTCCGGATGAACATGCGCAGCAAACTGATGACAGTAACGCGCAGCAGAACGATGCACAGATTATTCTTTTCATAGTTCCTCCTTTTAAGAAAAACGAACCGGTCAGCAAAGTGCAATTCTCCCAGTTTATAATAGTATTATAACACTGACGCTGTTATTTTTCAAGCAAATGCAGAAAAAGTTTCCAAAATGTAATTACTTATTCCAAATAAGGTAAAAAAATATAATCTGCATTTCCCGGAATACTCTTGAAATTTCCCGGGATACATGATACAATATATTAAGTCCATATCCACGGAGGCACGAATATGAATGTAAAAGATGCACTTAAAAGAACTCTTGCTGACGCAGACGGCGGATACATTTCCGGTGCCGCTCTCGCGGAAACTCTCGGAGTCAGCAGGAATGCCGTATGGAAAGCTGTCAAAGCCCTCGAAGCTGAAGGGTATATAATCGAATCCGTCACCTCTAAAGGCTACAGGCTCGCCGAACACAGCAACCGGCTCTCAGAAGAACTGATATCCGCCAAGCTGAACGCCAAGGTGCTCGGCAGCTGCATCAAGGTGTACAGCGAAATAGATTCCACCAACAATGCTGCTAAAGAAATGGCTTCTGCCGGCGCTGCACACGGCACTGTGATAGTCGCAGACAAACAGACCGGCGGACGCGGAAGGCTGGGCAGGACATTCGAATCCCCTGCCGGTACAGGTATATATATGTCCGTTATCATAAGGCCTGATTTCAGCCTTGAGACTTCATCAATGATGACTGCTGCCGCTGCTGTCGCTGTTGCTGAAGCTGTAGAGTCTATGTCAGGATGCGAAGTCCGTATCAAATGGGTGAACGATCCGTACATAAACGGCAGAAAGATCTGTGGCATCCTCACAGAAGCTTCTCTCGGCATGGAGATGCGTTCGCTGGACCACGCTATAATCGGTATCGGCATAAACGTACGCAGTGTGAAGGAAGTGCTGAGTCCGGAACTTTCAGGAACCGCGACTTCCATAGAGGATGAGACAGGTCTCGCTCTGGACAGGAATGCACTCTGCGCCGCTGTCATCGACCGCCTTGAACACCACCTCAGCCGGCTGGAAGAACGCACTTTCCTCGAAAGCTACCGCAGAAGAGAATTCCTTACAGGTCACAGGATAACCGCGAATATCGGCGGCAGGACAGTCTCGGGCAAAGCCCTCGGCATCGACGATAATGCTAATCTGATACTTGAAACAGATACCGGCGAAGTGCTGCATCTGAATTCGGGCGAGGCAAATCTCTGCCGGATAAGCGAGCAGTGATACCCATTGATATAAAAACCCGGAAGCAGCATAAGCTACTTCCGGGCACTTTTTATTCATGCGGCATTTCCGAGCGCTTATCTCTGAACGACAGCATAGTGTGTGCTGCAAACGTCACGATACCGCCTGTTATGAGTATCAGATAGTATGAAAGTCCGCGGCTGATGAGAAGTGCAGGTCTTACAAGTTCCTCACCGAACACCTTGGTGAACGTGAGCAGGAAGCAGCCTTCCGAGATACCTGCGGCTCCCGGAAGCGGAAGCATCTCTACTGCCACGCCTATGATTATCTGAAGTGCGGTGATCTCGAACACATCCAGCCCATTCAGTCCGTATGAGCGGTATACGCACCATGTTACAAGAAACAGGCTGAGGCGCTGCAAAGCAGTGAGAACAAACACTTTGAGCACAACAGACCGGTTCTTCTTCACATAATCCGCACCCATGGCGTAAGTGTCGCAGATATGTATTACTTTTTCACGGTATTTTGTTCGGTTATTCGGTCTTATTATATGTATCTTCACCAGCAGGTTTATGAGCTTTATGCCGATCTTTCTTGCCCACACAGGACGGTGGAATATCACCATAAGTGCTGCTATGAAAAGGATATTCAGCGTGAATCCCAGAACTATCAGCCAAGTGAAATCATCGGTATAGCTGCTCAGTGTGCTGTGGAAAAACAGCAGGCTCACTCCGCCGAGAATTATCAGCACCGATTTATATGCTATGGTGATGAGCAGCATTATAAGCGTTGAATAACCGATGCTTATATCGTCCTTTTTCATGTAGTACATCTGCGCAGGCTGACCGCCTGATGCGGACGGCGTTATGAAGCTGAAAAAGAATCCGATGAATGAGTATTTAAGGCATTTGTGGAATCGTCTCCGCTGTCCCAGCTTTTTAAGAAGGTAGCGTATTATAACGGCTTCGCCTGCTACTGTGGCAAATGACATGGCAGCTCCGACTGCCACCCATTTCATATCCGCGTCTCGGAGATCGGAAATGATCTCTGAGAGTTCCTGTCCGGAAAACAACAGCCTGAAAGTTATGAACAGTATCAGAGAAAGCATGCCTACATTAAGAACGTATTTGAATATTGTCTTTATTTCTGTCAGCCTCCTCAGATAAATAAGAGCCCTCAGAACATCCGGCTCAGTCGCTTTACAATTATAACATATAATTCAGAAAATATCAACATACGCGCGAAAATAATTGCCATATGAAAAACTCAGCCGCGTTCAAGGGGGCAGCGTCACGCTGCTTGCGTAAACAAAAGCAAAAAACACTTGCATTTGTTCCGGATATGGGTTATAATTATATTTACTTCTGAAGAAAGGAAAAAATGACAATGAACAAAAAAGAAACTGCTGAGATCAAAAAGAATTTCTCGGACAAAAGCGGATTCTTTATCATGGAGCGTATACTTACCGCTTATATTGATGCCGAAAAGAATCTCCGATATCATAATACAAATTCCTGCCTGACCATGCCGGTCGCTGAGCATGATGTGTACGATGAGACTCTCAAGAGAGTGCTCAACACCAATGTGGGCAAGAACTTCGTGGAATATGAGTTTCCCAATGAAGCATACGAAGAAGGCAAGCCGCAGAACATCCTCTACTCGCTCCTGAGATCAGAACTGAAGGACGAGACCGTCTGTGAAGACTACCTCAATCATATCGCCAATAATATCGCGTGTGAAGGTCCGGTGGCTGTCATTACCGCATACTGCTGCTATACAATCCGCAAAAAGGATAAAAATGACGAATTTGCTGACGGTGAAGACGAAGTCTACCGCTATCTCCTCACAGCTATATGCCCTGTGAACACCGGCAGCGACGGCTTCGTTTTCGACTCATTCAACAATGAGATCACCAAAAAAGTCAATACAGAACTGATAATCAGCAAGGCACCTTCAGACGGCTTCCTCTACCCTGTATTCAGCAACCGCAGTTCTGACATCAACCATGTGATGTACTATACAAAATCTGCATCGAAACCGAATATCTCTATCATTGAGAATATTCTCGGATGCAGTTTCGTTATGTCTGCGGACAATGAAAAATCCAGCTTCCAGAGCATACTCAAAAGCGTTGTCGGCGATGACCTCGACTATATGGTCATCAAAAGCGTGAACGACAAGATTCAGGAAGTCGTTGATGACAGCAAGGAGGACACTGACAAAGCCGTTATAGACGATTCTCTTCTCAAGAGCATACTCACTGATGTCGGAGTACCGGCTGAACGTGTTCAGATGGTAGAACCTGTATACGAAAAAGTCTGCGGAAATGCTCCGCTCACTGCGGCTAATCTCGTGGAAAAAAAGACCGTCCTTTCATCCCCGGGCATAACTGTGAACATAAAGCCCTCCGCCGCCGATAAAGTACGCACCAGCGTCGTTGACGGAAGAAGATGCCTGCTCATTGACATCGACGATCCGACTATCGAGATAAACGGTCTGCCTGTTACACTTAACTGATACATAAAAAGGGACGCGAGTGCGTCCCTTTTTTCATTCTGTTACTTCATCGAACCACTTAGCTTCGATACCTGATGAAAGATCGGCATAATAACCGAGTATCATAGTTGCATCAGTACCGTCTATCTTGCCGTTCTTGTTTATGTCGCCCACGCTATTCTGGATATCAGTGAAACTGCCGTCTTTTTCAGCGGACAGGTCTGCGTATTCGCTCAGGACCATTGTTGCATCTACACCGGATATGAAGCCGTCGCCGTTGACATCACCGCGCATCCTCTTTTCAAGGTGGAATACTACGATTGTCTTGTCCTTATCATCTGAGAGGACGTCCCATTTATTCTCTGACTCTTCATAATCAGCACTGAATGAGTACTCATGTGATACGAAGGAATCAGGATTATCGTTGACATCCGGGATCATGAGCGAACCAGCCTCAGGACCGTTTACAACAGCAGTGAAAGCTGCCGAACTTCTGCCTGTGCTCTCGTCCTTTACCACAACGCTGAGTTTGTAGTAACGATAATCGTCAGCAGTATTATCTCTGCCCTCTATATCGAATCCACAGCTTGCACCTGCGCTCAGTTCCTGTGAATAATAAGCTTCGTCAGGCCATTCAGGAGAATCGAATGTGATGTTCACTTCGGCTGACAGACCTTCAGCAAGAGAAACTGTGAGCGTGCCGTTCACTTCATTCTTATTGAACTCCGGGAACACCGGCTCTGCTTTATCAGCAGCCAGTACATTCATCGGCACTGTAAGAAGCAGTGCCGCAGTCAATGCGGATGCAGTTCTTAGTAATTTCATTGTAATGTCATTCCTTTCTTATCGGTTTGAAACAGCACGTCCATCATCAGATACCGCAGTAATGACGATGCCGTCCGCTGTGATATTTTCATTCATAGGTACATAAAGTGAAAATCCTCTGTCACTGAGTTCGCCGGAACGTCCGAGGAGCTCATCTTCAAATCCGTGGAACGCTTCATATGTCGTTCCGTCTGCTGTCACAAATATCCTTGTTGAGCTGCCGCTGTAATAATCTTCCGGCAGTTCGCCGAAAATGTGCATAAAAGCGCCGTTTGGAGCGAGTTCGCAGGTCACATCGCTGCTGCTGTGTTCCACGCTGACTGCATCCGGTATCTCAGCTTCCGGCGCAGCCATGAACGGAGCATATGTTATCAGATAACTCAGATTGCGCTCGACAAGTTCGATGATGAGTGTCTGTCCGGGCTGAGGTGCTATCCTGTACGGAAGCGCACGGGAGAATTCTGCATTCTGGTATACCTCAGCCATGTACGGGAGTATCGCCTCACCGAATGAATCGCGGTACATCAGCAGACTTCCTTCACCTTTTTCACTGGAAGTGCGTATATCTATATCGTCAAGCCCGCTGAAGCGACCTATATACTGATATCCGTACTCGTAGTCGCTGTATACCTGAGTATCCTTTGCATCTTCAGCCGGATATATCATTGCCGCAAGGTCACCCTGACGGTCATCGCGTGTTGTCCACTTCGTGCCTGAAGGACATGTCTCGTGTCCGAGCATCTCCATTAGTCTTACATGAGCGGCATATGCTCCGAGATTGTTCCAGTGAGTATCCGTCTTGTGATACAGCGGGATGCTTGAATCCGCAGAAAGAAGCGTTTCCTTCATATCGCACCAGAATCCGCTGCCTTCAAGTGCTTCTGCCAGTCTTTCATAATTGCTCCTGTTATCAGAAGGCTTGTAGTTGAAAGGCATGTGCTCGGGATATATGGAATTCTTGTTCGGCGCAACTGTAAAAATAAACTCTGAACCGTTTGATACGCAGAAGTCGTTGACCAGTTCCAGATCGCGTGCCATATTGTTGATTGCACGGTCCGAAAGAGTGTTAAGCCTGAGATAGCTGTCAGCTGTATCTGAGTAGTACAGCCAGCCGTCACTGCCTACGATGACTTTGCTGTTGGGCGAAGTCCCGAGTACGGCAGCTTTTACTCTTCCGTCCGCATTTACAAGCTGCTGACGGAACGCCATGTGATCGGAGAACCAGCTCTCGAACTGTGTGAAATAGTCAAAATTGAGCTTCCCGTCTTCTGTTATCTCCGGGAACTCAGCAAGTGTGCGTTTTTCTTTTGTGGAATCATTCTCAGCTATGGGCATCAATGCTGAAGGAACAAGACAGATCCCCACAAATGTCGCCGCATAGAGGCGGTAAAGTACATTCTTCTTCATGTCCGCCTCCTAAAATCTGAAATAAATGAACGGGTTATAGCTTGACGATGACAGCGTTATGATGCAGAGCATGAGCATCACAAGTGATACAACATAGCTGCATGCCTCCGCTGCACCGGATGCTTTCTTTGCTGCCAGTCTCTCTTTCACTGTCTTTACCACAGGTGTGGAGAACACTATCGCAAGTACGAGCATCACAAGATACATTGGTGTTATCTGGCGCATGAACATCGCTGTCCGGACGCTGCTTCCGTTGGTGGGATCAAACATCCTGCCTATGAATCTGCATGCAGTGCCGAGATCGTCTGCACGGAAGAACACGAATGCCAGTATCGTTACCAATACCGCATATATGTGTCTGAATGGACGAAGCCATTTCTTCGGCGTGAGGACATTATATGATTCGAGCATCATGAAACCGCCGTTGAGCAGTCCCCACACTATAAAATTCATGCTTGCTCCGTGCCAGAGACCTGTGCAGAAGAAAACTATGAGCTTGTTGACCGCAGTTCTTGTCTTGCCCTTGCGGTTTCCGCCGAGAGGTATGTAAAGATACTCCTTGAACCATGTGGAAACCGATATGTGCCAGCGTCTCCAGAATTCCTGCATGCTCTGGGATATGTACGGATAATTGAAGTTCTCGCGGAATGTAAAGCCGAACATCTTTCCAAGTCCTATAGCCATATCACTGTAGCCGCTGAAATCAAAGTATATCTGGAACAGATAGGATACAGCTCCCAGCCATGCCAGCGAAAGGCTGAGCTCGGATGTGTCAAGGCTGTAGACGTAATCTGCCGCCAGCGCCATTGTGTTGGCAATGAGCAGCTTTTTGGAAAGTCCGGTTATAAAGCGCCTGATACCCTGTGCAGTCTGCTCGGGAGTGCAGGTACGGTGATCTATCTGGTCTGCGAAATCATAGTACTTTACGATAGGACCTGCTACCAGCTGCGGGAAGAATGTTATGTACAGTGCGAGTTTATATAAATTACGCTGTACATATTTAGGCTCCTTATAGGCATCTATAACGTAGGACATCGCCTGAAAGGTATAGAATGATATGCCTATGGGAAGTGCTATCTTAGGTACTGCAACGCTCACGAAAGGCAGTCTGTTGAGCGTTTCGGCTGCAAAGCCGGCATATTTGAATATGCCGAGCATAAGCAGGTTCGCCGTAACAGCTGCTCCCAGAACAGCCTTGCGCCCCTTCCGCTCTCCGGACATATACAGTCCGAAGAAGTAATTCATGATAATAGATATTATCATCAGCACTACGGCTTTCGGTTCTCCGAAAGTGTAGAAGATTATGCTGAACACGAGCAGCAGGACATTCTTTGCCGTGATGCCCGGAACTATGCGGTGGAGTATGTAGACCGCCGTCAGGAATATGAAAAGGAATACAGGACTGCTGAATACCAAGACAGTTCCTCCTTATCAGTAGTTGAGAATGTAATCTATCTCTGCTACGGTATCGCCGTTCAATACTATATCCATCTCATAGCTGCCGTAGTCGTAGTAGATCAAGCTGCCCTGTGCAGTGCCTGAGCCGTATGTTGAAGTAACATCAGAAAGTGATGAACCTACTGTTATGCCCTCAGGTGTGGAATAGCTGTTGCTCTGGATGTAGATATATGCAGGGTAGTGTGTACCGCCCTGTGAGTAACACTCGAATTTGAGTCCGTAATAATCGTAAACATGGATCTTGTCACCTTCATCGCCCATGGGGATACATGCAGGTGCTGTATAATATGAATAGCCTGTGCCGTAAACTCCGCTTGCTGATGTGAAGGGCTGTCCGAGATATCCGGCACTTACACTTACAGCTGAAGATACAGGTGCAGGTGCTTCTGTGGGAGCTTCGGTCGGTGCTTCTGTATGCACCTCAACGGGAGCTTCTGTCTGGGGCTCAGGTGTCACAGCAGGTGTGTCAGGTTCATCATTTCCAGCTTCAGTCTGTGCCTCTGTTGCCTCGTGAACATCGCCGTCAGCCTCTGTAGTGTTTTCTTCGGTCTTTGACTCTGCCTTCTTTGTGGTAGTAGTCTTTGAAGTTGTTGTCTTTGTGGTAGTTGTTGTAGATGCGGAAGATGTATCCTCGCTGGCATCCTCAGAAGAAGCCTCGTCTGATGCGTTCTCAGTCGTGGATACGTTGAGTTCTACGGGCTTGTCTGATGTCTCATCCTTTCCGCATGATACTGCGGATACAGCACATATTACTGAAAGTGCAAGTATAGCTGCCATTTTCTTCTTCATGTTTCTTTTTCTCCTTAATAATTATTATCATTGAACACGGGACGCAAATGCGCCCCGTGAAAACTTATCAGTTGAATGTGGGGTAAACATACTGCTTCCATGTGTAGCCGTTGCCCTGTGTCTTGAGATAAGCATCGGTAACGTTGGCATACATGTTGCATGTATCATAGTTTGTCCATACGCCGTTTATCTTTACCTGGTTCCAGTAGTGATCTCCGTCACCGCGTCCGGTACCGTAAACGATCCTTGATTCAAGTCCTGCCTGCTGGAAGAGAAGGTCTGTGATAGCTGCAAAGTAGTAGCATACTACATACTTGTTGTTCATAGCATAGTTTGCAAAATACGACCAGCCTGTTGCCTGTATCTGGGCAAGTGTCCTTGTATCCTCTATGTATCTGTACTTGTTGTTGTTTATAACATAGTTGTATATAGCGTTTGGTGTTTTTCCTATGGACGCAAGTATCGTGTTTGCTTTCAGCTGAACTGCCGAGAGCTTAGTTGCGACACCGTTAGCGTCTATCTTATACCCGTCGAGAGTTGTATTTACAGTGAGCTTGCCGTCTGTGCCGAAGTGATAGTACTTTCCGCTGATAGTCTGCCAGCCGGTCACCATTTTGCCGTCCGTGCCGAAATAGTACTTTCCGTCGCTGAGAGTTACCCAGCCGGTCTGCATCACGCCGTTATCGGCAAGATAGTATTTTGCACCGTTGATTATCTGTCTGCCGGTGAGCATGACACCGTCAGGTCCGAAGTAGTATTTTCCGTCTGCAAGAGTGACCCATCCGGTCTGCATAGCGCCGGTCTCATCGAGATAATACTTTTTGCCGCTGATTATCTGTCTGCCGGTGAGCATTTTTCCGTCACCGAGGAAATAGTACTTCTTTCCGCTGATAGTCTGCCAGCCGGTGAGCATCTTTCCGTCTGTTCCGAAATAACGTGTGATACCGCCGCTTGTGACGAAGCCGGTCTGCATCTTGCCGTCTTCCGCAAAGAAGTAAGATTCTCCGTCTATGACAGTAAGACCTGTATCAGCTGCACCTTCAGCATTGAAGTGATACTTGCTTCCGGCGATCTCCTGCCAGCCGCCGAGAGCGTTTCCGCTTGCGTCAAAACATGTGATCTTGCCGTCTGTATTCACAAAATACTTTTCAAGTGCACAGTCATCACCGAAACAGTATGTATGGTCATCCTGAGTAAGGATACCTGTAACGGCTGCTTTGTCTTCGCCGAGGAAGTACTTCTTTCCTTCTATCTCCTGCCAGCCGGAAACAGCCTTGCCGTCCTCGCCGAACACATACTTCTTTCCATCAACGTCGGTGAGTTCGCCGTCGTTTACCATTACGCATGCCTTGCTGAAACAGTAAAGCCCGCCGTCTATCTCCTTCAGTCCGGAAACAGCCTTGCCGTCATCGCCGAAGTAATATGTGTTTCCGCCGAACTCTGCAAAGCCAGTCTGCATCTTTCCGTCAGTGCCCATGTTGTATATGCCGTCTGAAAGGCTGAGCAGTCCTTTCTGCATTATTCCGTTTATGCCGAAATAGTATCTGCTGCCTTTATAATCCTGCCAGCCGAGAAGCTGAGTACCGTCGCTGCTGAAGAGGTAAGTCTCTCCCTCTATCTCAGCAAGACCGGTCTTGACGTTTCCGTCATTCTCAAAGTAATAGCTCTTGCCGCCTATGACCTGCCAGCCGAACTGCTGAGTGCCGTCTTCGCCGAACACGCCGAATACGCCGTTTTCGTTGACTTCACCGGTCGCTGCGCCGTCCTTGGTGAGATAGTATACAGAGCCGTCTTCGAACACCTTTTTGCCCAGTACAGCTTTGCCGTTCTCAGTTTCGTCAAAATAATATTTCTTGCCGTCTATTGTCTGCCAGCCTGTAGAGATCTCGCCGTGAGAAGATATAAGATAAGGTATGCCTTCAATGACTGTATTCTCTGTTGCTGCCAGTCCGTTTTCGTCTACATAGTAGCATTCTCCGTCTTCGCTGTAGAAACCGTTCTCGGTCACAAGCGAGCCGTTTTCATCAAAAAATCTGGGGGATTTTGCATCATCATATGCAAAGCCGGTAACTTTGCCGTCCATAGATGTGAGGTAATACTGCCTGCCGCAGTATTCCAGCCAGCCGTATACCTGCTTGCCGGTCTCGGGATCGTAATAGCATCTCTGACCGTCAACAGTACGCCAGCCTGTTTTCAGTACGCCGTTTTCAGAAAAGAGGTACACTTTTCCATTGATTATCTGTCTGCCGGTAACTGCATTCTTATCAGCGCCGTAGTAGAATATCCTTCCTTCCTCATCAGTGTACCATGTTGAAGCCGCAGGTGCAGCCGTGTCTGCTGCGGAGGCATTTACTGCCGGAACTGCCAACAGTCCCAGTGCAGCTGCCATGGAGCAGAGCATTGTTTTTGTGTGATTTTTCATAGCTTTCTCCATTCCTTGATTATTCTGTACTTTCAGTACGCAGGGCATTTCCCAATCCCATAAATAATAATCTCTCTATATATAATATTACGGTCAGGACCGTAAAGTGTGACAAGTTTTGGAAAATTTTTTCAGAAAAGGAAATTGTGCACCGGTTTCCGCAGGATATCTGCTTAACCGTATGCACAATTATTATAGCAAAGTTTTTTGCGGACTGCAAGCCTTTTCGGAAGGTTTTGCAACTATTTTACAGGAAATTTGCGGAAACGTTCCTCATTTTTGACATATTGCAGATTATTCAGCCATTGCATCGCTGTAGTTTCTGACAAGATGCTCAACGAGCTGGTCTTGGCGGATAGGAGAGCCCTCCTTCCACGTCAGCGTGAGAGCATCTCCGCGCTCCCATGTGAAGTACGCTGTGCCGTAATTCGTCTCGCTCAGAGAACCGTCAGCATTCAGCAGTCTAAGTTCGATATGGTCGTCAGCCAAAAGATACTTGAAAGTAAAGCCGCTGCATGTGTTGCTGTCGTAGAAGTTACCGATAAAGTCACGTCCGAAATAGATCTGCGAACCTCCCGGGCCGTAATCAGAATTCCAGTAGCCGTATATCGTGAAATAAGGACGAGTAACTATCGGCTCTGTAGCAGGTTCATCGGTCTTCGGCGGCGGTTCATCAACTGTAGGCTCCGTAGTCAGATAAGGCCCTTCAAGGAACCGCGGATCATCTTCATCGGGAATTTCCGACGGAGCAGGATCAGTATACGGAACGGCTATTTCTTTCGGTGATGTAGTCACTTCTTCAGTTGTGACAGTAACTGTCTCTGCGTCATTGTCGTTATAGTACGGAATGTCCTCAGGCAGGCGCTTATCACTGTCGTGCGCCGGTAGCGTCACAACAAGACTGCCGTTACTATCCGCTGGGATCATATGCTCAGTGATCTTTCCGTCGGTCGGCACTGTCACCTTTATCGGATCCACTTCCTGTATAAGAGTACTTTCCTCAGCAGAAGTGTCTGCGCTTACGCCCTGCTCTTCTGTCACATCCGCAGCCGGAGTTGCAGCAATGCTGTAATCAGAATTGTCAGCTGCATTCCGGGCATCAGGTCTCAGGTTCCTGTGCAGTGAATAGACGCCTGCTCCTCCGCCGACAATCACAAGCAGTGCAGCTGCCGCTGCCGCATATCTGCCGGGAGTTCTGCGGTGTATTATCTCTGTTCCTGCAACGCTGTCGCCGTCTTCCGTCATGCTCTTTGCAGCACACATCTGCGCTATCCTCTTTTTCTGTGTCTCATCAGGTGACGGGGCTGTCTTTATCAGCTCATCCATTATCTCATCATCAAGCTGTGTAAGCTCATCAAGTATGTTTTTTTTCATAGTTCTCACTCCTTTTCAAGCATTTCGCGTATTTTTGCCCTTGCTCTCAGACTGCGTTTCATGACCGCTGCCGTACTCATGGACAATCTTTTCGCGATCTCCTTTGATCTCATATTATAAAAATACTGGTAAAGAATGATAGTGGAGTCAGGTTCTCCGAGAGCCTTTACAGTTTCCCACAGTTTCTTCCTGAGGATCCTTTTCTCAGCTTCTTCTGCTGTGTCTTCCGGCGAATGTATCGGCGGTATCTGTTCGTCATCTATATGGTCTGTAACGCTCATCCGATAGCTGAGCCTGCGAAATGCGTCTATTGCACGCCGCTTTGCAATGCTGCTCACAAACACCTTCATATCGCCTTTTTCCGGATCATATCCCGGCAGGCTCCTGTAGACTTCCACAAATATATCGCTCACGCAGTCTTCGATATCCTCCTTAGTCCCGCATCTGTTCAGCTTGTTCAGTACTATGGCATATACCAGTCCGCCGTAATCATCTATCAGAGAAGCCCATTTCTCTGAAGCTCCATTATCATTCATATCATCACTTCCTCATCAAAGGCGGCGATCGCTTTTCACCTTCAGTTATATATTCGCCCCACTGAGAAAAAACGGACAAAAAAAGGGACGCTTACCACGTCCCTTTAAATCTCATCAATATTTTGAATCTATACCGTAATACTCTTCAAGAGTCGCATCCGGTCCGATATCATGGAGTGCATAGGATATCTCAGTACCTACATAGCGTATATGCCACGGTTCATACTTGTATCCGGTAATGCTCTGCTTACCCTCCGGATAACGCAGGATAAATCCGTACTCATAGCAGTGTGCTGCTATCCATTCTGCCTCCGGTGTGCCTCTGAAACTGTCGTCTATTATGTTGACGTCTATCGCAAGTCCGGTCTGATGTTCGGAATGTCCGGGACGTGCAGAAAAGGTATCCGCAGTGTCCTGACCGTAAATGCCGACATAGTTGTTATATATCTGGCTCTGGTAATCGTAGGAACGGAATCCCGATGAAAGATAGATATTTATGCCGTCTTCTGCTGCTCCCTGTACGAGTTTGTTGAACCATTCGCTGCATGTAGGATCAAGACCGCCGGGGTTATAATCCGATGAGAGCGAATAGGATTTGTTGACTATCAGGACGTCGCCTTCATAGTGAGCTTTGGGATCATTTATCTTAGACGGCGCAGGAGCCTCAGCCCTTGCGGACTGAGGCTCTTTGGTGGTCGTTGTTGTAGTTGTGTTATTGGCAGTCTGTTCAAGTGAAGGTTCACCTGCAACAACTACCTTTACTGTAGCTTCCAGACTTGGATCCTTGGCTGATTTTACTGTAACGTAGCATGTACCCGGTGAAACTGCGGAGATATGTCCCCATTCATCAACAGTAGCTATCTCAGGATGATCGGATGACCATACTTCATCGGCTTCTTCCATTCCGTCGGGATGCTCTGTGATAAGTGCAAGTGCAGGTGCCTGACCTACCTCTAAGTACACCGTATATTTATCGAGCTTGATAGCTCCTGCCTTCGAAGGATCAATGATAGGTGCAGTCGTTGTAGTTGTGACCGTAGTAGTAGCAGCCGGATCCTCAGTAGATGCTTCTTCATTCACATCCGTTGTCTGTGACTCAGCCGGAACTGCATCTCCGCCGCTGCTGTCGGACGAAGGTTTCTTGGAACAAGCCTTTGCCATAAGTATCACAAAAAGCAGAACAAGAAAAGCAATGACGCAGAGCGCAGCGAACTGTCTCTTTCGGAACGTTTCCTTGGAGACTCTTTTCCTCGGTCTCTGGGAATTCTGTCTTGGATACTGGCGTGGTTCCTGATTGTATTCATTGAATTCGTTGTTGTCCATATTTGAAGATCCCTTTCTTTAAATTACAGGCACATAATTTATTTATAATAGTCCTGACCTTATTATATCACAGTTGTTTTCAAATGTCACGTTTTTTTGCATTGTTTCACATATTTTTTTGCACATTGACATATAATCCGCTGTTTTTTTGTGGCTTTTTTACAAATAAATATCCGCAGCCCTGTCAGGAACTGCGGATATAACAGCATTATTACTTGTTGAATCGTGCTATTTCTTCTGAAACTACTCCTGTCCATGCGTCACGGAGAGTTGCCCATGAGTCTACTGCTTCGCTGCCTTCAAGAAGTGCTGTTGTAAGGTTGTTCATTACGCCTCTTGTTTCATATGTGTACTCACCGTCGCCGTACATTCTCTCGCCCATTCCGTATCCGAAATCGAACATCGGCACTACGTTGGAAGGATCTCTGTAAGTAACGAGGGCATCATACTGCTCTTCAGTGAGATATGATCTTACCAGTCCGGATGCTGTCTTGTCCACGATGAGTGCCTTTTCTCTTGCAGCATCCTGGAAGCTCTCTTCAGTTGCAGCAAGCCGCTCGCACTTGATGTATGTGGCAACGCCCTTGCCCTTCTTGGAATTCTTTACGAGCATCTTTGCGCCGTAGTTACAGCAGAGGTAGTAGTCATCAGCGGAAGGTGACTTGGGGAAGGGAACGATCATGAGGTCCATGCCTTCATTTCTCGCATTCGAAGTACCGAGCGCCCAGTCCGCCATTGCAAAGAAGAGAGTTGTGTGGTCATCCGGGAAATAGCCTATCCACTCAGGTCTGTAGAGCTGCTTCTTTGCGATTTCCTGCATAAGGAGCTCTGCTTTTTCTATCTCGGGATCGCTGATATTGTTCACAAAAACGCCGTCTTCATAGTTTACGACAGTGTGGCCTGTGGACTGGATTATAGCCTGTCCGAACCAGCCGTTTATACCGTATCTCGTTGTACCGCTGGGAGCGTTGGCAACGTATTTGTCCATCATTTCCATGAAAGCATCCCAGTCCCACTCACCGTTCTGATAAAGCTCATATGGATCTTCAAGGCCTTCCTCCTGCATCATCTTCCTGCTGTAGGTTATGAGCAGAGGATCTGAGATCATATAGGGTATAACGTAATGCTGGTCATTGTATGAGAACATGTCGATAACGTCCTCCATATCCTCCCACAGCTCAGTATCCATGCCGAGCACATCAAAATAAGGATCGAGGGGCTCATACTGGTTCTTCATAACTCCGTTGGGCACAGCATCCCACTCATAGGGGAACATGTCCACAGGATCGCCGGAAAGTATCATTGATGCAAGCCGGTCGAACTTTTCTTCGGAATTCGTCTGAACATAGTTCACCTTTCCGCCGTAGTAATCTTCAAAAAGTGTAAGTGCAACGGAACGGTCCTGACTTCCTTCAGGATTGATGTTGTAATCAGCGAGCCAAGTGATCTCCATTTCAGGATCCGGCTCAGCCTTTGCAGGAGCTGCCTCTGTTGCAGCCTCTCCGCCGTTTCCGCTGGCATCTTCGTCATCTTCACTGGACTTCTCGCCTTCAAGGATACTGAGGTCTACCTCGACATCATCTGTACCCTTGTATGTCTCTGCTTCGGTCTCTTCTTCAGCAGAATCACCGGAAGAAGCACCGGAACTGTCACTGCTGCTGCATCCTACGGATATGGACAGCATAGCTGTAACAGCTACAAGTCCGGCAAGCATTCTTTTAAGTTCATTCATATCAAAAACTCCTTTCGCGAGCCGCATAAAGAGGGAGGCGGCTTCAAGTCATGTATATTATAACACATAATTATCAAAATAGCAAGTGTGCTGTGAAATATTTCCGTAAATGGATAACAAAAATCAAAAAAGGACGCCGCAGCGTCCTTCCTGTATCATTCTTCATCCATGTCCTTGATCTCTCCGACTATGGGAAGAGGATCTATTCCCTGACGGGTATAATAATCCGAAAGTGCAGATTTTATTGCCTGCTCTGCCAGCACTGAGCAATGTATCTTTACTGCCGGAAGTCCGTCAAGTGCTTCAACTACTGCTTTATTTGTAAGTTTCAGAGCATCCTCTACCGGTTTGCCCTTGATGAGCTCAGTAGCCATTGAAGATGTCGCAACAGCAGCTCCGCATCCGTATGTCTTGAACTTCACATCACTTATCTTGCCGTCGTCTATCTTCAGATACATCTTCATGATATCGCCGCACTTGGCGTTTCCTACTTCACCTACGCCGTCAGCATCTTCTATTTCGCCCACATTTCTCGGATTTGAAAAATGGTCGAGTACTTTTTCACTGTATAACATATCTTTTTTCTCCTTTTCAAAACTAATTATCGCCGATCACTCGTAGCTTTCGCCCTTCATCATCTTCTCCCATACCGGAGACATCGAACGAAGGCGTTCTACGACTTTTGGAAGTACTTCAAGGATATAATCCACATCTTCATCTGTAACGTCCTCTTCTATGGAAAGGCGAAGAGAACCGTGTGCTATCTCGTGCTTCAGTCCCAGTGCCAGAAGAACATGTGAAGGATCAAGTGAACCGGATGTGCATGCGGAACCGGAAGATGCACATATACCGTTCAGATCAAGCATGAGCAGGAGAGATTCTCCTTCGATGCCTTCAATGGAGATATTGAGATTGCCCGGCAGGCGCTTTTCCCTGTCTCCGTTAAGACGTGTGTACGGTATTTTCAGTATGCCGTCGATAAGACGGTTGCGCTTTTCAACTATAGCCGCATTCTTCGCCGGGATATCCTTTACAGCTTCCTCTATCGCTGTTCCAAGCCCAACTATTGCAGGAACGTTCTCTGTACCGGCACGCTTGCCGCGTTCCTGTCCGCCGCCGTGGATGAGATTCGGAAGAGCTATGCCCTTTCTAACATAAAGCGCACCGATGCCCTTCTGAGCATGTATCTTATGACCTGAGAGTGAGAGCATGTCTATGCCCTGTGCCTTTACGTCAATATCAACATGTCCCACAGCCTGCACTGCATCTGTATGGAAAAGGACTTTCTTTTCATGGCATATCTCAGCTATTTCCTTTATCGGCTGTATGGTACCGATCTCGTTATTTGCGTACATTATAGTGACGAGAGCAGTGTCCTCGCGTATCGCATCGCGGATATCCTCAGGATCTATCAGTCCCTTGTCACTTACAGGGATATATGTGACTTCAAAGCCTTTTTTCTCAAGATACTCGCAGGTATGCAGAACTGCGTGATGCTCGAATACTGATGTGATGATATGCTTTTTGCCTTTTTTCGCCATGAGTTCTGCTGTTCCCTTGATCGCCCAGTTATCGGACTCAGAACCGCAGCTGGTGAAAAATATCTCAGCAGGAGCCGCACCAAGTGCCTTGGCTACTTTCTCCCTCGCATTCTCCACATCTCTCTGTGCCTCTCTTCCGAGAGCATATATGCTGGAAGGATTTCCGAATCTGCCTTTAAGATACGGCAGCATAGCCTCCAGCACTTTTTCAGAAACGCCGGTAGTTGCAGCATTATCGGCGTATATCATTCTCTTCTCCATTGACCTTACCTCCGTTACTTCGAAGAATGTATATCGCGCTGCATTACAGCGAGTCTGTCACAGCGCTCATTTTCCGGATGACCTGCATGTCCCTTCACCCAGTTGAAAGTTACGTCGTGTTTTTCCAGAAGAGGCAGCAGCTGTTCCCACAGATCAACGTTAAGTGCAGGCTTTTTATCTGACTTAATCCAGCCGCGTTTCTTCCAGCCGTAGACCCACCCTTTAGTTATGCTGTCCACCACATACTTGCTGTCAGTGGTAAGTATCACTTTGCAAGGTTCTTTAAGGGCAGCAAGCCCTGTGATGACTCCGAGAAGCTCCATGCGGTTATTCGTGGTAGCAGGATCGCCGCCGGACAATTCCTTCTCCACTCCGGCAAATCTGAGTACTACGCCGTAACCTCCCGGTCCGGGATTTCCGCTGCATGCTCCGTCTGTGAATATCTCAACAGTCTTTATAGATCTCACTCCTTGTGTCATTTTAAGGTGTATGCCGACTAAAAACATATATATTATAGCACATCTGTCACCCCGATCGCTGCTTGTTGCACATAAGAAACACCGAAGTTGTTAGCACGTGCTTACATATATCTCAGCTATCACTTTGTATTGACACACTGCCGCATGCTGTGATATAATTAAGAAAATTTCCGGATACAGTAACAGAAAGGAATGACCAGAATGGAGATATGTACAGAGACCATCATGGCACAGATAAAAGCTGAAATAGCTGAGAAAGGACTTGTATCAGATACCCCGGATTTTGATTCAGTCCCCTACGAACGCCCTGTCGCAGTTTCAAAAGGCGAAGCTTCCCTTGACGCTGCCGACAAGACTCTCGCTTTTATGAGTGCACATTATTATGTGCAGCCCTATAAGCCACTCCTCGGCAGCAGACCTGCTGTCTTCGCAAAGAAAGTGATCCGCAAACTCACAAAGTTCTATGTTGAGCCTGTGGTTTTCGAGCAGAACGATTTCAACGCACACACTGTAAGTGCGCTGCGTTCGATACGCGGCGTCATAGGCAAGCATTTCTCTGACTCCGAAGCCCTCGGCGAACGCATCGCCGCTCTTGAAAAGCAGAACACCGAACTCCTCGGCAGGATAGATTCTCTTGAATCAGAACTTTCCGCCCTCAGGAATAAGAACGGAAAGAAGGGCCGCAAATGAGAGTTGTACAGCTTCTTCCCACTCTTTCATACGGCGATGCTATCGGCAACGATACCCTCGCCCTCAGCCGTGTCATAAAAGAAAACGGTTACGAGACCGGCATTTTCGCTGAATTCATAGACAGAAGACTGCCTTCGGGCACTGCACGTCCTGCCGGAGAACTCAGCGGGCTCAGCAATGAAGATGTGCTCATTTATCATGCCTCAACCGGCACTGACCTCAACTATCAGATTGAAAAAATGCGCGGCAGAAAAATGATGATATACCACAACATCACTCCGCCTTCTTTCTTTGAAGCTTACGATCCGTCAGCCGCCGCTGCTGCTGAATACGGCTACAGCGGTATCAGTTCTCTCTCAGACAAGATAGATTACTGCCTTGCAGATTCTTCATACAACAAGGGCGAACTCCGCAGAATGGGGTATACATGTCCTATAGACGTCCGCCCGATACTGATACCCTTTGAGGATTACAAAAAAGCTCCCGATGAATCGGTAATGCGCAAATACCGCGACGGCAAAAAGAATATCCTCTTCGTCGGAAGGATAGCTCCGAATAAAAAGCAGGAAGACATTATCCGTGCTTTCAGCTGTTACAAGAAACTGGAACCTCAGTCGCGCCTCATCCTTGCAGGTTCTTACAACGGCATGAAGCTCTACAAAGAAAGGCTCGAAAAATACGCGGAGATGCTCGGAGTTGCAGATGATGTGGTATTTACAGGTCATGTAAGATTCGCCGAGATACTCGCATATTACCGTGTCGCCGATGCCTTTGTATGCCTCAGTGAACACGAGGGATTCTGTGTACCGCTGGTGGAGGCTATGTTCTTCGGAGTACCCGTTATCGCGCTCGACACAAGCGCTGTGGGCGAAACTCTCGGCGGAAGCGGTTTCCTTATTGACAGCAATGAGCCGGTTTTCGTCTCCATGGTCATCGACAGGGTGATACGCGACGAAGAACTCCGCCGCAGTCTTGTAAAAGGACAGAAACAGCGCCTTGCAGATTTCTCTTATGACAGGATACGCCGTCTTTTCAGTGACCAGCTCGCCGGATTCATAAGCGGCAAGTATCTGAGGTGATATGATGAAAAAGATCGCTTTTGTATCCCCGTGGTATGGCGATGACATCCCCGGCGGTGCTGAAATGGAGATGCGCGAAGTCGTATCTCATCTGAATGCTTCCGGAGTCCCGGTCGAGATACTCACTACCTGCGTCAGGGAATTCTCTTCCGACTGGAGCAGGAACTATTACCGCGAAGGCATTTACCGCACATCAGAAGGCGTTATCATAAGAAGATTCCATGTACGCAGGCGCGATACCGACGCATTCAATTCCGTGAATGCCAAACTGATGCAGGGCGCTGACGTTTCCGCAGAAGACGAAAAGATCTTCATGGACGAAATGATAAACAGCCCCGCCCTTTACAGATATATCAAGGAGCACGGCAGTGAGTACGGACTTTTCGTCTTCATCCCGTACATGTTCGGCACGACTTTCAACGGCATGAGAGTCCACCCCTCAAAATCCGTTATCATCCCCTGCTTCCACGATGAGCCTTATGCTCACATGAACTGCTTCAAAAGGATATTCCCGAAAGCTGCCGGTATGATATTCAATTCCTCGCCGGAAGCTGAACTCGCAGAGACGCTCTACGGTCTTTCAGCAAGCGGAACGAAAACCGCCGTGACCGGGATAGGCATGGATACCGACATTTCAGGTTCAGCCGGACGCTTCCGCAGGAAATACGGTGTGAAAGAGCCGTTCATAGTGTATGCCGGACGAAAAGACGGCGGAAAGAATGTGGATACTCTTGTCCGTTATTACGCCGAATACATCCGCCGCAGCAACAGCAGCCTAAGACTGATACTGATCGGCGGCGGCAGGATAGCCCTTCCGGATGACCTTGTAAGAAACGGCATGATAACTGACCTCGGTTTTATTGAAAAGCAGGATAAATATGATGCTATGACGGCTGCCGAATTCCTTTGTCAGCCTTCTCCCCACGAGAGTTTTTCTCTCGTCATAATGGAGAGCTGGCTTTGCGGAAGACCTGTTCTCGTAAGCGAAAACTGCGCAGTAACACGGAATTTCGCTTCTGTATCCAACGGTGGATTGTGGTTCGGCAGTTTCGCTGAATTCTCCGCATGCACAGACTTCATAACATCTGACCGTGAAACAGCAGAAAAAATGGGCAGCTGCGGCAGACAGTATGTTCTGGAAAACTTCTCATGGGATACCGTGATATCGCGGTATAAGGAATTATTCGGTTCACTCACCGAGAAGCAATAAAGTCAGCTGTCATTTTGTCGCGTTAAACGTGTATCTATAAAAGCTAAGCCCCTGAGCGTTTAAACCGTTTAGGGGCATTTGGCTTATATTGTTTCTAAGATAAATCAGAAGCCAAGCACTTCTGAAGGAATATCCTCATAATTTTTTTGACAAGAAATACTTGCTTAGTTTAGGATCTTTATTTTCACGAACGAATTCGATCCTGTATCCGAGTTTGGGATAAAACTCAGGTGCCTGAAAACCAAAGGTCGTCAGGGTTATTATATCGTAGCCTTTTCCGCTGAACTCTTTCTCTACTGCACTGACAAGTGCACTCCCCAATCCTTTATTCCTGAACTTCTCCCCAACGATCAGGTCTCCGATATGGATCTCATTATAATATGCTCTCCCTGTGATAACACCAAGAATGTTTTTTTCATCATCTTCAGCAACAAAGCAGAATTCTTCAAAGTTAAGCTCCACACCGCTTTGCAAAGCATAATCAGTAAACTCTTTATTTATAAAATCGCCTGTTCTTTTGTCATAATCAGCTTTTTTCGTTATAACGATTTTCATGACATGCACCTCTGTAGATCCCAGTTTATATTGGTAACAATTATAACACGGCGCAGCTGTATTGTCAATATACTCCTTTGCTGCACATTCATCCGCATATCATGGGACGCAGCTGTATCCCTTTGAGAGCTGCTTCTATCGCTTCCGGTACCATAGACAGTTCTGCTACCAGCGAGCCGGGTTTCCGCACGATATCATCCTGACGCATAGGCACAAAATAATAGTTCTTCCGGTTGAAAAGCTCGCCGATATTCTTAGCAGAAGCAAACAGCGAATCGTTGGAGGCTATGGCAAGCACTACAGGCTTGCCGCTGCGGAGATGAGATTTCACCGCCATTGAAGCTGCCGTGTCAGTTATACTGTGGCTCAGTTTCGCTGCCGTATTCGAAGTACATGGCACGACTGCCATGATATCTGTCATGTCCTTAGGACCGATTGGTTCGGCGGAAGCGATATCAGTTATCACCTCTCTGCCGCATATCTCGCTCAGCCGTTTCACATTTTCTTCGGCACTGCCGAATCTTGTGGATATCCCGGCAGCATGCTCTGACATTACCGGTATGAGCTCAGCGCCCATCGAGCGCAGGCGCTCTGCCTGTTCAAAGCTCTTTTCAAATGTGCAGAACGAGCCTGTCATGACATAGCCTATGCGGAGGCCTCTGAATCTATCATCCACATCTGTCACCTCTTTCAGAAAGTATCCCGGCTATGGTCTCGCCTATCATCTCGCCGGCAGTAACGGGCGCCGTCTTTCCGGGAAGTCCCAGCGCCCATATAACGTGCATACCGAGTTCGGATGCAGAATCAAAATC
Organism: Ruminococcus flavefaciens; assembly: GCA_002373775.1. Taxonomy (GTDB): domain Bacteria; phylum Bacillota; class Clostridia; order Oscillospirales; family Ruminococcaceae; genus Ruminococcus; species Ruminococcus flavefaciens_M. Next base: position 63,533 of record DFJW01000025.1, on the reverse strand, counting down.
TATGCCTCCCGGCTTGGATGCAAGGTCTATTATCAAAGTATCCGGATCAAGCCTGCTCAGCAGACTGCGTCCCATGACCAGTTCCGGAACAGTATTGAACACCAGCCCGTATTCTGTGCCGATATCCTTCATACACACCGGCTTTATCCCGAGTATTCGTGCTCTGGCTGCACCCTTTGCATTTCTGACCGCCGCAGTGATGTCAGCTCCGAAGCCTTTGAGTACCCCGGCAAGTGCTGTTCCTATCCTGCCGAGACCTACGATCAGAACTTTAAGTCCGCTGAGAGTAACGGGCAGTTCTGTCAGCGCTATCTGCACTGCTCCTTCCGCCGTGGGTATCGCATTTTTCAGCATAAGCTCTTCCCGCAGCATATAATCTATGATATCGTGTCCGGGAAATTTCTCCATGAGTCTTTCATCCACTCTGCCTGCAAATATCATTGCATCCGGCGTGAGCATATTTTCCAGTTCTCCGGATGTGAGCCTTCCGGAAAAGCATGGAGTACTGACATCTCCGCTGTCGTCGAGCGGCATCACCGGAAGCACAAGGCAGTCATATCTGCCTTCAGCCTTCATGCTTTCAGGTATATGCTCCGTGTCAAATCCGGTCACGGCTGTTATATAGTCTTCTGAAAGCCGTCCGGCGCAGCTGAGCATCCGCATATCGCCGCCGGCTGTAAGTATCCTGAAATCCTGTTTCATACGTTCCTCCGTTCCGCCGCATCGAGCGGCTTCTGAATTGTTCTTCCGACGTATTATTATATGAAACGGCTGTGAAATGGTTACATGCCTGCCGCCGGCGCCTTCCTTAATTATTTTTTCAAAATATGTTGAAATTTTCCCAGCTTTATGTTATACTAAAAAAAGCGAACTTTTTCGGAGGTCTCTCCAGAAACAAAAATTCCGGCTTGGCTGTCCGCCGTTCAAGAACAGTCCCGTTGCTACGGTCTTGGAGTATATATGGATATTGCTGCTAATTCATTCGCTATGGCACTTTCAACAGGTTCTCAGAACGCAGAACTCTTTCCGTTCCCATTCGGACTTCATCTGACATTCGCCCTCATTGGCATAGTCTTCTTCGCGTTCCGTTTCACCACACACAAGCGGCCTTATCAGCTCATCATGGCTCTGAACATGCTTGTATCCCTCGGTGTATGGCTGTCCGACAGCAAGACTGTATACTATGCAGTCGGAATAATCGAAGTGTTACTGCTCATCGCCGCACTCGTTACATCTTTCATATTCAAGGAAAAACCGGCAGAAACTTCAGCAGCTGAAAGCTCTGAGGAAGAAGGCAAGGAGGATGCAGAGTGAAAATAGCTGTCCTCGATTGGCATACAGTCAGCGTGAATGGTGACATCCCGACCGATGAGCTCGACGCTCTCGGCGAAGTCCACATCATCCCCTTCACTTCAGCTGATGAGACCGCAGAGAATATAGGCGGCGCAGAAATCGTGCTCTGCAACAAGGTGCTGATAACCAAAGAAGTTATGGACGCCTGCCCGAATATAAAATACATAGGTCTGTTCGCCACCGGATTCAATAACGTGGATATCGCTTATGCTGCTCAGAAAGGTATTCCGGTATGCAATGCCGGTCAGTATTCCACAAACGCCGTGGCACAGCAGACTTTCGCTTATATCCTCGATCATTTCAGCCGTATACGCGATTATGATACCGCGGTAAGAAACGGCGAGTGGGAACGTTCCCCTGCCTTTTCATACTTTCCCATACCCACTGCTGAACTCGCAGGCAAAACCCTTGCAGTCGTCGGTTTCGGTTCGATAGGCAGAAAAGTCGCAGAGATAGGCAGTGCATTCGGGATGAACATCGTTGTGAATACCCGTACCGAGCCTCAGAACTGCCCATATGAAACTGCAAGTCTTTTTGAGGCTGCCGAAAAAGCGGATGTCATCACTTTCCATTGTCCGCTTACTGACCAGACAAAGGGCATGGTAAACGCTGAACTGCTCTCGCACATGAAGCCCTCCGCCATGCTGATAAATACTTCAAGAGGCGGAGTAGTGAATGAGCGTGACCTCGCATATGCACTCTCATCAGGAAAGCTTGCGTGTGCATATGCAGACGTTCTTGAAAAGGAGCCTATGTCGCCGGACACTCCGCTGAAAGGGCTGCCAAACTGCTTCATAACTCCGCATACAGCATGGGCTGCTCTTGAGACACGCAGACGTCTCCTCGGGATAGTTTGCGGCAATATAAGGGCATGGCTCAGCGGTTCGCCGCAAAATAAAGTAAACTAAGGATGTTTAGCAATGAGAAATATTTCCACTAAAAAGCGTATCGTTATAAAGCTCGGAACTTCTACCCTCGCCCACAAGACAGGCAAGCTCAATATCAGAAGGATGACCAATCTGGTGCGTGTCATATCCGATCTTCATAATGCAGGACGCGAGATAATAATGGTGTCATCCGGCGCTGTCGGTCTCGGTGCAGGCAAACTCGGTCTGCCGGAAAAGCCAAAGGACACCAAGATGAAACAGGCTGTAGCTGCTATCGGACAATGCGAACTCATGCACGTTTATGACGATATGTTCGCAAAGTACAGCGTTACTGTAGGTCAGATTCTCCTGACCAAAACTATCATCAACAATCCCAACCACTGCGAGAACTTCAAGAATACCGTTGAGAGCCTCGTGGGAATGGGCGTTATCCCGATAGTAAACGAAAACGATACCATAGCTATAGATGAACTTGAGCTGGAGATTGGAGAGAACGATTCCCTCTCGGCTCTCGTTGCCGATCTTTCCGGCGCTGATCTGCTGCTGATACTCTCGGATATCGACGGTCTCTACGACGACGATCCTCATTCCAATCCGGAAGCAAAGCCGATAACAGTGGTAGAAGAGGTAACTCCGGAGATCGAAGAAATGGCTGGCGGCGCAGGTTCAAGTCTCGGAACAGGCGGAATGTCAACTAAGATAACCGCCGCAAAGATCGCCACTAACGCCGGCATCGACATGGTAATAATGAACGGACGCGATCCGGAAAAACTATACGATCTCTTTGAGGACAAGGAGATAGGAACTATATTTTTAGCCAAGAGGTGAATTGTATGAGTTATACAGAAGAACTGGGCATAAGGGCAAAGGCAGCCGAATCAGCAGCTGCTTCGGCTTCCACGCTCGTAAAGAACAACGCGCTGGCTGCTATCGCAAAGGCGCTCATAGCAAACAAGGAACTCATAATCTCTGAGAACCAGAAGGATCTCGACGCTGCCGCTGCAAACGGCATGTCTGAATCCAAGCAGGACCGTCTCAGACTGAACGAAGACCGCATCATGGGAATGGCTAAGGGCATAGATGAACTCATCGCCATGAACGATCCTATCGGCGAAGTCATCGAAGGCTTCACACGTCCCAACGGTCTTACTATACTCAAAACACGCACTCCTCTCGGAGTTATCGGCATAATCTATGAATCCCGTCCCAACGTTACTGTGGACGCCGCTGCTCTCTGCCTTAAAGCAGGAAACGTCGTTATACTCAAGGGCGGAAAAGAAGCTATCAACTCAAATGTCTGCCTCGGAAAGATAATGAGAGAAGCCATAGCTAATGCCGGACTTCCGGCAGATGTGGTACAGGTGGTAGAGGATACTTCCCGCGAGACTACTACAGAACTGATGAAGCTCAACGGCTATGTTGATGTTCTCATCCCGAGAGGAAGCGCAAATCTGATACAGGCTGTTGTCAGAAATGCTACTGTGCCGGTCATCGAAACAGGCGCAGGCAACTGCCATGTATACATAGACGCATCAGCAGATCCGGAAATGGCTGTAAACATCACAGACAACGCCAAGACTCAGCGTCCTTCAGTATGCAACGCCATAGAGAGCCTGCTCATCCACAAGGACTGCGCTGATAAGATACTTCCCATGATCGCTGAGCGCTTCAAGTCCCACAATGTCAAGATATACGGCTGCGAAAGGACAATGGCAATACTCGACGGCATTGAGAAAGCTACCGAGGATGAATACGCTACCGAGTTCAACGATTTCATTATCGCTGTGAAGGTCGTTGATGACATCGACGAGGCTATCGCCCACATCAGAAAGTACAGCACACGTCACTCAGAGTGCATCGTTACAAGCTCTCTCGCGAATGCGGCAAAGTTCCAGAAAGAAGTTGACGCTGCTGCTGTATATGTGAACGCTTCCACAAGATTCACCGACGGCGGAGAATTCGGATACGGCGCAGAGATCGGCATATCAACTCAGAAACTCCACGCAAGAGGTCCTATGGGACTGCGTGAGCTCACAACTATAAAGTATCTTATCAACGGAAACGGTCAGATAAGATAACCAGAACGTTTATGGTGAACAAACGATATAACTGCCCGGTGCAGTCATGGTCTGACAGCAGACCTCGCCGGGCTTGATATAATGCTGTCAGAAGGCTGCACCTCAAAAGTAATGCTAAACACTTGATAAGGAGCAGTTATAATGAATATAAATGAATTAAAAGAATACTGGCTTTCGGAAGAAAATGCAGCTCATATCTCCGGCTGGGACTTCAGCCATATAGACGGACGTTTCATTTCCGGAGAAGACCGTCTGCCGTGGGATCTGACCGAGGTGATAAAGCGTTACCTCCGCAGTTCTCACAGACTTCTTGATATCGACACAGGAGGAGGAGAGTATCTGCTCTCACTCGGTCATCCGCATGAGCTCACTTCCGCTGCGGAAGGCTTTCCGCCGAATGTCGAACTCTGCCGGGAACGCCTCGGCTCTCTCGGGATAGATATACGCGAAATGACCGATTATTCCGCCATGCCTTTTCCGGACGGATATTTCGACATTATCACCAACAGACACGGGAAATACGATGCAGAAGAGCTTTTCCGCGTTCTGAGACCGGGCGGTATCTTCGTGACTCAGCAGGTCGGCGAGAACAATGACCGCGAACTGGTGGAATTCCTTCTCCCACATGCAGAAAAGAGATTTCCCGGTCACAGTCTCGCGCCTGAACTGGATAATTTCAGGAACGCCGGATTCAGGATACTTGAAAGCGGAGAGGCATACCGCCCTGTAAGCTTTACGGATACAGGCGCTCTGGTATGGTTCGCACATATAATCGAATGGGAGTTCTGCGGCTTCTCAGTCGAAAAGTGCTTTGACAGACTGATCGCCGCAGAACATGTGATACAACAGAAAGGCTGCATAAGCGGAAACATCCACCGCTTCATGATAGCAGCACAAAAGCCTTTCCCGGCTTCAACAGGGAACGATCAATAACTTTTTGGAGGCTAAAATGGCTATCAGAAAAGATCTCAGCGATATGCTGAACAGTCTGAAAAACAACAGTGAACCGGAACACAGCGCTCAGCGTCAGCAGCACAGAAGCGTCTATGATGACATGTCTCTGGATGACCTGCTCACAACTATCGACAGCAGACCGAGCGTGGCAGAGGAAGTAGCCAATGAACTTGCTCTTGAAGAAGCAATGAATACAGCAGCTGACGTACCGGAGAAAGCGGCTGAAGATGTCGTTCCTGCTCCGCCTCCTGCTGAACCGGAACCTGCTCCGCTGCCAAAGAGCAAACGTATCGTTATTTCAGCAGAACTTCCGGATTACGAAGCCATCCGCCAGCAGGAACTGGAGAAGATGCGTCTGGAAAGCCAGCGCGCTGCTGCTGAAAAAGCAGCTGCTCTGACTCCGCCTGCCGATACATTCATCCCCTATCATGCACCCGGGAATACATCCCCTGAATTTGCGCCGCCGGTCGTTCCGCTGGCTCCTGTAGATACTGCCGCAGATGAAATCCCGATGCCGGAAGAAGAGCAATTGACGGCTGTTCCGGAAGAAACAACGGTACCGGTACTCATCCCGGAAGAGGATATTGAGAAGATACCTGAAACCGAAGAAAAGTCAAAAGGCGGATTCTTTTCCAAGTTCCGCCGGAAAGCCGCTGAAGAGCTCAAAGCAGCCGAGGATGAGATACCGCCGGAAGAAAAGGATGACGATACCGCTGACGAAGAGGAAGATACCCTCGAATCATTCAGCGATGACATCCCGGAAGCTGCTGCTGACATCCCGGAATACGCCTATGAAGCTGCCGAAAGCGATACACTTTATGCTGATGCCGACGAGCAGGATGAAGGATATACAACTGATGAGCCGGGAACAGAAACGTCCGAAACCGAACACCAGCCCACAGCTGACGAACTTCTCGATGCTGCTATCGCTGCTATAAAAGGCGAAACAATGGCAGCTGCCGCTGATGAAGGATCCTCCGACGATATCCCCGAAAATGAGGATGCGGAAGATGATGAAGAGCAGGCAGAGGAAGAGTTCACGGAAGCCGAAGAGGAAGACTCAGATGCAGTAGGCAGCCTTATAGACGGCATAAGAGAAGATGCTGCAAACGCCATTGCTGATATCGAAAAGCCGCGCACGGAAGAACCGGCAGAGCAGCCGGAAAAGCCTGCAAAGGAAACAGAAGAAGCTGTATCCCCTGAACCCGAAACGGCAGAGCCTGCTGAAAAGGTATCGACTTTCCGGGCTATACTTGATGAAGATCCAGCATCTATCATAGAAGAACGTCATGAACATACAGAATCTGATGTAAAAGCCAGAAAAGAAAAGAAGCCGAGAAAGCGCATACATACTATCCTCGGCGTAGTATTCTCGGTTTTTGCTGTAATTGGTATCATCACCGTTGCCTTCAAAGGTGTGAAACTTTTCCGCAGTTTCACATCCGGTGAAGTGAAAAAAGACGGTTTCAGCGATATCATCTACCCTGCTGTAATTATGGACATAGAGTCCTTCAACAGCCCTTCAGAGCTCAGTTCAGACCAGATGATAACTGCTGCTATATGGTCTATCATCATGGATGAGGACAGGATATCCAAATACAATGTGAATCCCGGTACCGATACGGTATCAATACCGTATATGGACGTAGAAGCACGGGCAGTCGAAATGTTCGGCACGGATCATCAGCCTTTCGAACATGTTACGGTAGGTCCTGTAAATGCAAAGTTCTATTATTCCGACGGTGCATATAACGTACAGCTCAAACCTATCATATTCACCTACTCTCCTGAGATAAAATCCGTTACCAAGAACAACAATGAATACACTGTAAGCGTAGACTATATAGACGAACTTCCTTCATGGATGGAGAAGACCGTCTCAAAATCAGTTGAGTTCAAGCTGACAGAGCGCAGCGACGGAACTTACTGCATCAAGTCTATGAACATCGTCTATGTAAAGGGCAATATACAATAAGTCTTTAAACAGCCGCAGTCTCCTTCAAGGAACTATACTGCGGCTGTTTTTTAGAAGACATATATGCACCGTGCTATGATCGTGTGATCCGCAAATATGCTGAAAGAAAAAATTCCCCCTCATTCCTTGCTATTTTCCGTATTATATGGTATAATATTTTTATGTCATTATAATTTTCATTATATGGGGAGTGGGCATCTTGCGTTTAAAAATAGCATTATGCGACGATGATGAAACGATCAGAAAACAGATCAGCCGACAGCTTGCGGCATTTGACAGAGATATCGAAACAGATGAATACAGTTCAGGAAATGATCTTATCGTTTCAGGCAAATTTTACGACATTTATTTTCTCGACATTGAAATGCCCGGGATAAGCGGCATGGAAGCCGCCAAGAAAATACGTTCAGCCGGTGAGAACGCTTTTATCATCTTTCTCACCAGCCATACTGAATTCATGCAGGAAGCTTTTAAGGTCCGTGCGTTCAGATTCATTGAAAAACCGATAGACAATGCAAAGCTGATAGAAGCTTTTGAAGAGGCTAAAGCAGATATTTCAAAAAACCAGAAGCTTGCTGTAAAGTCCCAGGGAAATATCATCATGGTAAATACCGAAGACATCATCTGCTTCGAAGCCTTCGGAGACGGTACCTATATCCACACCAAAAACGATGTGATATGCACCCAGATGCCGCTGAAGCACTGGATGAGCGAAATAAACGAGAACGACTTTTTTCAGGTCCACAAGTCATTCGCCGTTGCTCTCAGGCATATCTCCGCTATCGGTAAAAACACTGTAACCATGAGCTATATGAAGGACGAAGTGCCGGTAGCACGCCGCAAGTCAGCACAGCTCAGGCAAATGTATTTCGAACATATCAAAGCTAACGCACGATATGTTTAACGGTGACTGCCATGAAAGAAATACTTTACGATGTACTCAGCTACATCATCGAATACGCCAAGCTCATACCGCTTGTACTGCTCTTCTTCGGCACTGAATACATATCCCTACAGAATATCGCCCTGACATCTGCTGCGTCTCTGATACTTATCGGTGCAGGTGCAGCCGCAGGACTTACTGGCGGGAACACACTCTTCATCAGCCTGACGCTGATGCTCAATGCGTTCCTTATAATAAAGCGGAAAAAGAATTTATTCTTCGTTTTCGTTTGCTATGTATACATCTGCATCCTTGATATGATAATCAACGGCTTCATAATGTACATAGCCGGTCTTGAAGCAAGTGATATCGACCACTACACGCCGACATACCTGCTTCTCAACATGCCTTCGCTCATCATAATCTTCACTGCGATACTGATAAAATACAAAAAAAGGCGCAGCATGGCTTATCAGTTCTCAAAGAGCTATATTGCTCTTTTTGCACTGGGCGGACTGGCAGTCACATTCTACCTTACGTCCATACAGATGTTCGCATTCTCGGAAAACGCTGTGATATACTCAAAGCTTGCTGCCCTTGCACTGGGTATATGCAGCGGAGTATTCGTGGCTGTCATATCGCTGCTGATAGTGACTAAATCCCACAACGAGAGCCTTCAGAAGGAAAACGCTGCTGTGAACAGCATGCTGACGATGATGGAAGAATACTACCTCATGCTCCTGAAAAAGGACGAAGAGACCAAGGCTTTCAGACATGATTTCCGCAGTCATCTTTACTGCATGCAGAACTTCTGCCATGCGGGGAAATACGACGAATTCGAAAAATACCTTTCCGAAATGGCAATAGAATTCGGTGAGATCAAAAAAGGCACCGACACAGGCAATGATCTTGTGAATGCGATCCTCAACGACATATCATGCAGGTTCCCGGATATATCATTCAGCTGGACCGGACATATCCCTAACAAGCTGGAACTTTCGTCCTTCTCGCTCTGCACTATCTTCTCCAATGTGCTGAAAAACGCCTTTGAAGCTGCCGAAAAAAGCAGTACCAAATACATCGAAGTCGTTGCCAAGACCTCAGGTCAGAACATCTTCATAGAGATAAGCAACACTTCCGATTCCGCCCCTGTCACTGACGGCAAAAGATATATCTCATTCAAAACCGGAGGCACTCACGGATACGGCATCAGAAACGTGCAGGAGTGCATGGAACGCATCGGCGGTCAGTTCTCCCTGAGTTACAGCGCAGGCATTGCCCACACCGAACTCATCCTGCCCGGTGTAATACCTGAAGACGTCCTCGCAAGCTGAACAGATACCGTTCACCGGCATATGTATACCGTTCACCGGAAATGTATTGAAAATTCAGTATCAGTATTATATAATATACTTGAAAGTTCAGACAGGAGGTAAGACAGCAATGCAAAAAATGATTCTCATTGACTGGCTCTGGTGGCTTTTCCAGTAAGATCACAACTTACATTTAATGATACTCGTAACATCCCACCCCCACAGTAATGCACTTCTGACATTCGGTCAGAGGTGCATTTTAGTTTTATATGTGCCTCTGCGGACTTGATTATTACAGAGATTTGTGGTATTATAGATATTATCAAAATGCCAAAGGAAGATAATATGCTTGCAAGCTTGAATAATATAACCAAATACTACAACGGGAACCTTGTACTCAACAATGTCAGCCTGACTATTGATGAAAGTGACAAGATAGGTCTCGTGGGCAACAACGGCTGCGGTAAGTCCACCCTGCTGAAGATACTCACCGGCTCAGTCGAACCTGACAGGGCTACTGAAAAAGACGGTATCATCTCCCTTGCTCAGAAGACTACTATAGGCTACCTTGAACAGATGGGCGGACTCAATTCCGAGAACACGGTGATAGAAGAGATGCGCAGTGTCTTCGCGCCTATCCACAGTGCCATCGAACGTCTCCGCGAGATCGAGAAGGAAATAGAAAACGGCAGCGATGCCTCCGCTGACGAATACCAGCAGCTCTCATCATGGATCGAAGCAAATGACGGCTACAATACCGACGTTAAGATACGCATGGTACTAAACGGTATGGGATTTTCTGAAGCTGAACTGGAACGCACTGTTTCCGGATTCAGCGGCGGCGAGAAGACTCGTCTCTGCATCTCACGCCTGCTCCTCGAAGAACCGAATCTGCTCATCCTCGACGAGCCGACAAACCACCTCGACTTCAAGACCATAATGTGGCTCGAAGACTATCTCCGCAATTACCGCGGCGCTATACTTGTGGTATCCCACGACCGTTATTTCCTGGACAGGCTCTGTACGTCCATATGTGAGATCGAGCGCGGTTCTCTCACACGCTACCGCGGAAACTACTCCGCGTTCATACGTCAGCGTGAGGAAAACGATATCCGCCGTGAACGCGAATATGAACAGCAGCAGAAACAGATAGCCAAAATGGAAGACTATGTCGCTAAGAATCTGGTCCGTGCTTCAACTACAAAAATGGCACAGAGCCGCCGTAAACAGCTGGAAAAGATCGAGCGCGTCGAGCGTCCCGTACATGATACAAGATCTGCCAAGATACGTTTCACCTACGCTGTCGAACCTCCGCTGGATGTACTGCGTGTAAAGGGAGTGGATATCTCAGTAGGTTCAGGCGAACAGCGGAAAACGCTTGTGGATGACATCAGCTTTGAGGTCCGCAGAGGTGAGAAAGTCGGCATCATCGGCGATAACGGCATAGGCAAATCCACACTCCTGCGCATAATTCAGGAACAGCTGCCGCATAAGGGACTCGTCCGCTGGAACAGCAATATCAAGATATCATACTTTGAACAGGAAAGCACCAATCTCAACAAGGAACTGACGGTAATGGAAGAACTCCACAGCCGCTATCCTTCCATGTCTGAGCTTGAAGTCCGCAGTCTGCTTGCTCAGGTAAGGCTCATAGGCGAGAACGTTTTCAAAGAGACCGGCGTCATAAGCGGCGGTGAACGCGCTAAACTCTGTTTCGCTATCATGATGCAGGAACACGGAAACGTCCTCATCCTCGACGAGCCTACCAACCACCTTGATCTCAGTTCGAAAGAAGCCATTGAGGAAGCGCTCAGCGAATACACGGGCACTGTCATTTTCGTCTCCCATGACCGTTATCTCCTGAGCAGGATAGCTGACAGGCTCATCGAACTAACAGACGGCGGCTACCGCGAGCATAATTACGGCTTCGAGAAATACACCGAAGTAATCCGCGAAGAACAGGCCGAGCAGAAGCGTATAGCAGAAGCTGAGAAATTCGCCAAGGCAGCGGAAGCTGCGAAGGACAAATCCGCCAAAGCTTACCGCAGCAAACAGCAGCGCAGTGCTGATGCGGCAAGGAAGAACGAGATGCGTCGTCTTGAAAAGGAGATAGATGAGCTGCAAGCCAAAATAGAGGCGCTGACTGAAGAGATAGCCTCAGAAGAAGTCTACAGCGACCATGTGCTCATGTCGCAGAAATGCTCCGAGATCGAGCAGCTCAAGCAGCAGATGGATGATGACTTCGAAAAACTCATCGAACTGGACGAAGAACAGTAAACCAGCTCCTTCTTTATGTACACGTTATATGGAAGCCGCCGACATATAAAAAACTGATGATTCAACTATCAAAACTGTTAAAATTCTACAAACTTCTCTTTTGTAGAAAAAACTATTGAAAAATCCGACGTTTTATGCTATAATTAACTCAAAGTAACAGGACTTTTGTACCTATTTTTCAACAGGAGGGAAATAATTATGAAGCACATCCAGACAATCAATAAGGCAAACCTCAAGAAGTCTGCTCAGAAGGGCGGCTGCGGTAAGTGCCAGGCTTCATGTCAGTCTGCTTGCAAGACATCTTGCACAGTAGCTAACCAGAAGTGCGAGAGATAAACAGCGCACAATGCGTTCCTTTGGGAGTTGTTTGTGCGGGATGCACAGATCAGGTCTCCCGGTTTTGATCGTAAGAGGCAGTGTTAAGCTGCCTCTATTTTTTCATTTAGGGTATGGTGTTAAATATGATACATAAATACAAGCTTAACGGCTTCAATATAGTCCTGGACGTCAACAGCGGCGGCGTTCATATCGTGGACGAACTCACATATGACCTTCTCGACAACGTTGAGCCTCCTTTCGAGGAGAAATGTCCTGCAAAGGTCATCGAAAAGCTTTCACGCTCTTACTCAAAAGAGGATATCGAAGACTGCTATCAGGAAATAGTAGAGCTTTACAATGACAAGATACTTTTCTCCGAGGACGATTATGAGCAGTATGCAGACTGCTCAGTTATGTCACCGGTAAAGGCTATGTGCCTTAATATCGCTCATGACTGCCAGCTCAGATGCAAGTACTGCTTTGCTTCTACCGGCGATTTCGGCAAGGGACGCAAGCTCATGTCCCTTGAGACTGGCAAGCATGCAATAGACTTCCTGCTGGAAAACTCCGGAGACCGTCCCACTCTTGAACTGGACTTCTTCGGCGGCGAACCCCTTATGAACTTCGATGTGGTAAAGAAGATAGTTGAGTACGCTCGTTCACGCGAAGGCGAATTCAATAAGAAGTTCCGCTTCACTATCACTACGAACGGTCTGCTGCTCGACGATGAGAAGATAGATTTCATCAACCGCGAGATGTCCAACGTTGTACTCTCCATTGACGGCAGAAAAGAGACCAATGACTTCTTCCGCGTATTTCCCAACGGACAGGGATGCTACGATATCATCCTTCCCAAGTACAAGCAGCTCGTTGCAGGACGCGGCGATAAAGAGTACTACGTCCGCGGTACATTCACCAAGAAGAACCTCGACTTCTCCGATGACGTTTTCTCACTGTATGATGCCGGTTTCGACCAGATCTCCATTGAGCCTGTTGTCGGCGATTCGGATGAATATGCACTGACCGAAAAGGAGCTTCCCGCTGTATTCAAGGAATACGAGAGACTTGCTCAGCGCATACTCGACAACGAGAAAGCCGGAAAGAAGTTCAACTTCTTCCACTTCATGCTCGACCTCGACCAGGGCCCCTGCGCTATCAAGCGCCTCAGAGGATGCGGATGCGGCAACGATTATGTCGCTATCACTCCCGACGGCGACATCTATCCATGTCATCAGTTCGTAGGCAAGGATGAATACAAAATGGGCAACATCGACGAAGGTACGTTCAATATGGATATGAAGGCTGATTTCTCAAAGGCTCATATCTACACCAAGCCTGACTGCCGCAAATGCTGGGCTAAGTTCTATTGCAGCGGCGGATGTAATGCCAACAATTATCAGTACATGGGCGATATACGTACAGCTCACAAGATCTCATGTCAGCTGGAAAAGAAGCGCCTTGAATGTGCGATAATGATAAAAGCTGTACGCATTTTCGGCGAACAGGAACAATAATGATAACGCGGTATCACCGTTTTGCTTCTGATGAGCAGCACGGCGATACCGCATTTTTTTGCCGGTAAAGAACAAAGCCGCCCTGTAACCCATAAACAGTGCGACTCGATCCCTGATTTGTCCCTTACATTGTCCGGATGACCGGATATACATAACACAGGTGCAGCGAAAGTGCAGAATGCTGCACCTGTGTTATCAGTTTGTTTACGTTGCTCTGGCTACAAGCTTTCTCAGCTCTACCATATCGAAGATGTCAACTAATTTATCTGCATTCACATCGGCACGCTCATACTGTTCGGCTGCCAGAGGTGAAATACGCAGGAGATGCTTGTTTATCAGCACCAGATCAGCTACGCCTACCTGATCGTCGCTGTTTATATCGCCGATGAGCAGTTCGGGTGCTATGGAAGCTGGTACTGCAAGCGCAAAGAAATTCACACACTGGTAGGTCTGTCCGTTGCTTCCGAGAGTTGCCTTCTCCCCTGCTTTCAGCGTCTTTCTGTAGAGGTTGAACGTAACACTGTTTGATGAAGTCAGTACACCTCTTATCTGCTCATAATCAGCCATCCATTCCGGAACAGCTGTCACGCGGTTATCCAGAGCGATGTACAGGATCATGTCTGTGCCGGCTGTGAAATAAGCTGTATCGCCGGTAGTTCCCTTGGCATCACAGGATGTCATGAGTATCTCAGCACCTTCAAGGTCTGAGAGCAGATCTGCTATCGTAAAGTCGCGGTCGCCGAATATAAGTGAACCGCTCTTGGCGTTCGTGCCTATGTTCCATGACAGTGGATTCGCCTGATCGGTCACCTGAACGTCCTTGAAATATTTTCCGCTGAGCGGTATGGCTTCCTTGCCGAATACGAAGCTGTCGGCGTTGAGAAGGTAACCTTCACCGCCTGTGAATTTCAGATAGAGATTGTGTGTGCCGGTTATTGTCGGGATGTTGAATGAAAAATCCTGATAGTCTGAAAATCCGGTAGTACCGGGGAAGTTGATCTTTGCCAGCGGTGTGGATATTGAATCCGTATAGATTTCGATAACTGCCGCATTTCCTGACAGACGTGCATTGAACGTCTTTGCGCCGTCCTCAAAATCCAGCTTGCGGTACATGGTCCAGCTGCCGTTGGTTATATAGCCTATGTTCTGACCGCCTCCGGCTGTGTCCTCTGTGCGTACATTCTCATTTGCTGAATAGCTCTCAGCTTCGATAGTCTCAAAAGCAGAGACTGCCGGGAAGGAATTCTCAGGCGAAAGTTCAACCACACCTGCCGGGAAGGAATTTACAGTTAGATCATTTATGTAGTACTCGATGTTCATGTATCCCTGACCGCAGTAATCGCCTTTATAGTCAGTGGGATCGCTGGGATCAAGGCCTCTTGCAAGCTCCCAGTCATCTGCCATGCCGTCGTTGTCAGCGTCGGTTATCTCCTTCTTTGTGACTGCTGAAGGATAAACATAGCTTACTCCGCACTGTATCTTGTATTTGTCAAGGTCAGTCACCGTGGAATCATATTCAGAAGTACCCGAGCACGAACCTGTTCCGTTTTTGGTCTCATAAGCACACTGCTGGTCGATCGCAGTCCTCTTGTCCGGCGATATTCCGTTGCCGGCAAAGCTTATAACGTGATCGTAGGATGCAGCTGCGCTCTCACTGCCGGGAACTGTCGAAACGTTCTCGCCGTCCTGATTTATCTGGAATGCAGACGCACTGTAAAGGTCATCTTTTGTTATGCCGATAGACTCCTTGACTGTGACTCCTGCCCAGTTATCGTAGGTGATAGAGTGCATTGAGCCGTCCTTGTTGATGAGCTGATTTCCGGCGCAGTACACCTTGAAATTCTGCGGACTTGTCGTGCTGTCAACATACATCCAGTGATAGCCGCCGGTAGTTGAATTTCCGGCTTTGAGCGTATTGTTCACATAGTTGAGGTGACCTATAGTACCATAAGTGGTCTGGTAACCCCAGTCGTAGATTATATTGTTAGTGAAGTCGGCGGTCGCTGTGCCGACAACTTTTCCGCGGAAGTTGCGAGATACGTTGTGGATTATGAGGTTATGGTCGAATGACAGACTGCCTTTGCCCAGCATTATTCCGAACCCGTGAAGTCCCTTCTTATGACCGCCCCACGAATCGGCAGGTCCGAGCACTGAGTACTGCACGGTGTAATTCTCGTTGTTTGAGTAAAGTCCCCACTGTTCATCAGTAGTCCAGCCCATTGAGCAGTGGTCGATGATAGAGCCTGAACCTTTTGCGCCGCCCCATGCGTCATTTCCCGAACTTGTGGAAGCGTAAGGACCGGGACGCGAACTTATGTAACGGCAGATGATATTGTCGCCGCTCATGCCCATTTTGTAGTTTTTCAGCGTTATACCTGAACCTCCCGGAGCAGTCTGTCCGGCAATGGTAACATTGCTTGAGCAGAGGATATTGCTTTTCAGCTCGATAGTTCCGCTGACATCAAAAACCACTATTCTTCCGGACTTGCTTACCGCATCACGGAATGAGCCTTCGCCGCTGTCATTGAGATTAGTGACGTGGTATACTTCTCCGCCGCGTCCTCCGGTAGCGTATTTTCCTCCGCCCACAGCTCCCGGGAAAGCAAGCAGTTTGCCGGATGCCGCTTCTGCAACTGTTGCAACTCTGCTGTCCGAAGATATGCCGATCGGTGCTCCTGAGACAAGAACTGTCACTCCTGCAATGAACGCTGTCAGGCGTCTGATACCTTTATTCATGATAAGATCCCCTTTCGATATGAATTCCGCACCTCATGCGGAACAATATTCCGATCATACTTTGATTATATTATACATTATTCACAGCTTTATAACAATGAATAATAGTACTTTTTTAATGAATTATAATGCTTAATCTTTGACAACAGAATATCATGCAACGAAAAGCTGTGCAGAATAATCTTCCGCACAGGCTATTATAATGCAGCTGTAAGATGACAGACTGATGTGATATTGCAAGCCTTCCGCAAATTACCTGTTAAGAAAATGCAAATATTTCCCCGGTCATGTTTACAAATCCGCTGAAATATGTTATTATTAATCTATCGGGCAGAAAGCTGTCTGTCCGAACAGAACTATAAAGAAATAACCATTTTTACCGGAGGTAACAATGTCAGTAAAAACTACCGAAGAAAGAACAATAAACGAAAAATCCGAAACAGAAGCCCCAGTCAGTCATGCGGCTGTGCCGGATAAGAAAGCAGTACAGCCCAAGAGGAAAAAGTCCAAGTCCTACGCCGGGCTTGCCATATTTGAACTGCTTGCTATCCTCGGTCTCGGCTGTTTCATCACATGGCAGAATTTCATAGAGCCGCAGCTTGATGACCGCAAAACTGTGCCGGCATCTACTCAGTCAGCACAGCAGGAAGAGCCTCAGGTTCGCACAAGAGCCGTTATCGAAAAGGAAGAGTCATTCTATCAGCTCAGCGGCAAGAAGATACTCATGCACGACGATACATACGGTGAGATATATATGCCGGTCTTCGAAGACGTCCCGGCATGCACCCTGGATCTTGACAATCTCATCACAAGAAACGGCTATTCTTTCTATAAGGAAGGCAATGAGGTCACATCAATTGCCGGCATCGACGTTTCCGAGCATCAGACCAGTATCGACTGGCAGCAGGTCCGCGATGCAGGTATCGAATTCGTAATGGTCCGCGTCGGTTACCGTACATACGGCGGCGGAAATATCACTCTGGATGCCAATTTCAGGGAGAATATCGAAGGTGCTTCTGCTGCCGGTCTGAAAGTCGGTGTATACTTCTTCTCGCAGGCGGCAAATACCGATGAGGCTATCGAAGAAGCTGACGCAGTGATCGATGCTATAGAGCCTTACGATATAACTTATCCGGTAGTCTTTGACTGGGAACTCATATACGGGGATTCCGCCCGTACCGATACAGTGACCGTTGAGGCACTGGCAGACTGCTGCATCGCATTCTGCGAAAGAGTCCGCTCTGCCGGATACACTCCCATGATATACCAGAACAAGAATACAGCCCTCATGAAGCTTGATCTTCCGAGGCTGAAAGATTACGATTTCTGGCTTGCCGAGTATAATGACGCGCCCAGCTACTACTACGATTTCCAGATCTGGCAGTATGCTTCAGACGGTTTCATCCCCGGTATCGAAGGCGAAGTCGATCTGAATATAGCGTTCAAGGACTATAGTCAGCCGGATGCACCGGTTCAGCCCGCGACCACACAGAACGAATCCGTTCCTGTGACCACTCCCGAAAGCACCACCGCTGCAACTACAACTTCCACGGCTGCCGAATAATCGGATCAGAGTCCGCAGAAGCCTGTTTATCTGGCATTATGCGGACTTTTTCTGTGCATGGTGATAAGTAATGTCAAAAATTCCGAAAAAGGTATTGACAAATGTAAAAGTATCTGCTATAATATAATCATACCAATCATATAGGAAATATAGAAAATACTTTATGAGGTGACAGACATGATGATGAATAAGAGACGATGTTGCTGAACATCATAAAACGATAGAACAATTTATATTTTATATTAAAGGAGAGATATTATTATGAGCATTTACAAGAAGATCACAGACCTTATCGGCGGCACTCCGCTGCTCGAACTTACAAATATCGAAGAAGCCGAAAAACTCGAAGCTTCCATTATCGCTAAGCTGGAGTACTTCAATCCGGCAGGCAGCGTAAAGGACAGGATCGCAAAGGCAATGGTAGATGACGCAGAAGCTAAAGGACTTCTCAAGCCCGGCAGCGTTATCATCGAGCCTACCAGCGGAAACACTGGTATCGGTCTTGCAGCTGTTGCCGCTTCAAGAGGCTACCGCCTTATCATCACAATGCCCGAGACAATGAGTATCGAGCGCCGCAATCTTATGAAGGCTTACGGTGCAGAACTCGTCCTCACTGAAGGCACAAAGGGCATGAAGGGCGCTATCGCCAAGGCTGAAGAGCTTGCCGCTGAGATCCCCGGCAGCTTCATCCCTTCACAGTTCACTAATCCGGCTAACCCTGCTATCCACGAAAAGACTACAGGTGTGGAGATCTGGGAAGATACCGACGGCAAAGTTGATATATTCGTTGCCGGAGTCGGCACAGGCGGTACTGTCAGCGGTACAGGTGCTTATCTCAAGTCAAAGAATCCCGGTATCAAGGTCGTAGCTGTTGAGCCTGCAAGCTCCCCTGTACTTTCAAAGGGCACTGCCGGTCCTCACAAGATCCAGGGTATCGGTGCAGGATTCGTTCCTGATACACTCAATACAGATATCTACGACGAGATCATCACTGTTGAGAACGAGGATGCTTTCGCAACCGGCAGAGCTATCGCAAGAAGCGAAGGCGTACTGGTCGGCATCTCTTCCGGTGCTGCTGTATGGGCAGCTATCCAGCTTGCAAAGAGACCTGAGAATAAGGGCAAAAAGATAGTAGCTCTCCTTCCTGATACAGGCGAGCGCTACCTCTCAACTCCAATGTTTGAATAATAGTCAAAAATACCACCGTAAATTCAACAATAAAGTGACCGGCCCGGAAGGCAGCTTCCGGACCGGTCATTCGCTTTTCTGTTAAGTATAAGCAGCGAAAAGATATCAGCAGCAATTCAGATGCAGTAATCATTTCCGTTGTCGCCTGAGTTCTTCTCAACAATTTCCTTGAGCGAGACGCCGTCAAGGTATTCCGTCATCGCCTTATAAAGCCCTTCCCAGACATAGAGCGTTGCACATTCATGCACTCTCGGACATACGTTGGGTTCAAATTCAAGGCACGACACCGGCGCGATGCTGCCTTCAGTTGCACGCAGCACATCTCCGACCGAAATATCCTCCGGCTTTCTCGAAAGGGAATATCCACCCTTGTTTCCGCGGTTTGTACGCAGAAGTCCGCTTTTATTCAGCAGCGGAACGATCTGTTCCAGATATTTTTTTGATATACTCTGACGTTCTGCAACGTCCTTCAAAGACACAAATCCTTCATCCTGATGAAGTGCAAGGTCATAAAGCATCCTGAGTGCGTAGCGTCCTTTTGTTGATATTTTCATAACTGTCTCCTTTCAACGGCATACCATTATTATAACATATGTTTAGTAGGTATTTCAAGTAATATCCTTTAGTTTTTTTGCACAGATTTTGCGCCGGATTTCTGTCAATTTACACACATGCTCCCTCAGATCATTCACACAGACGGGCTTAGGCGCATAATATATCCGGAAAACACTTTTCCGGAGGTCATTATGGGACAGAACATGTATTTCTTCACAGACCGCTGCTTCAGCTGCGGCAGGAGCGATGTATTCAATGGAGCCAGAATATTCAGTATCACGGGATGCGATGCTGCCGAAAAGCACTGCATGATCCGGCTGATATCCGAAATATTCCGTGAATATCCGCAGAATATCTACTTCTCGCCTTTCGAAAAACATCTGCCGGATGCCGTTCATTTTCCTCAGCTGGGCACCATTGTTATTTGCAGTCCGGATAGCATCATGGCGGAAAGCATCAGCGCGAGGACTTATGATATGAATCAGCTGATACATATCGAGCCGTCTGCTGCCGGGATCATAGGATATACCATGGAACAGAGCAGCAGATACCGTTCCAGAGCTCTTGAACTGCTGGGCATAACAGATATGCTGCTTCACCAGTATTCTGATATCGGCAAAGAATTTGTCGCTCATGACCGGCTGAAATACTTCGCCGTCCGAAAAGCCGGGAGTCTCCTCCCGGATCTTGAAAAGCCCGGCTCATCCATAAAACGTCCGGTCTCAGCCCTGACATGCAGCGGATACCGCTTTGCCGGCATACCAGATGACTTCCGGCTCATAAGTCTGCGCTGTCAGTTTCCTTCTGCTTCCGATGTTTTTATAACTGCTTTTGCACGAGAAGCAATGCGCCGAGGTCATGATATCATCATCTCCCATGCTGCCGACTGTCTCCATTCCCCAATGCACATGACCATACCCGGACAGAAACTTATGATAGTATCAGAGCCGGAATACCTGTGTGCTAAGCCCGCAGTTCCCGAATCCATCTCACTTGACAGGTTCTATCCGTTATCGGTACGTTCAGCACTTCGGCGTGAAGTCAGGACCTACGGAAAGTACATACGCAGTCTTGCGGAAGAGATGATCCTCTGTTCAAGAATGTGTGCGGACATCAGAGATCAGGGACGAAAACTTATATCGCCGTACATACCTGCTCATGCAGCAGAAGATACGGCAGCGGATATCGTCAGCTGCATCCTCAATCTGCAAAGCAGTCATCAATGATACGGCGTATCTCATCTTCCATTCGGCAATACATGTCGAGCTGTGTAGTCAGATCAGCTGCACGCTGCCTGCACTGTTCCGCTGTCTTACTGCTGAAATAGCGTTCGCTGCTTACCGAATCTGCCAGATATCGCACTGCAAGTTCGGCAGTGACATAGATAAGTCCGCTGAAAAGCGAAGCCTTTTCCTCTGCCGTGAGCATATCTCCTGCGCCTTCGCAGTATCCTTCTGTAAGAGCACGCATCACTGCAATGTCAGTCTTTCGTTCGCCGACTGTGACTGACCTTGCAAGATCGCCGTAATCTATGGCTGCATATCCGTTCATCGCCGTATCAAGGTCGATTATCGTGTTCATATCGCCGGTGATGACATTGTCAGCTTTGGCGTCACCGTGTATACAGCGCAGAGGAAGTCCGCTGAAAGAATCCTCCAGTTCCTTGCCGATGCCGATGAGCCTTTCAGCATCACCTGAAATCTCTTCCCAGCCCGGACATCCCGAAAGGCAGGACAGTCTTTCGCAGTACATGGATATGTCATGAAATCCGGCTATGACCGGTCTCAGGACTGCTCCGCTGCTGCTCAGAATTTTCATGAAGCAGCCGAATGAATATCCAGCGAGCCTACACTTAGACTCAGCGGATATCCCTTTCTCTTCCGGCGGTATATACCGGTAGATACGCCACACTTTTCCGCTGTGACGGACATGATATGTGCTTCCGGCTCTCATGTACTCAGGCAGACGCACTCTGCTGACTTGCGCACTGAATATCCCGGTCATTACGGAGATATTCTCCATGACCGCTTCCGGATCTGTGAATACGCTCTCATTCAGCGCCTGTATGATGTACCGTTCTCCGCTGCACTCAGCAAGGTACGTTGAATTGATATGACCTGTGTCAAGCTTTATGATACTATCAGGTGCTTCAATGCCGAACATCCCCGGTATCGCTCTGATATCCATAAATACCTCCTGAAAAAATTGTTACCCTTATGCAATCAGATGATTTTTCATTGCTTTTTTTGTCAGCCTGTGATATAATAAGAAATGGTCCTGTGCAAAGATCAGGAAAATTTCTAACGGAGAAGGATAACATGATATACAATAACATACTTGAAGCCATGGGACACACTCCCATGATAAGACTGAACCGCATGAACAAACCCGGAAATGCTGAGATACTTGTCAAGTTCGAAGGTCTCAACGTCGGTGGTTCAATAAAGACAAGAACTGCTTTCAACATGATAAAGAACGCCGAAAAACTGGGACTTATACACGATGATACCATTATCGTTGAACCAACCAGCGGCAATCAGGGCATCGGTCTTGCACTCGTCGGTGCTGTACGCGGCTACAAGACTGTTATAATCATGCCGGATTCCGTCAGCGAAGAACGCCGCAAGCTCGTCGAACATTACGGTGCAAAGGTGATACTCATCCACGACGACGGAGATATCGGAAAGTGCATCCAGAAATGCCTCGACACTGCTCTTGAAATGGCTGCAAACGATCCGAATGTATTCGTTCCCCAGCAA
The DNA here is from genome assembly GCA_002373775.1 of Ruminococcus flavefaciens. Taxonomy (GTDB): domain Bacteria; phylum Bacillota; class Clostridia; order Oscillospirales; family Ruminococcaceae; genus Ruminococcus; species Ruminococcus flavefaciens_M. Next base: position 41,179 of record DFJW01000025.1, on the reverse strand, counting down.
TTCGAGAATCCCAACAACACATTCGCTCATAAGTACTACACAGCACTTGAGATACTCGAACAGACTGCCGGAAAGATCCACGGATTCTGCTCGGGCATAGGAACAGGCGGCACTATCACCGGCATCGGTGAGACTCTTAAATCCCAGTATCCCGATATGGAGATATGGGCTGTAGAGCCGGAACATGCTGCTATACTCGCCGGAGGTACTATCGGAACTCATCTCCAGATGGGCATAGGCGACGGTATCATCCCCGGCATACTCAACCGCAATATTTACGACCATATCCACATAGTTACAGATGACGATGCTATAAACACTGCCAAGCAGCTCGCCGCTATGGAAGGCATCATGTGCGGAATATCAAGCGGCACTAACGTTGCTGCTGCTCTTAAACTGGCAGAAAAGCTCGGTGAGGGAAAAACTGTCGTGACCATTCTTCCGGATACTGCCGAAAGATATTTCTCCACTCCGCTTTTCGAATGATATCTGCTTTGAAATAATACAAAGGGAGGCTTCACAGCCTCCCCTTTTTTAGTTTTTAAGGCTCTGCATTGGTGCAGGGATGCGTCCACCGCGGTTGATGAACTTGGCAGGCGACTTTTCTCTTATAGGCATTACCGGTCCGCTTCCGAGAAGACCGCCGAATTCGAGAGTGTCTCCCTCCTTCTTGCCAATGGCAGGGATGAGACGCACTGCTGTAGTCTTGGAGTTGACCATTCCTATGGCAGCTTCATCTGCGATTATAGCGGATATCGTCTCGGGAGTTATGTCTCCGGGAACGACTATCATATCAAGTCCTACTGAGCAGACTGCTGTCATAGCTTCAAGCTTTTCAAGGCTGAGCACTCCTGCTACAGCTGCATCTATCATTCCTGCATCCTCAGAAACAGGGATGAATGCACCGGAAAGTCCTCCGACTGTTGAAGAAGCCATAACTCCGCCCTTCTTTACTGCGTCATTGAGAAGAGCAAGGCAGGCTGTTGTGCCGTGTGTACCGCACATTTCGAGTCCCATTTCTTCCAGTATATGAGCCACGCTGTCTCCGACAGCAGGTGTAGGAGCAAGCGAAAGGTCAACTATACCGAAGGGAACGCCCAGTAATTCTGATGCTCTTGCACCAACGAGCTGTCCCATTCTGGTTATCTTGAATGCAGTCTTCTTGATTATGTCTGCTATCTCATTTATGGATGCGTCAGGATACTTTGTAAGGGCAGCACGCACAACTCCGGGGCCTGAAACGCCGACATGTATCTCACAATCCGGCTCGCCCACGCCGTGGAAAGCACCTGCCATAAACGGATTGTCTTCAACTGCGTTGCAGAATACAACAAGCTTTGCAGGTCCTATGCAGTCGCGGTCAGCAGTGCGCTCTGCTGCTTTCTTGACGATACCGCCCATGAGCTTTACAGCGTCCATGTTTATACCGGACTTTGTAGAACCGATATTGACGGATGAGCATATATTCTGTGTGACATCCAGTGCTTCCGGGATAGACTCTATGAGTGCCATATCCCCTGCTGAAAATCCCTTGTGTACAAGAGCGGAATAGCCGCCGATGAAGTTTACTCCGCAGGTATCAGCTGCTCTCTGGAGAGCCTTTGCGAATTTGACTACATCTCCGCCAGGGCATGCTGCTGCAAGCATAGCGATGGGAGTTACAGATATCCTCTTATTCACTATCGGGATGCCATACTCCTTCTCTATCTGCTGTCCTACTGCCACCAGATTTCCTGCTTTTGCAACTATTTTATTGTACACCTTCTCACATGCTCTGTCTATATCGGTGTCGATACAGTCCAGCAGCGAGATGCCCATAGTTATTGTACGGATGTCGAGGCACTCGTCCTGTATCATCCTTATGGTTTCAAGTATATTATATACGTTAAGCATTAACGGACTCCCTTTCAATTAGTTAAGATAAAAACCTATCAAACACTGTGCATGGAATTGAAGATATCCTCATGCATAGTGTGTATCGAAAGTCCGAGTGTTTTGCCGAGTTCGTCCATTTTGTCAACAAGCTCAGAGAAGCTACCGCTGATAGCTGAGATATCTACCAGCATTATCATTGCGAACATGTCCTGAAGTACGCTCTGTGTCACTTCAATTACATTCACGTTATATTCTGCGCAGATACCGCTCACCTTGTGAAGTATACCTACTGTGTCCTTGCCTATTACAGTTACTACTGCTCTCATTCCTTGGTTACCTCCGTATAAAAATGATTACATATCATTATAACACACTATATTGAAAATAGCAAGCGAACAGCAAAAATTTCCTTGTTCAGATATGCCTTCTTCTGTGTTTTTGACCTTGACATTTATACTCTCATTGTGATATACTATTACTGTCTGCAAAGACATTACATTTATTTGATCCGGAGGCATAATATGAAACCACTGAAAATATATTCACTCATAGCAGCAGCTGCTATCGCTCTTTCAGCTGCATCATGTTCAAGCAAGAGCTCTACAGATACTGCCGGCAATAAAGCAACACCGGAAGCAGCAGCACCTGTAGAAACTGTCTACACTGACGCTGTTGTAGGTCAGGAGATAACTCTCAATGACACTCCCTTCACCCTGAAAGGCATCATAGATCTCGGCGCTATCGCTGAAGACGGCAGCCACTATCTTTACCTCGATATCGACATCAGGAATGAGACCGGCACTGATTATTCCATAAGTACACTCAACAACTTCCTGCTGGAGCGTCCGGACGGAACTTATATCGAAGCTTCATCCGTTACACAGGTAGCTGCTGCCACACGTCTCAAACAGGATTACTACTCCACCGATCCCATCGACGTTCCTTCTTCTATCGGATACAGCGGCATGATAGGCGGATTCATAGTTCCCGCTGATGTTACAAGCTTCAATGTCATATTCTTCCCCACACGCCAGGATCAGAACGACAAGGATGAAGCTGTACGCATCCCTGTAACTGCCGCAAACTTCTCAGAGCCGGATCCTTCACACTTCAAGAGTGCTGAGGAATCTGTCCCGACTATCGAATACAACGCTTTCGTAGGTCAGAACACAGAAGTCAACTCTACCGATCTCACTGTAAACAAGGTATATACCGTTCATCCGGATTACGATGAATCTCTCACATTTGTGTTCTTCGATGTAACTATCAAGAATCTCTCTGATACCGACTTCGAGCTCAGTGCGCTCAACAATTATCTCCTCGAACTTCCCGGCGGCACTGAAGTCTACTCTTCAATGCAGGCTCAGCTCTATGCCAACGAGATAATCAAGGAAGAATACTTCCGCTTTGATCCTGTGGAGATCAAGGCTTCCGGCGAATTCAACGGCATCATGGGCGGTTTCGTTCTTGATTCCAATTTCAGCAGCGGAAAGCTCAGATTCTTCCCCACACTCGACGATCCCACAAACAAGAATAACATCATCGTTGTTATCATTCAGCCTGAGGATATTGTCGATATCCCTGCTGACAAGCTCAAGTAATATGATACTTCTATAAAGCACTGCCGCTGAGGAATGTTTCCCCAGCGGCAGTGCTTTCATATATAGGAGGATGATGATCTTAACAAAGGATCAGCGGGATGCTGCTGCAAGGTATTCAGATTCTTCCACATAGCCCGAACCCGATATCTTCCAGCTGCCGTCTATATTTATAAATCCCATTTCTGTATAGCATTTCTCGTGTGTGCCTGCTGTCTGATCGTAATAGTCATATGCCAGCAGTGCAGTGAATCTATCGGATACAGGTGTCTGATCCTGTTCATCACTCACCGGATCTAAATTGTAATAGTCCTCAGAATAGAGATCGGTGATGATTATGGAATCCGGATAAAGTGTTATTATATCTTCAGGACCAAAGGGAGTACCTTCCGTGCTCATAGCATAGAGTTTTCCGTCATACATGCAGAACTTCTTGGGGAATGTTATGCCATCCTTGATCTTTATTTCCGGATAGAGATCTTCCGAGAACTGTCTGTAGGCGTGGTGACTCAGGTCATACCAGTCGCAGACAAGTATGCTGTACACATAGCTGATATAATCGTCCTTGGAGCTCATATACGGGTTGTTATAGCGGTAATATGTTGCGGTATCTGTTATTTCCTCATCACCTGATACCTGATATACATTGAAGGAATCGCTGTAATCTATATATTTTTCTTCTGTTCCGAATTGCATATACTGCTTCCATTTATCAAAAACTTCCGCAGTGATGCCTTTGCATGTCTCTGTGCGCTGTGCGTCGTTGTTATCAGCAGGCTCCGGAGTATCTGTAGTCTCATATGTCGTATCGGATACTACTGGTTCTACAGCTGAAGGTGCAGCTTCTGTCAGGTCCTCGGTCACATCCTCTGCGTCTGCTGATGTAACAATGACCTTTGTGGTGAGAACCGTTGTCACTGTGGAAGAAACCGATGCGGCGGATGTAGTCGTCTCAGAAGTCTCAGTTTCAGTCTGTGTCTCGGTAGTTGATGCCATTACCGGAGGCGGTGCATCTATATCTCCGTCATCTCCTCCGCGGAAGCCTTTGAGCAGGAATGCTGCTCCGGTAAGTCCGAGAACTGTAACGAGGCATGCTGCCGCTGTTACTGCCGGTTTGAACCATACGGGCTTTCTGTACACCTCTGTTCCTCTTACTGTCATATCTTCATTTGCAGCATTCATCTCTATACCTGCTGCTCTTTCCTGTAAAGCGTTAAGTTTCATGGTACTCATTTTATACATCCTTTCCTTTTCCTTGTCCGACAAGAACTGCATGTCTGCAAGGCGGTCAACAATACCATTATCAGCATTTCTGAGCATATCTAATTCGTTCTTTTCTTTCATGATGATAACCTCCTTACAGTGAGATGCCGGCAGCTTCGAGATACTGTCTCAGTCTGCTCATGGCACGTCCACAGCGCATTCGCACTGCTGATGATTTCATGGAAAGCTGCTGAGCTATCTCTTTGGATGTGCGGTCGTAGTAGTACTTCTGTATCAGTATCGTTGAATCAGGTTCTCCGAGTTCATTGATAGCACCCATAATGATATTCTGCACTTCGGACTTTTCAGATTCAGCTTCTACGTCTTCTTCTGATCTTATGCGTCCGAGCCTTTCATCATCTGCATCTTCATAATGGCTCGCCTTTGCAGTGAGGCTGTGATACTTGTTTATCGCCCTGCGCAGTGCAACTGTACTTACATAGCCCTTCATATCGCCCTGATATTCTGAGCTTATGTCATAATTGAAGTAGATATCCGCAAAAATATCACTGACACATTCTTCGATGTCCTCTCTTGAAGCTGCCGAGCTCAGTTTATTGTATACGACAGCATAGACATAATTGCAGTACTCGTCAAACAGTGCTTTATAAGCCCTTTCCGGCGCGTTTCTGTACAGTGCGCTGTATTCCGCACCTGTCATTTAAGCATCCCTCCTGTACGGATGTGTGAAAGTAGTTCCATGGAATAATATCGCTTTCATAAAATATATTCAGCCGCTTCAGGACATGTGTCACAGCTTTCAGAAAAAAATAATATTTCTCTTTACATTGTGCTGTTTTTCTGGTATCATATAGTTATACCGATCAGGATATTTACTATCTATCAAACTTATAAGGAGAATGGATATGGCTGAACTTAAAATCGGATTCAAGGCAAGGACAGTGAACAATAAAGAATTCACAGTTCTGGAATTCCTCGGCGGAGGCGGACAGGGAAACGTATACCGCGTATCCTGCGGCGGCCGTGAAATGGCTCTTAAATGGTACCACAGATCAACAGTAGAAAAAATGAAGAACCCCGACGAATTCTATGAGAATCTCCGGGCTAATATCAGGAAGGGCGCTCCCACAAAAGCTTTCTTATGGCCGGAAGAACTCTCTGACTGGATAGACGGCAGCTTCGGCTATATCATGCCGCTTCGTCCTGCCGGATTCGAAGAACTCACCCGTTTCCTTATATGGGACGCTAAAAAGCGCCGCATGAAAGCCCAGTTCTCGGGCATAACTGCACGCTGCAATGCCGCTATAAATATCATTGAGGGCTTCCGTGCTCTCCATAATGACGGATACAGCTATCAGGACCTCAACAACGGAAACTTCTTCATTGATCCGCAGACAGGCGATGTGCTTATCTGCGACAACGATAACGTCTCAGAACGCGGTGTCAATTTCGGAATTGCCGGAAAACAGCGATATATGGCACCGGAAGTCGTTCTCGGAGGTGCTCCTGACAAACGCTCTGACCGTTTTTCTCTGGCTGTTATCCTTTTCCGCATGCTGTTCGTTGAGCATCCTCTTGAAGGTAAATACTCGACTCCGCCGTGTATGACGCCCGAACTGGAAAAGAAATTCTACGGCAGTGATCCCGTTTTCGTCCTCGATCCCGAGGATGACCGCAATGCCGCTAACAATCAGCTCAATACCAATACTCTCCGGTTCTGGAACATATACCCGGAGTACATCCGCGAACTCTTCATACGCTCTTTCGGAAAGAACTCCGTAAAGCCGCCCTACGACCGCATCATAGAGAGGACATGGCTGGATGCCTTCGTCCGCCTGCGCAGTGAGACTGTTCCTTGTCCGTCATGCGGAAAGGAAACTTTCATCACCCCCAACAGCACTGAAAAATGTATGTACTGCGGCGCTGATCTCAGATGCAGCGGTGTTATCAGATTCAAGCGCTTTGATGTGCCGGCATTCGGCGGAGTCAAGGTATACGACGGTCAGATCAGCGAGACCGAAGGCGATTTCCATAATGTTGTGGGAGAAGTGGTACGCAACCGCAAAGATCCCGATAAACTGGCACTCAGAAATCTCACTGAAACAAGCTGGAGCGTCCGACTGCCGGACGGCAGCAGCAGAGCCGTGGAGCCTAACAGCGTGATGCCGCTCATGAAGGATTTCGAAGTTACTATCGGAAGGTCTTCAGGCACTGTGGAGATACAGTGACGCTGAAAACTTCTGTTCATAATGCAATAAAGATAAGGGAGGAACTGTCACGAGTTCCTCCCTGTTTTTATCCCTTATCCGTTTGAAAGCCACGCTCACTCATCTGAAACAGAATCATGAAGTTTGCCGGCTATCTTTTCCAGTGCCTCACGGCAGAAGAATCCGGCGCAGGATACGTCATCCCCGCTGCCTTTTCTTGTCATCTCCGGAAGGAATTCCTTTAACTGGCGGTCGCCTTCCGAAAGCTCATTCTCCGCAAAAGTAAGCGCAAGTCCCTCATAGAAACCGTATAGTTGCTCTTCGCTCCAGTACGAATTCTCTATACCGTCTGTGCCGAGAAATACTGCCGCCGGCAGTGCGGCTGCCGGAAAATATCCGAATCTTCCGGAAAGTACAGCGTCATCCTGACACATGGACGTAGTAACATTCTCGTAGCAGCGAGGATCTTCCGGGACCGGCTTGCTTATCTCGCCGTCACAGTCGATCACCACGCAGCTTCCGTCACCTATCTGACCGCAGAACGCGAAATCATAGGTTATCACAGCAAAAAGCAGAGTTGTGCCGTATGCGTCGATATAATTGCCGTTCATATATCGTTCTCTGTAATACGAGAACTTCTCGGGGATACGGTCAAGTTCTTCCGGCGTAAAAGGATCATCGCGGTGGTCCTTCTCAGTCATATCATGCCAGCGGCTGACGATACTGCGCCAGAGCTGTGTAAATAGCTGTAGCCTCTGCTGCTCATCATCAAGTATCTCTTCCGCTTCATCAAGGCTGTCAAGGAATTCACTGACACATTCGTATGCACAGCGTATCGCAAAACGCGAACCGCGCTCTGTCCTCAGATAGCAAGGGCTTCCGTGTCCGTCAGCGACTGCTGCAAAACTGAACTTCTCCTTGTCAACTGCAAGTGACGAATCCTGACATATCAGACCGCGTTTGAGGTGAGTATCTCCTGTGCAGGAACGCGCAAAAACTGAGATCTTTTCCATTATCTCACCTTACCAGTCTGACTCGTCCCAGTCAGCGGCAGAAGGATCGTCGTTCATCGCTTCCTGAGTCTGCGTCTGTACATCCTGAGCAAGCTGCTTCGATATCTCAACAGGATCTGTGTCGCTGTCAACTGTGCTTGAATGGCTGGCGAAAACACTTGTGATAACGCTCGCCTTCTCTATCATAAGACGCAGCTGATCCTTGTTCTTTACGTCAAGCACAGTCTCAGAACTGCCTGAGAACTGAGCAAGAACTGTTTTATCGCAGTCGTCGCCGATAGCGAACGCTATTTTTATGGAACGCTTGAACCAGTTGTTCTTCTTGAGAGTTTCAAGACCGCTCTCCCAGTTATCTGTGGGACCGCCGTCGCTGAAAAGCAGGATCACAGGCGGATATGCTCCGGCTGCTGTTTTCAGGAACTCGTTGCGCGAGAGCTTTTTATCCAGTTCCTTGCATGCTGCACCAAGGTCTGTGACTCCGCAAGCCTCAAAGGGCTGGAATCTGTATCCTTCCGGCGGCACCGGCTCAGGTGTTACCCATGAAGCACCGGTAGCAAATTCCAGTACAGCGATCTTTATCTCAGCATCGTCGCTCTCATCGCTGATCTCCTGAAGAGTCTGCATAACTTCCTCCAGTGCAGATTCGACCTGTCCTATCTTGCTTCCTTCCATACTTCCTGAAGTATCAATAACGTAAAAAAGAGTCATCACCTTTCTTACTGCGGGTGCATAATCGTCTAATCCGGGCATATCATAAACCTCCTTGATCTTGTTTCATCTATTCTTCTGTGAACGAGCTGTCCACTGTCTCGCAAACCTGCGCATAATAGCCGTATGAACTAAGTTTGCCGGCGCATATCTCAGCAGCTTCACGGCTCTCGAACAAGCCGAATACTGCGCTGCCGCTTCCGGTCATATTTGCTTTCAGTGCATCCTTGTTCAGCATTATTGATTTGATTTTATCCACTTCTTCAAGCTGCACTGCCTGCTCGAAAAGATTTCCGAAATACATATACGCATCTTCCGGAGAATCGTTTATCGCTGCCGCCAGTTCATCAGCCTGAGGATGACAGGGAGCTGCAAGTGCATCTATGCGCGAATAAGCCTCCGCTGTGGATACACCTTCCGTTCCCTTTGCTATGACGAGTATCCTGCCGGCATAGCTTTCAAGCGGAGATATCTTCTCGCCTATGCCTTCGACAAAAGCCGTGCCTCCCGTGAAGAAGAAAGGCACATCAGCCCCCAGCTTCTTTCCTATTGCAGAAAGTCCGCTGACGCCGAGTCCGGCGCCGGTAAGTCTGTCAAGGCAGTAGAGCACTGCTGCCGCATCTGTACTTCCTCCGCCCATTCCTGCCTGAGAAGGTATGCCTTTTTTTATATGGATACGGCATCCTCCGGCTATCCCGGTATGCTCAAAGAATCTCTTTGCTGCCTTGTAAGCTATGTTCCTTTCGTCACACGGTATTGGATCGGCAGCAGCAAACTCCGCCGGCATCTCGCATGTGATGCTTATTTCATCAGCAAGTTCAACTTCTGCTTCATCATATATCCCAACCGTCTGGAACACGCTTTTCAGCGTATGATATCCGTCCGGGAGCCTGCCGGTCACGTCAAGAACAAGATTGATCTTTGCGGCAGTCTTAATTTTCATTCTTCTCTGCCTCCAGCTTTCCGAGGAACTTTTCGATACGGCTCATAGCTTCCATGAGATGCTTCAGCGAGTAAGCGTAGGATATTCGTATGTGTCCCTCTCCGCTCTCTCCGAAAGCACTTCCCGGAACAGTTGCCACCTTCTCCTCATAGAGAAGCCTCTCACAGAATTCCTCGCTTGTGAGACCTGTGCTCTTTATGCTCGGGAACACATAGAATGCGCCCTCGGGATCAAAGCATGTGAGCCCGAGCCGGTTGAATTCACTTACCAGATACTTGCGGCGTATGTTGTATTCATCCACCATTTTCATTACCTCTGCATCACAGGATGTCAGAGCTTCGACTGCTGCATTCTGGCTTATGTAAGGGCTGCACATTATGCCGTACTGATGTATCTTGGAAATCTGCGTGATGATCGGCTCAGGAGCAGTCACATAGCCGAGTCTCCAGCCTGTCATGGCGTATGCCTTCGAGAATCCGTTTACATATATGGTACGCTCACGCATCCCATCAAGTTCGATTATTGAAAAATGCTTTCTGCCGTATGTGAGTTCGGAGTATATCTCATCTGTCAGCACCATTATGTCTGTACCTCTCAGCAGTTCAGCTATGGGTTCAAGGTCTTCCTTCGTCATTACGGCGCCGGTAGGATTATTCGGGAAAGGCAGTATCAGCAGCTTTGTGCGGTCTGTTATCTTGTCCCTGAGGTCTTCCACCGTCAGTTTGAAGCTGTTTTCAACCCTTGTGGGAACTGACACTGCAACTCCTCCGCTCAGTTCTACCAGCGGTGCATAACAGACGAAACACGGCTCAACTACCAGAACTTCGTCGCCGGGATCTATCAGTCCGCGGATGGCAAGGTCTATCGCCTCAGAGCCTCCGACCGTCACTATGACTTCACTATTCTCATCATATCTGACGCCGTGCTTCTTGAAGATGTGGTCTGATATAGCCTTTCTCAGCGATATCACGCCTTTATTCGGTCCGTACACGATATGCTTTCTCTCAAGGACCTGTATAGCTGCCTTGCGTATCACCCACGGCGTCGAGAAATCAGGTTCGCCGACTCCGAGAGATATAACGCCCTCCATGGTACCGGCAATGTCGAAAAACTTTCTTATGCCGGAAGGCTTTATGCTCTTTATCTTATCGGATAGTATCTTATCGTAATCCATGATTATCAGCCCAAGCCCCTTTCGTCAGGCTCTTCGCCGTCGATGAATATTCCCTTTTCCTTGTACTTTTTCAGTATGAAATGCGTTGCAGTCGAGAGTACGCCGTCGATAGTGGAAAGTCTCTCGGAAACGAAGAATGCCACTTCTCTCAGGTCGCTGCCCTTTACTTCTACTGCAAGGTCATATGCGCCTGATGACATGAGGCTGACGCTTTCCACCTCATCGTACATCATTATCGTCTTTGCTATATCATCAAATCCGCAGTCACGCTGAGGAGTTACCTTCAGCTCTATCGTTGCGTATACCGTTGAGCGGTCATACTTCTCATCGTCGAGGATGACGCTGTATCCGCGGATAACGCCTTCGTCTTCAAGTTTTTTGATCTCAGCAGCTGCTGCTTCTGCCGGGATGCCGAGCATCTCGCCCAGTGCTGTATCTGATATACGGGCATTCTGCTGTAATATTTTTACTATATCGTTCATAATACCGATCCTTTCTGCGCTCAGTCTATATTGATAAAATATGGTTTTCTCTTTCTGAAATACACAAGCCGGTCGAAACCGGCGGCTTTCGCCATTTCCGCGCCGTCGGCAATGCCTTTGCCGAGATCTTCTATAGTATGTGCATCTGATCCGATAGAAAGCAGTTCTCCTCCCAGATCACGGAAAAGCTTTACATATTTCAGCGAAGGGAACGTATCGCCGTAATTCTGTCTCAGACCGGATGTATTTATCTCGATGCCCTTTCCGTTTTCTATCAGCACACGGAAGGACTCGGCAATTATCTCGTCATAACGGCTGGTATCCACGTCTATTCCGTATCCGCCCTTTATGTATCGGAGAAAGTAAGTGAGGTGGGAGAGAATATCGAATTTTCCCCATTTGCAGAGCTTGTATATCTCCTCGAAATACTGCCTGCAAAGGTCATATATGCCGTCCTCTGTATATTTATCATACTCGATGAAGCAGAAATCCTCCATATTCGGGAGCTGGTGCATCGAACCGAGAATAAAGTCAAGGCGGGGATCGGCGACAACTTTTTCTGCCACTTCGATATCCTGAAGCGGCTGTCCGAGTTCTGTGCCGCAGATCAGGTTTATCCTGCCCTCATACTTTTCCTTCAGCTTCGTGACAGCTGTAACAGAGTTCTCAAAATCACGCCCGAAATCAAAAAAGCGGTAAACCTCGATACCGGGGTAATGATCCTCAGAATACCAGCGGTTGCACTCACAGTGATCCGTAATGGCGTATGCAGAAAGCCCGAGTGCGATAGCGCGTTCTATCATTCCGTTGATATCCGCCTCAGAGTCCACCGAGTATTCCGTATGAGTATGGCAATCTATAAGGTTCATCATTCCACCCACTTTATAAATATAATCATTTTATATTATACCACAGATCAAGCAGAATAGCAAGTATCTGAGCAGATTATTTGCCCCCGATTCATAATCCGCCATATACCGGCATATATTTCTACAAAAACAAAGCATCCGGCAAATGTCCGGGATATCGCATAAACGGAGGCAGATAATTGAAAAAGCAGACTTTTCTCAAAGGTTCTCTGATACTCATGATATCGGCTGCGGCAGCAAAACTGCTGGGCGCAATGTTCAAAATACCGCTGACGAATATGCTCGGCGGAGTGGGAATGAGCTATTTCAGCTGTGCATACAGTCTCTTCATGCCGGTATACGCTTTCACAGTTACAGGTATTTCTTCCGCTGTTGCAAGAATGACCGCACGAAGTGCCGCTCTCGGTATGTACGGCAATATCCGCCGCATACGTCACACAGGTCTGATGATATTCTCCGCTGCCGGACTCATCGGCAGCGCAGCTGTTCTGCTTCTTGCAAAGCCTTTCTGCATATACTCAGCCCACACTCCGGGAGCAGTTCTCTCAGTTGCCATGATAGCTCCGGCTGTGCTTTTCGGCTGCATCACCGCTGTTGAACGCGGATGTGCTGAGGGCATGGGAAATATGTATCCGACTGCCGTATCACAGCTCATCGAAGGCACTGTGAAAGTCGGTGCAGGATTATGGCTTTGCAGCTATGCAGCGTCACACAGCAGTCAGATAATGAGGATATTTCCTTCCGTTCACGATGTCCGGGCACTGGCGTCTGCCGCCGGCATACTCGGAGTGACGCTCTCATCTCTCGGTGCTGTCTTGTTTTTCATGATATTCCGCATCCCGCGCAAAGGTCTGCCCGACACTTCGTCACACATGCAGACAAGGAAAGAGATAGCCGGTGAACTCATATCCTCGGCCCTTCCCATAGGCATGAGCGCAGTCGTCACCAATCTGACGGCACTTATAGATATGTGGACGGTCATCGGCTGCCTTTCCCGGTTCGGATGCAGGATTCCTGCCCCTTTTGGCGTGGATGAAAGCGAACTGCCGCAGTTCATATACGGCTCATTCGCCGGCATCGCTCTGACTATCTTCAATCTCGTACCGTCAGTAACGAACATGCTCGGCAAAGGTGCTCTGACTTGTGTGACCGACGCATGGGAAAAGAAAGACCACTTCGCACTCGTCCGCAGCACTTCACAGGCGCTCACGCTTTCTCTTCTGATGTCTGTACCGGCAGCAGCAGGCATTGCGGCGCTTGCTCCGGAAATACTTGCCTTTCTGTATCCGGATCAGACCGATGAGGCTGCCGTATGTATAAACTCCCTCCGCCTTCTCATGCCGGGAATGGTGTGCCTGTGCGTATCATATCCCGTATTCAGCATGTTGCAGGCTGTCGGTAAACCGTCATCTCCGCTGAAGATCATGCTGGCAGGCACGATCGTAAAACTTGCAGGCAATGCTGTTCTGATACCGCAGATCGGTGTTGACGGAGCTGCTGTCGCCACTTCGGTGTGCTATATCATCATCCTCGCTTCCGCACTGTGGACTTATTCCCACGCTGTCGGCATGCACATTAAAGCCGGTCCGATACCGGGGATAGTATATTCAGGAGTTATGTGCGGTGCTTCTGCCCTGCTCATGAGCGGAATGCTCAGCCGGAACGGAACAGGTCCGGCTTGCCGGCTCATAGTGTCAACAGCTGTCGGCGGCACAGTTTACCTGCTTTTCCTATGGTTATCGGCTGGGAAGTCCATAAAACAGGCACATTCTCTCCGGACCTGAATCAAATCCGAAATATAAAAATGCCCATGAGTTCACTTCGATACTCATGGGCATCTGCCTTTTACTGATCTGTATTGCTGCGTCTGCCGTCAGCAGCTTCTTCTACACTTCCGGGCGCAGCATAGGTGTTGACGCAGAACCAGTCACTCCATGCCAGATAGTACTTTCCGACTACATGTACGCCGTCTCCGGTATACTCCTCACGGAGTGCGCCGTTCTCATCGTCAAATACCGGGTTGATATCAATGTAGAATATTCTCTGACCATCAGCCATTTCTCTCAGGCGGCTGTTCAGATAATTGATGCGTTCATTGTTTATTGTGCTTGTTTCAGCATAAGTGCATACATGAAGATTTCCTTCAAGATATATGATCGCATCCGGCTGAAGAGTGCGGATTGTATCAATGATGCTCCTGAAAGCGGCAAGTGTATATTCAAAGTCATTGCCTATCTCATTGACACCGAGCATGATATAGACCTTGCCGTATTTTTTGGAAGCAAGCTTGTCGGTGAGGAGATATCCGTCAACATAATATTCCAGACAACTTGCGGCTGAAAGGCCTACATCGCAGAAATAATCCGCATTGGTGAGAGTGCCGTAATCGCGTATACCGACGGTTCTGGAGTCGCCGATGAAGAGTGCATCGTCGAAATAATCGGGCGTAACTGTGACCGGCGGAACTGCCGGTTCCGTCGCAGGTTCGGCAGCTTCAGTCTCCGTCTGCTTTTCCGGCTCTTCAGCTGAAGGCTGTTCTGCAACGGGATCATCTGATGCTGTCTCAGGGCTGCTCGCCGGTTCTGTAGCCTGATTATCATCTTCTGAAGAAGCAGGCTGTGCAGCAGATGTCTGCTGATTGCTTCCGGCGAATATATCCACCTCTGCCGGAACATCCTTTGCCTTGGCTTTTTTCTCTTCGCTGGAATCCCAGATCTGTTTGAAAATGAACGGAGAAGCGACCAGGCATGTCAATATAAGAGTCAGTGTATAGGCACACTGTTTGAATCTATTCATTATTATCTCCTTATCAGAACCTGAAATACATGAACGGATCGTCCATACCTTTGTACATACAATAAACTGCGCCCCAGAATACTGCAAGCAGAAGCAGGTCTACTATGAGGCTGTTCTTTATCTTTTTATATATGATCTCCGGCAGCTTTGTCGAGAATATGATGCCGGCTATGAAGAACTTTGAATACTGATGCCACTTTTCAGAATAGTCTCCGCTATTTACAGCTATTCCCTCGCTTCCGAACATCGGAAACAGTCTGCCGAAATATATTCCCAGCTGATGAAGATCAGTGACCGCGAATATGAGCCATGTGAGCGGTATTATCAGGAACATGTAGGCATGTCCTGCTATCTTATACTTGTTCAGGAACTTTCCGATCCAGAGTTTCTCTGCCATCAGTATACCGAAGAGTACCAGTCCCCAGATCACAAAGTTCCAGCTTGCACCGTGCCAGAGGCCGGTGAAGAGCCACACGACAAAGGTGTTGCGGATCATCTTTCCCTTGCTGCATCTGCTTCCGCCGAGAGGAAAATAGATGTAATCCTTGAACCATGTGCCCAGTGTTATGTGCCAGCGTCTCCAGAACTCAGTCATCGTAAGAGATGTGTACGGGTGATCGAAATTCCGCGGCAGATCAAATCCCATTATCTTTCCGAGGCCTATCGCCATGAGCGAATAGCCGCAGAAATCGAAATACAGCTGGAAGGAATAAGCAAATATACCCAGCCATGCAAGGCGTGAGGATATGCTCTCGAACCCTATCATGGTGACGTCCTTCCAGAGTCCGCCGATCTGGTTCGCTATAATTACTTTATAGCCAAGTCCGATAGTGAATATCTTCAAGCCGTCCTCGACTTTGTGTATGCTGTGAACGCGCCTCCTCAGCTGTTCAGCCACTGTGGAATATGTGACTATAGGTCCGGCAATAAGCTGCGGGAACATGCTGATGTATGCGCCATAGTTTACGAAATTATTTTCAGCTCTGGTCTTTTTCCTGTAAACGTCGATGATATACGAAACGTTCTGGAAAGTATAGAAACTTATACCCACAGGAAGGATGATATCCTTCACTGTGAGGTGAGCATGGAAAAGTGAATTTATATTCTCCGTTCCGAATCCCCAGTACTTGAAGAAAATGAGCCACCAGAAATTGAAAACTATACCTATGGTCAGCCATAGTCGTTTAGACCGCGGAAAGCTTTCTATGAACTGCGCTATGATGAAATTGAAAAGCACAGTCAGCAGGAAGAGGAAAATATAAACGAACTTTTTTACGCCAAGGCTGTAAAAAATAACGCTTCCCGCAAAAATCACAAGATTCTTATACCTTCTGGGAACCGCTGCATATATTATCATAAACGCCGGCAGAAATATAAATATAAACTGCAAGCTGCTGAATACCATTCTACCACCCTTTACGTCTTTCTTTTGCGCCATATTTATTTTTATATGGTCTGGCGAGACCTTTGCTGCGTCAGCGGCTTCAGCGCACACTTCCGCAATTACTATTTTACACGCTATCCTGCTAAATGTCAATATCTTTCGGCAATTGTAGCAATTTGTAATAATTAACCGAAAAAACAGAAAAAAATAACAGCCATATCCATAATGGAAAGGCTGTCATAGCATTCTGTGTATAATATATCCGGAACCTGTCAGAGTATTCCCTCAGCAGCTTCCGCTATCCTTTTTTCGTAGTACTTTTTGCTCCATGAGAATTCGAATTCCGTGAAGAGTTTGAGACATGCGTGAGCAGTCGCCACTGCATTTTCAAGTTCCTCCTTATTTCCGGACTGCGAATAGATATACGCAGCAGATATGAACATCTCAAGCAGTGTGGTGTCATTCTTTCCCTGCGGCTTATAGCCAAATCCGAGCAGTTTGAACGCATCGGTGTACTTCTTTGAAGCACAGTCCACCAGTGCAAGGGCTATATAGAGTTTCGCTTCATGCTGCTGGGACTTCTTCTGCACATAATTCTGAAGGAAATTGATATTATCGGTACGGAAATCCTCAGCATCGCGCCAGTGTCCGATCTTGCTCTGGGATTTCAGCATCTCGAGGCAGAAATTGAATCTGTCATCTCCGCTGAGCTTCTTGTCGGCGAGCATGTCAAGGTAGAATAAAGCACTCTTGCTGTCGTGTATCCTGTCATACAGGGCAGCGGTCTGGACTATATCCGCCGGTGCAGGTTTCTTCACATTATTTATGAACTCATCCGCATATGTCTCACAGAGTTCCTTTGTGTATCCGGTCTGCATGAATTGCTGGTAAATTTCCTCATACTTCTTGAGCTCCGCACCGTGAAGCAACGATTTTGCGAAGCTGCTTTTCTTGCGTTCTGTTGGTGAAAGCATGCCATATCCCCTCCTGCATCCAAATTATCACGCTGAACCAAAGCGATATTTCTAAATAATTGTAACATAAATTTAATACATAGTCAACATTTGTTAGTCCGAAATACACAAAACTGTTGAAATGCACAAAAAACGCCCTGCATTTTTTCTTAATTAAAACAATCAACAATCGTTTTTTTAAGCTTATTTCAATAATATGTGATATAATAGTAATTAGGGTGGAAAAATGTACCCTGTAAAAAAGGATGAATTCTTAGGGGAGATCTATATGAGAATACTTGTCGTCGAGGACGAAATGCAGCTTGCTGACGCTCTGTCCGAGATACTTAAAAGAAACATGTACACCGTAGATACGTCATATAACGGCACTGACGGTTATGACAACGCTCTCACAGGCGTTTACGACTGCATCATACTCGATATCATGCTGCCGGGAATGAACGGCATCGAAGTGCTGAAAGCTCTGAGGCGCGAAAAGATCAGTACACCTGTTCTCCTTCTCACCGCAAGAAGTGAGATCGAAGACAAGATCAACGGACTGGACTGCGGTGCTGATGACTACCTTACAAAGCCATTCGTAACAGGTGAGCTCCTTGCCCGCGTCCGCGCACTCACGCGCCGGAAGGGTGAGATAGTCGATGAGACCAGAATGGGATATAACGGTCTTGAACTCAACAAAAACACCTGCTCAGTCATGTGGGAAGGCAATGACGTCAAACTCAGCCTCAAGGAATACCAGATAATGGAGCTGCTTATGTCCAATCCACACCAGATACTTCCGAAAGAGCGCATCATCGAAAAGATCTGGGGATATGAGAGCGACGTGGAATACAATAACATAGAGGTATACATATCTTTCCTGCGCAAAAAACTCAGCGTCATATCTGCTCCGGTGCAGATCAAAACTGCACGCGGTATCGGCTACTCTCTTGAATGATAAGGAGGCGGTGAACTGATGTTCAGAAAAGCCCAGCTGAGACTTTTTGGCATAATCACTGCTATCCTGCTCGCCATCTTCATCGGTGTGCTCTCGTCAGTCAACCTGATAATGGGAGCCGTCATGGAACGCCAGTCAAAAGATGTGCTGCGGCAGATAGCAGCAGGAGTCGAATACGACGACTCCACTTCCAATTTCACTTACGTCCGTCCCGGTGATTACGATCCGAGACACGACGATAAGTACATGCACCAGGAAGAACCACCTTCCAAGCCAGCCGGTGAGCCCGGCACGGACGAAACAAAACCATCCTCAACTGACAGCACTGCTCCTGAAACTACCGAGACTGAAACCGAAACTCAGTCCGAGACAAGCACTGCCGCCACTACTACCGTTCACGTTACGGAAACAGATGCTGCTGCGGCAGTCACAGAATACATAACAGAAGAACAGCCGCCGGAAGTACCGGAAAACTCTGTTCCGCGTGAGACTGAAACGCAGCCTCCGGCTCCCACCGAACCGGCTAAGCCGACACCTACTCAGCCAGTTCAGACTCAGCCGCCTGTGACCACTACCGCTGTAATCACTCAGCCTCCGGCACCTACGGCTCCTGCCCCAACAGAACCGCTGAAGCCCGGCAAAGAGAAGGAAGATCCCGAAAAGCGGCGTGAAGACGAAAAAAAACCTAACTTCCCCGGCGGTTACAATTGGGGCGAACCGGGAAAGTACCCTTCTGAATACCCTAAATGGGGACAGCCTTACGACGGCTGGTGGTGCTATCAGGACGAAGACGACAACAACAACGCCGCCGATAATGATGATAATGATGACGATAACGCAGGCAGCAACACAATCGTTCCGCCTCCCCCTCCAAGAGGCTGGTATCCCTACTGGGAACAGGCGAATCTCTCTTCACCTGCCGTGTCGTATTCTTCAGTTTCCGAACTCTACGGTGAGCCGGTCCTCCTCGCATACGCTGAGAACGCTACTTCAAATTCCAGAAGCAACATCGCAAACGGACAAAACGTGCCTCCGAGCCAGCGCAACGGCGTTGAGCCTGTGCCGAAGTCCCTCGGTTCCATAGACTTTTTCGTGGTCATGGCTGACACCTCCGGCAATTACCTCGCAACACTGAACAACGATGACCTCGATCAGAACGTCGCTCAGCAGTACATCACCGAGATACTGAAAAAGGGCGCAAGCAGCGGCATGCTCAACAACTATCAGTTCTACAGCGCCGAAAAGGACAACGGAACTCTGTTCGTATTCACCGACAAGACCGGTGAAATGGACATGCGGGATAAGCTTCTGCGCACTACCATAATAATCGGCGCAGTCAGTCTCCTTTTCCTGCTGGCAGCTGCATATTTCCTGAGCCGTCAGGTAATGAAACCGCTGAAAACCGCATTCGAAAAGCAGAAGCAGTTCATATCCGACGCAAGCCACGAGCTGAAAACTCCTCTTACTGTAATATCCGCCAACGCCGACGTTCTCTCCGGAGAGATCGGCAATAACAAATGGCTGGAATACATCAAGTCCCAGACCGACAGGATGAACGTTCTCGTCAACGACCTGCTCAATCTCACACGTCTCGAAAACAATACCAGCGATTTCATAAGGACCGATTTTGACCTCAGCAAGGCTATCGTCAATACTGCCCTTCCGTTTGAGTGTCAGGCTTTTGAAAGCAGCAAGGACTTCGAAGTTGATGTGGAAGAAGGCATCACTGTCAACGGCAGTGAGCGTCACATCAAGCAAATGGCTGCCATTTTCATCGACAATGCGCTGAAATATTCAAACGACGGCGGCAAAGTCAGAGTCTCGCTGAAGAAACAGGGTGAAAAGAAAGTGCTCTCGATCTATAATACCGGTCAGGGTGTAAAAGATGAAGAAAAGGACAAGATCTTCGAACGTTTCTACAGAAGTGACGAATCCCGCAACCGGGCTACCGGCGGCTACGGTCTCGGACTTGCCATCGCAAAATCCATAATCGACAAGCACAAATTCAAAGTCAGCGTGGAAAATGAGGAAGGCAAAAGTATTTGTTTCGTAGTGACCATGTAATGTCCGAATGGATTGTAAAATATTTACAGTTTTGATAGAGTAAGTAGATGCTAACAAAAATTACTTGATTTTTTCCGGAATTATGGTACAATGTAGATAAGAAGCCACCCAAAAAACAATAAACAGGCTTCAGAATTTACGGAGGTGCATATTATGGCATACATTATTTCAGACGATTGCATCAGCTGTGGTGCTTGCGCAGGCGAGTGTCCTGTAGGCGCTATCTCCGAGGGTGACGGCAAGTACGTTATCGACGCAGACGCATGTGTAGAGTGCGGCGCATGTGCAGGTGTTTGTCCTGTTGGCGCTCCTAACGCTGAATAATTGTAAAAAACTGACCGGTTCTTTTATAGGACCGGTCTTTTTTTATGCTCACATGACCTTTCAACTTTTTTTCGTGCGTCTCTTGCTATTTTCTGTATAATATGTTATAATAGAATCGGCTATTTATGTATAATAAAATATGCGAAATAATCACCGAAAGGCTGGTAATTTGATATGGAATATAAATTTTCCGACAAAGTTAGCAAACTTCAGGCTTCTGCGATCCGTGAGATCCTCAAGTTCACAGCAGATCCGGAAGTTATCTCTTTCGCAGCCGGCAACCCTGCACCGGAAGCTTTCCCGAAGGAGAGGATCGCCGAGCTCTCCAACGAACTGCTCTGCAATGATCCTATTCTCGCACTCCAGTACAGCATCACTGAGGGCTACACTCCCCTCCGTGACTTCCTCAAAGGCTGGATGACAGAAAAGGGCTGCTTCCACAAGGAATTCGATGACCTCATCATCACTTCCGGCGGTCAGCAGGCTAACGAACTCTCATGTAAGGTGCTGCTCAATGAAGGCGACACTCTTCTCTGTGAGTCTCCCTCTTTCATCGGCTCACTCAACGCATTCCGTTCCTATAACGTAAACCTCGTAGGCGTGGATATGGAGGACGACGGCATCGACCTTGAAAAGCTGGAAAACGCTGTAAAATCCAATAAGAACGTCAAGGTGCTCTACCTCATCCCCAATTTCCAGAACCCCACAGGCCGCACAATGTCCTTTGCAAAGCGCAAGGCTGTTTATGAACTGGCTTGCAGATACGACTTCATCATCCTTGAGGATGATCCTTACGGCGAGCTGAGATTCGCCGGCGAGAACGTTCCCACTATCAAGAGCCTCGATACCGAGGGAAGAGTCATTTACTCCAGCACATTCTCAAAGCTCATCTCTCCCGGTTTCAGAACAGGCTTCGTTTCAGCTCCTGCACCGATCATCCAGAAGATCGTTGTGTGCAAGCAGGTATCAGACGTTCATTCCAACATCTGGGCACAGGTCATCTGCCACCGTTTCATGACGACCATAGACCGCGAAGCTCATTTCAACAAGCTCCGTGATATATACCGCAGCAAATGCGATCTCATGTGCAGCTATATAGAAAACGACTTCTCCAAGAAGATCACTTATACAAAGCCCGAGGGCGGTCTCTTCATCTGGTGTACTCTCCCGGATAACTGCGACATGAACGAATTCTGCCGCCAGGCTGTACAGCAGTACAAGATAGCTGTTGTTCCCGGAAATTCATTCAGCATCGACACAGATGAAGTCAGCCATTCCTTCCGCCTCAACTACTCAACTCCGACAAACGAGCAGATAAGCAAGGGTATGGAGATCCTCGCACGCATGACACGCGAACTGCTTGACTAAACATCTATAAAATACTACCGAAAGGAAATACTATTATGCCAAACAATAATTCAGGAAGATATTCCGTAACTCAGAAATACCTCATGACCAGAGGACAGGCTCTCAACTTCCCGTCAAATTACTTCGGGAACCTCAAGAAGAATGACGTTTTCGGCGTTGTTGTTGACATCCCTATGTCTTCTGAAGTCCTTACAACTATGGTATGCTTCATAAACGGCGCTGCTAACCTCTACTTCAACAACGGCGGTGAATACACCGGCGCATCCCAGAAGTACAGAAACCTCGTTCAGGCTGCACACAACCTCGTTGCCAATGCAGGTCCGCTTCTCAAGAAATGTGAGAAGACTACCAAGTTCGATCTTCCCCACTCACGCGTACACAACATCTTCCTGCTCACTAAGGGCGGAGTGTATGAGACTGTGCTCCCTGCCGGATTCATCCCCGAGGAAGAGACAGAAAAGCGTACATTCTACGTTCTCTATCAGCGTGTGCTCAACGAACTCAGAAGCTGCCAGCTCAAAGATGCTGCTGCACAGCAGAACGCTGCAAAGTAAGGAGAACTATACCACATGGAAGATAAAAAACTGATCTTCAGCGCGATCCAGCCCACAGGAACTTTCACTCTCGGAAACTATATCGGTGCAGTAAGGAACTGGGCGCCTCTCCAGGACGAATACAACTGCATCTACTGCGTCGCTGATATGCACGCCATAACTGTAAAGCAGGAGCCTGCAAAGCTCCGCCAGAACACGCTCAATTCCTATGCGCTGTTAATGGCTTGCGGGATTGATCCTCAGAAGTCTATACTCTTCATCCAGAGCCACGCTGCAACCCATGCAGCTCTCAACTGGATACTCTGCTGCAACACGCAGTACGGTGAGCTCTCCCGCATGACTCAGTTCAAGGACAAGAGCCAGAAGCACCCCGACGACGTAAATGCAGGTCTCTTCACTTATCCTTCGCTCATGGCAGCTGATATCCTCGCTTATAACGCTGATCTCGTACCGGTGGGCGTTGACCAGAAGCAGCACCTTGAGCTTGCAAGGAATATCGCTCAGCGTTTCAACCAGCGCTATGGCGATTTCTTCACTCTCCCTGAGCCATACATCATCGACGTCGGCGCTAAGATCATGTCACTTCAGGATCCGACCAAGAAGATGTCCAAATCCGATGAGAATCCCAACGCCTGCATCCTCATCCTCGATGATAAGGATACTATAATCCGCAAATTCAAGCGCGCTGTTACTGACAGTGAAGCTGAGGTCTGCTACCGTGAAGGCAAGGACGGCATAAACAATCTCATGTCTATCTATTCTGTTGTCACAGGCAAGGACTTCGCGGCTATAGAATCCGAATTTGCCGGCAAGGGCTACGGTGATTTCAAGCTTGCGGTAGGTGAAGCTGTTGCTGACCATCTGGAGCCTGTCCGCACTGAATTCGCTCGTCTCTCACAGGACAAGGCATACCTCAAGGAGTGCTATACTGACGGTGCTCAGAAGGCTATGAAGTATTCCGGAAGGATAGTCTCAAAAGCGTACCACAAAGTAGGCTTCGTAGACAGAGGATGACACCTGTATATGGCTATATACCGCCAAATACGGTTTATTATACGGCAATATCACATAAAGCAAGGTGCTTTTCGTCTCGGTATTATACTATATTTACAAAAATGTAAAAATTACTTGATTTTTTCCGAATTTTAGGGTATTATATTATTTAGCCCGTCTAAGGGAGTGTATTTCAATGGTTGAATATCAGCAGAAATCAAACTACGGCATCAGCGATCTGGTGGAGATCGTGAAGCTTCTGCGCGGAGAGGGCGGATGCCCTTGGGACAGAGAGCAGACTCACGAGTCCATTCGGAGTGATCTCATCGAAGAGGCGTGTGAGGCTATCGAAGCAATCGACCTCAAAGACAGCGATCTGCTTCGCGAAGAACTCGGAGATGTCCTCCTTCAGGTAGTGTTCCACTGCCGCATTGAAGAAGAGGCAGGCTCTTTCAGATTCGAAGATGTATGTGATGAGGTCTGCAAGAAGCTCATTATCCGTCACCCTCATGTTTTCGGTGAGATAAAGGCTGATACCACTGATGAAGTACTCAAAAACTGGGATGCTATAAAAATGCAGACCAAAGGTCAGGAACGCTATACCGACACTCTTACAAGTGTTGCCAAGTCCCTGCCTGCTCTCATGCGTGCTCAGAAAGTCGGCAAACGCGCTATGCGTGCCGGGATGGATTTCAGATGCGCTGAGGACGCTATAAACTGCATCAGTATGGAAAAAGCTGAGCTTGATAAAGCCGTAGCTGCAAACGACGTTCAGAACATCGAGGAAGAGATAGGCGACCTTCTCTTCTCATGTGTAAATGCTGCAAGACATCTTGGCATAGACGCAGAACAGGCTTTGAAGGATTCGACCGAAAAGTTCATAAAGCGCTTCTCAGTGACGGAAGAACTGGTATCAGCAGATAAACTGGATATGAAGCAGCTTCCAATAGAAGAGCTTGATATTTACTGGGACAAAGCAAAACATATTATTAATTCGGAGGTAACTCAAAATGACTAAAACTGAACTCATCAATTCTATCGCAGATAAAGCTAACTGCACTAAGAGAGAAGCTTCTTACGCTCTCGAAGCTACACTCAGTGCTATACAGGAATCCCTCGAAAACGGCGAAAAGGTTTCTATCACAGGCTTCGGCACTTTCGAAGTTCGTGAGAGAGGCGAAAAGACATGCATCAACCCCAGAACAAAGAAGCAGATGGTATGTCCTCCGAGCAAGGCTCCTGCATTCAAGGCAGGCAGAACTCTCAAGGAAGCTGTTAATAAGTGATTTGAAGGGGGACAGTTCAGCTGTCCCCCTTTTCAGTTCATATGCAGTAACAGAAAGGATATAAAATGAGACTTGATAAATACCTCAAGGTCACAAGACTGATAAAGCGCCGCACTATCGCCAACGAAGCCTGCGACGCGGAAAAGATAGTTGTAAACGGAAAAGTTGCCCGCGCATCATATGATGTCAAAGTAGGCGACATCATCGAGATAAATATGGGTACAAAGCCTTTGAAAGTAAAGGTTCTCAGCGTGACTGAACACGCCACGAAAGAGACCGCTGCCGATAACTATACTATCGTAGAGTGATCTTACCGAATAATACCTGCTCCCGGATCTTACCACTGTCCGGGAGCATTTTATATGCAAAAAATGGCATCCCTCATACGAGAGATGCCATAGTTTATTGACGATGATATTTTAGATGCTTCATCACTTGGTATTGAACAGATCCCAGCGGAATGTTACCAGCTTGGAAGCTTTCGTGTTGTCCAGCATATTGTTGTTTTCCAGCTTGGACATATCAAGGAAACGATAATTCGTCTTTTCATCCTTGTTGCCGAACAAGCCCTTCAGCTTGGACATTGCGCCGCCGCCGGATTTCTGTACAACAGGACCAAGGCGGTGATTCTCACGCATGAAGGTGATTATGTCAGCCGCTGTGGTAAGGAGCTTATCGCTTACATTATATGTGCCTGCATATGACATATCATCTGCATTCTTTGCAAAGCAGAGGATAAAGTCAACAAGATTGTGGACACAACACAGCTGGAAGCCATACTGTCCCTTGCCGGATACAAACTTTACTCCGTCCTTGGGATCGGTGATCTTGGCAATCAGATTGTCCGTATAGTTATGCGTGTATACCGGTGAAAAACGCGCTATACAACACATTACTGTTTTATGATGACTAAGTTCTGAGATGAGTGCCTTTTCCGAGGCATACTTTAATGAAGCATAATTAGTCCTGCTCGGCTTGAGCTCATGATCCTCTCTTATAGGCTCACGGGTATTCGGAAAATCATATACCTGATCTGTGCTGAGCATAATGATCTTCGATACATCTGATGTCATTGCATAACGATAGATGAACTTATCACACTGTGCAGATTCTTTGATCTCCTTGTCCGTAACTATAGGACCAAGGTCATTATCAACTGTACACGCTGCATGTATCAGTATATCAATCTTATTATTCTCGAATATATCGCCATAGGTGTTTTTGTCATTTGGAAGCGACTGTATAAACGAATAATTCAGCTTCCCTTCATTGTATGTTCCTTGCTCTCTGTCAACAGCTATAACTGCAAAGCCCTTTTTAAGAAGACCTGAGCAGATGTGCTGACCTATGAGACCACAACCTCCTGTAACAAGTACTGTCTCCAAGATCATAGCCCCCTTTCTGAATCTGATTTTTCATATATTATTATATCATATTTGTTCCATATCTGCAACAACTTAATGTAAGCCATGTGCAACATACCGGCTTTATCCGGGATCAACCTGCTGATTCGTTGATCTCCTCAAGATAGTTGTCAACTGTGTCATGGATCGAATCGTATGTCTCGTTCCACGGGATACCTCTTGCGGTATTTCTGAGGCTGTTATCAAGAAGTTCAGAGCAGTCCTTTGAAACGCCCTTTGAAACATCAAGAGCCGCATTTGCATCAGCAAGTTCCTGCATCTTCTGCTTCATTTCCACCATTTCCGGTGTCCAGCCGTAATCCTTCTCGAATACAGCATCTGCTACTGCGCGTGCCTGCTCGTTTACAAGAGTGAAACGCTTGCAGTTGAGATATGCAGCAACGCCCTCAGGGTTCTGACCGCCGTTGATGAAGGAGTAAGCCTCTACGCCGACAGGGATATAGTACTCGTCAGCATTGGGATCCTTCGGCATGGGAACGAAGAAAAGATCGTCTCCGAATGTAGCTCTCCACTGCTCGGGCTCTGAGTATATCTTCCAGAGACCTACAGGGTAGAAGAGGAGCTTTCCTTCGCCGATGTACTCCGGATGGTCTGTCCAGCCGTAGTCGCCGACACCGATAGCTATGCAGTTGGTCTGATAAAGGTCGTACATCCAGTTCTGTACGCGCTCCATTTCGGGCGAGTCGATATTGCTTACCAGCTGACCGTCTTCGATGCCTACAGGCGGAACACCTATTGTGTTCATGAGGCCGAATTCGAACCACCAGCCGTCGATACCGTACTTATTGTTTGCAGGATCAACGAATTTTTCCAGCATATCCTGGAATGTATCCCATGTCCACTCGCCATTCTCAAAGAGAACAGCAGGATCGTCGAGACCGGCTTCCTGGATAGTCTTGCGGTTATAGAGGACTGCGCAGTTGTCTGCTGTCGGCTGGATAACGCATGTATAGTGATGTCCGTTCCACATGAGCTGGTCATTGAGGTCAGCAACATCTTCCCAGAGCGGCGATTCAAAGTCGATGTAATCATCGGCAGAGGCAAACATATTTCGGATAGCGCCCTTGGGGATAGCGTCCATATTTCCGGCATAGAAGAAGTCAAGACCTTCACCGCCGCTTATGGATTCTGAGAGCTTGTCATACAGCTGAGCGAACGGGCACTGATGATACTCGACCTCACCGCCGTATCTCTGCTGGAATATATAGAGGTCAGCAGGTGTCTTCTTACCTGTTGCGCCGGGATTGATATCCCAGTCAGAAAGCCATTTTATAGTCTTATTCTCAAGTTCGCCTGTAAGCAGTTCATCTGCCTGGGCTGAACTGTTTATTACCTCGTTTTCATCATCTGCGTCAGATTCTGAAGGAGCACTTGCATCTGTACTGCCAGAAGCAGCCTCCGATGTGCTCTGACCAAGAAGGTTATCCAGTGCATCTTTATCCTCTGCTGCAAGAGTCTGATCTTCAGTATTCAGAGTTGTGCCGGCAAGGTCAGAATCACTTTTCGAACTGTCGCCGGAGCTTCCGCATGCAGTAACGGACAAAGTCGCAGCGATCATAAGCAACGATGAGATAAATGCTTTAACTTTTTTCATTTTTAACTCCTTTGCACTGCCATAAGAGGGCGGCAGAAATATTATTTTACACACTTTTCTTTATTATAACATGTTCAGCCCGTCGTGTCAATATGAAAATTATATAGAAATAGCGGTGAATTATCGTCATATAGCCCATTTACGGGGTTTTATGATGTACGTTATGTTAATATGTCGATAGTTATATCTTATTTTATTTTCATTCATTTTCAGAGCACGCCCTGCCCTGCTTACGGAATCCGCAGCGGTCTTTCATATTGCATATCTCGCATCCGTGATGTGCTTTCTCCAGAGGCTTTTCCGATATGCCTATGACTGCTGTTACAGATTTTGAAGGCACAAGCAGGCTGCTGTCGGTCACAGTGAGCCCTATCCTTCGCTGAGCATTCAGGGCGTTGATTATCGCCCTCTGTACTGTTATCGGCATATCCCCATACCCCGGACTGAACCGCCATGTTCTGTATCTGCGGTCACTGTCAGGGAATATCTCGCGTTCAGCCGTATCGCACACCTGCTCTATCGCTGCGCTGCAAAGGCAATCCAACGCAAGGGATTCAGCCATATCGGTCACCGACGCCTGACGTATGAGCTTATCTGCCTCAGCCGAGACTGTCGCTGCAAACAATACTGCCTTGCAGCAGCCTTTGAGATGCGTTTTTATATCATTTCCGGGAAGCAGCAGACCTATATCATCCAGCATAACTCCGTCATCGCTGAAACTGATATCAGTCTCGCGATACACATACATCGGACGCAGTTTTTCGCGGACCAGCGGTTCAAGACGATCCAGCATAGCCTTTATATTTTCATCAGGCTCGCCTTTTATGCCCATATAACGTGCTGCTTCTGATTTTGAAAGCGGAGACAGGGAAGTCATGCGCCTATTATGCCGGAGACAGCTTCGCTTATCTTCCGTGCGACGTATGCGTTGTTCATCGTGTAAAGGTGGATGCCGTCCACTCCGCTTGCCACAAGGTCAACTATCTGGTTCACCGCATATGCTATTCCGGCATCCCTCAGTGCATCCGGATCATCACCGAATCTGCTCATGATCTTTACGAATTTCTTCGGCAGACTTGCGCCGCAGGTCGTCACCATACGCTCTATCTGTCTCTTGTTGACTACAGGCATTATTCCAGCCTCTATAGGCACATTTATGCCTGCTGCCCTTGCTTTCCACAGGAACTCATAGAAAGACGAATTGTCAAAGAAAAGTTGACTTATGAGGTGATCTGCACCAGCGTCAACTTTCTTTTTGAGATTCAGTACATCCTCTTCTATATCGCCCGCATCAGGGTGACATTCAGGGTAGCAGGCACCTGCTATATCAAAATTTCCCTTGGTATTGATGTACTCAATGAGGTCGCTGGCGTGAAGAAAATCGCGCTTGGGAGGTATATCCGGATTTATATCCCCACGCAGTGCAAGGATGTTTTCAATGCCGCGTTTCTTTATCTCATCCAGCGTGTCTGATATCTCGGATGCAGAGTAATTGATACAAGGAAGGTGTATCATCGGCTCTATGCCCTTGGATTTGATGCGTGAAGCTATCTCACAGGCGTACTGCCCGTTTCCGCTTCCGCCGGCGCTGAATGTAACACTGATAAAATCCGGCTTCAGGTCGTGAAGCTCATCAAGGGTGTTGTAAACCACTTCCACAGGGCTCGTTTTCTTAGGCGGGAATACTTCAAATGAAAAAACCGTTTTCTTTTCAAACAACTCTCTGATATACATGTCTTCCTCCTGAATTAGTCTATCGACCAGTCTATAGTCCCGAGTCCATGCTGACTCAGAAAATTATTGCATGCTGAAAAATGTCTGCATCCAAAGAATCCGTTGTATGCTGACAATGGGCTCGGATGCGCCGCCTTCAGCACCAGATGTGCAGGATTTGTTATGTACTGCTGCTTAGTCTTTGCGTCTCCTCCCCACAACATGAACACCATGGGCTTCTCGCGCTCGTTGAGCAGTTTTATTACGTCAGTGGTAAAATTCTCCCAACCAAGTCCGTGGTGGCTCCTTGCCTGATTCGCGCGCACCGTGAGCACTGAATTCAGAAGCAGCACGCCTTCCTGTGCCCATTTCGTCAGCTCACCGTGCTTGCCGAGATTGTCTACCCCCACGTCATCGCGTATCTCCTTGAAGATATTCACCAGCGACGGCGGAGGTGCTATTCCCTTGCGGACCGAAAAGCTCAGTCCGTGCGCCTGACCTTCTCCATGATACGGATCCTGTCCTATTATAACACATCGTACATCGTCGTAGGATGTGAGTTTCATAGCATTGAATATATCGTACATTCCCGGAAAGATCCGCTGTGTACGGTACTCAACTATCAGTTTTTTCCTCAGTTCAAGGTAGTAGTCCTTATTGAACTCATTCTTCAGGAGTTCATCCCAATCGTTATTGAAGTTTACCATTGTTATTGCCTCCGACCGGCAGATGAGCCGGCATCTTGTACATAAAGTATAAGGCGGCACGAAGCCGCCTGTCTGTCAGATCAGTTAAACACCGTATCCTCGTAGTATTTGAATTTAACAAGCTTGTTCCTCTTATATGTAAGTGAACCCTGCTGATTGAACGGGACTTTTCCGTACGCCTCCGCTGAACACTCGATCCTGAGTTTCTTGCCCTTGCGCGTTACAAATACCAGTTCATAGTATTCGTCCTCATAATGTTCCTGACCACTGCTCTCGATGACTCTTAGGCGGTCATCGCTCTTCTGAACAAGCGTAGCCATTTCAACTATAGGCTCGGATGTCTTCTTCTGAGGTTCTTCATCAGCTCCACGCTGCTGTCTGCTGACTGCCCTCTGAGGCATTGCGGGACCGTCATCTCCGCCATTGTCCTCAAGGAACATGGTCATCAGCTTGCGGAAATTACTCTTGCCGCTGAAAAGCAAAATAGCTATAACGAGCGCAATAGCTATGCCTGCAAGCAGTATCAGCAGATTTTTAAGCTCCGGTGTCATACTTGATCCCTTTCTCTATAATAGTTTACTCAATGCCGTTGGGATTGAGTTTAGTGAAGTTCCAGCTGTCTGCGCACATCTCGTCGAGACCGAGCTCAGCACTCCAGCCGAACAGTGTCTTAGCCTTTGAAGCATCAGCATAACATGTGGCGATATCTCCGGGACGGCGCTCTGTTATACGCTTGTTTATCGGCTTGCCGCATGCCTTCTCATAGGCTGCTACGACTTCAAGTACGCTTGAGCCTTTACCTGTTCCGAGATTCACCGGCTCAAATCCGGTATGCTCCATAGCGTGTGCTATCGCGCAAACATGGCCTTTGGCAAGATCAACGACGTGTATATAATCTCTTACGCCTGTGCCGTCGGGAGTATCGTAATCATCGCCGAACACGCTGAGCTGCTGAAGTCTGCCGGCAGCCACCTGAGCGATATACGGCACAAGATTGTTGGGGATACCGTTGGGATCCTCACCGATAAGTCCGCTCTTATGTGCACCTATGGGATTGAAATATCTGAGCGCGACTGCACTGAATCCGCTGTCAGCTGTACAAAGGTCACGGAGTATCTGTTCGATCATCACCTTTGTGCTGCCGTAAGGATTCGTTGCAGACGTGGGCATATCCTCGGTATAGGGAGCGACATTGTTCATGCCGTAAACAGTCGCGGAAGAAGAGAAAACTATACGCTTGCAGCCGTGTTCACGCATCACTTTCAGCAGAACAAGAGTGCCGTAGATGTTATTCGTATAGTATTCAAGAGGCATCCTGACAGATTCTCCGACTGCTTTCAGACCGGCAAAATGAATGACTGCGTCGAACTCATAGCGGTCGAATACTGCGCTGAGAGCAGCCTCATCACATATATCAACTTCAGCAAAATCTACTTTCTTGCCGCTGATCTTCTCAATTCTGCCGACAGCTGCTTCTTTGGAATTACTGAGATTGTCCACAATAACTATCTCATACCCGTTTGCGAGCAGTTCAACACATGTATGGCTTCCGATAAAGCCGGTACCTCCGGTCACAAGGATCTTTCCCATTGTTTTTGCCTCCATATTAATGTATGATTATATTATAATATATTTTGGCTGATATTGCAAGATATATTTGCAAATTTAGCTGTAAAATCAGCAAAAAATGAAAGTTTTAGTGCATTTTTCTTTTCATCTTTTGGATCAAAGCAGATTGCCAGCCCAGCCGTCTATATTTCCGCGTCTAATAGCACCGAACAAACGCTTTTTGAATCCTCTGTCGCCGCGTTCACGCTCTGCAAGGAATTCTTTCATTGTCTGGCGGTTAGTCTTTCCGTCTGCCGGACATGACGAGCGGACGATCTCAAGTCCGCACTCCTTAGCCGCGCTTATAACATTGCGTTCCGGTGCAAGCGCCAGCGGACGTATCAGCGTGATCTCGTGCTTGTTCAGAAATGAGACCGGCTCAAAACATCCGATATGGCCAACTGTAAACAGGTTCATCATGAAAGTCTCGATCACGTCGTCCATGTTATGTCCCAGCGCAAGTTTATTGCATCCCATTTCCGCTGTGGCAGCATGCAGTGCGCCTCTTCTCATTTTTGCGCACAGACTGCATGGATTGGACTCCTTGCGCACGTCAAAAACTATCTCACCGATGCGCGTCTTTACGACTCTGTACTCTACGCCGTATGACTCGCACAGACTTTCGATAGGGCTGTAATCCGTCTCAACACCCTTTAATCCGGCATCAATAGTTACAGCTTTTAGATCATAGTCTATGCCGATGAATCGTCGCAGCTGGGCAAGTGCCGTCAGAAGCACAAGACTGTCCTTTCCGCCTGAAACACCGACGCACACGCCGTCGCCGTCCTGTATCATATCAAATTCTTTTATGGCTTTGCGCATATAACCAAGTATCTTCTGCATAACGACCTCCGGGATTGATATTTCAAGAAAAAAGCTGCCGCACTTTCGCGCAGCAGCTTAATGTCATTCAGTAATTAGACAGACTAATTAATTAGTCTTCCTTCTTTCTGAGAACGAATGCAGTACCGATTGCAACAGCAAGACCAGCAGCAGCAACGCCAACGCCAGCAACACCAGTTGTCGGTGAGTCAGCCTTCTTAGTTGTTGTTACAGGCTTTGTAGTAGAACCAGCCTTTGTAGTTACAGGAGCCTTAGTTGTTGTACCTGCAGCTGTTGTTGTAGATGTTGTTGTTGTATCAGTATCTGTGTCTGTATCAGTTGTTGAAGTTGTTGTAGTTGTTGTAGTTGTAGTAGTTGTTGTTGTAGTTGTTGTAGTTGTTGTAGTTGTAGTAGTAGTTGTTGTAGAAGTTGTTGTCTCAGCCTCGATCTCGATACCACCGTCTACAAGACCCTGTGTGAACACATAAGCCTGCATGAGCTTACCCTGCTGATTATCAGCCTTGTTTGTAAAGAGGTCAACAGCGTTAGCTGTGCTTCTGTACTCGATCTTAACAGGGAATACTTCGCCGCCTGTTACTTCAGGAAGTGTGAAGGAAAGTGTAGCGAGTGTTCCGTCAACACCTACATCGCTACCAGCTGAACCAGCGAAGAATATAGCGTCATCGCCGATCTTTCTTGTCTCCCAGCTGAAATCATATACAGCCTGACCCTTAGTAGCATAGTTTCCACGAGTAGCATTAAGTGTAAGACGTGTATCATATACAACGTGCATACCAACTGTGGAATAAAGACCTGACTCAGCATCTTCAGCAGCTGTATTCTTAACTGTTATGTCAAGTGTCTGCTTCGGATTAGCTGTAGCCTCAGCAACTGTGAGCTTCTTGTACTCAACTGTAACTGTGGGCTTTGTCTCAGCCTTTGAAACATCAAGATCTCCAACCGGATATTCTGCAGCAGAAGCAAGTATAGAAGATGTGGAAGCAGCAACTGCTGATACTGCGAGAGCAGCAAGAGCTCTCTTGAAAGTATTCTTCTTCATTGTAATTTTTTCCTTTCAGATAAATTATTATTTATGTTACCTGCCGCCTTGCGACGGCAGGTTGAACATTCGTTTTGTTGACCTTATAAATTAGTCAGCGTATTTTTCTACTGTGAGGCCCCATGTTGATCTACCAGCAGGAAGCGGGATAGAGAGGTCAGCATAGTAGCTGAGGATAGCAGAAGCGTCACGTCCGTCAACGAGTCTGCCGGGCTTCTTAACGCTCCAGTTCTCTGAATCAGCGATCTCATTTCTTACATCGCCGAGGAATGCTGCGAAGTGATCGTATACAGAGTTAGCACCTGTTGAAAGTTCACTTGTTGAGATCTTAACTGTTGTAGGATCTACATCGCCTTCGCCTTCACCAGATGAAAGGTCTGCGTAGTAACCGAGTACGCATGTAGCGTCACGGCCGTCAACCATGTTATCGAGGTTTACGTCACCGAGAAGTGCAACGTATACAGAAACTGTAACATCATCGCCGAACGCATCCTTGAGTGCAGCACCGTTTGCTACAACTACCTGTCCGTTGATTGTGATATCTTCGCCATTGTAGTATACAGGAACATCATATCTGAAGTCTGTGCTTGCAGCATCGTAAACACTTTCAGGTGTATTGTCGCCAAAGCTAAGGTCAGCCTTGATGTCCTTCTCTTCCATAGAGCCTTCGCCTGTTACAACCTTGTTGCCTTCAGCATCAGTGTAGCCTTCAACATATGTAACGTGGAGGATTGCCTTTTTGATCTGGTTTGTTGAGAACTCCTTGTCCATATCAATGTAGAAGCCGTAATCAGAATCGAAATCTACATAGACATCCTGAACAGCGATAGTAACTACAGGAGGCTCGGTTGTTGTTGTAGTTGTAGTAGTTGTTGATGTTGTAGTTGTGGTTGTGGTTGTAGTTGTAGTTGTAGTTGTAGTAGTAGTAGTTGTTGTTGTTGTTGTTGAGCTTGTTGTAGTAGTTGTTGTATCTGTATCAGTTGTTGTTGTAGAAGATGTAGTTGTCGTAGTTGTGTCAGTTGAAGTTGTTGTGGACTCAGTCTCGATAGGCTCAGTCTCAACGATTCTCTTGATCTTTACATCAACAGAAGCACCGGA
Organism: Ruminococcus flavefaciens; assembly: GCA_002373775.1. Lineage (GTDB taxonomy): Bacteria > Bacillota > Clostridia > Oscillospirales > Ruminococcaceae > Ruminococcus > Ruminococcus flavefaciens_M. The sequence continues at coordinate 6,380 of DFJW01000025.1, read as the reverse complement.
TGTCATGTAACCGGAGAAATCAACTGTAGCTGTGAGTTCCTTGGTATCAGAAACTACCTTGAGGTTCTGCTCAGCATAGTAAGCAACTACGTCATCGTACTCAGCGTCCTCGAAGTAACCAACGAGCTTTGCTGTGCCGTTTGCAGCATCAACCTTAACGCCTGTGAGGCTGTCAGCGAATGTGCCGAGATCAGCAGCACTGATGTCAAGTGTTACAGCAGAGCCGCCAGCTTCGTTGACGATGCTCTTGAACTTATCGTATGCGTCAGATACTCTGCTGTCACCAGCAAGACCTGCGCCTGTTGTAGGAATTGAATAGCCATGCTTCTCAAGCTTAGCATTTATGTCAGCGAGAAGACCTGCAACATTGTTGCTGCCGGAGTAATCCTTGGAGAATGTACCAAGTGCCTTTGCAGCATACTTGACAGCCTTGTCGATCTTCTTGTTGTAGCTGTCGATCACCTTTGCAACAGACTCCTTAGCAGCGGCATCTGTGATACCAGCAGCGTCGATTGCAGCATCAGCAACCTTCTCAAGCTCAGCAAGCTTCTCCTTAGCGAAACCAGCAAGTTCGCCGGGGCCGTATGTCTTGCCGCCGTTCTCAAACTTGAACTCTACAGGAACAGTTGTGCCGTCCTTGAGAGCAGATGTCTTGATAGTGAGTGTGTACTCACCAGCAACATCAACGCTTGAGAAATCAATCTTGTTGAGTGAAGGAGCATTGTATGCCTTAGCAAGTTCAGACATCTTCTTGCCAAGTGTGTAATCAATGTTGCCATTGAAATCAGGCTGAGTTACCTTACCCTTGATTACGATGTCCTTAGAAGATGTGATCTCATAGGTTACAGGCTCTTCTGTAGCCTTGATAGCGATCTCAGCAAACGCGTCTGCGTACTTGCCGCCATTCTTCTTTATCGCATCAACGATAAAAGCAGTGTCAATCGTCCCTGTTGTCTTACCCTTAGATACGATCTGTCCGAGAGCACCGTCAACATCGAAATTCCACTCTGACTCTGTCTTGTCAGGTGCAATGTAAAGAAGACGCTCAAGATCGTAGCTCTGTGAAGCACTCTCAGCAGAGCTCTGTGCCTGTGTCTCACCTGCTGCGATAGCAGAGAATGAAGTAAGGCACTGTGTGAGAGCGAGCGGAACAGCAGCTGCTGCAGCGACAGCTCTCTTGAATAATGAATTCTTCATTGTTCTATACCTCTCTATCATATTTTTTACCGGATCCATCCTGCTTTTGGTCAGTACTTCCGGCGTAATTTCGGGGTATCTGTCGTCGTTTGCATACAGCTTGCCCAGAAATTCATAACTACATTTTAGCACATTAATAGGAATAAGTCAAGGTAAAGTGTGCATTTTTTTCAAAAATTATTGACGATTAATAATGTCTATTTTTGTGCTTATTTCACAACATTCACTTATATGAATAAAATGCTGCTAAAATATTCGTCCTTTTGCACAAATGCCGATTCTTCGAAATATTCCGCCCTCTCTTACATTTAGAATTATATCACTAATGAATCACACTGTCAATCGGTACATTCTGCCAACAAAAAAAGCAGACCCGAAGGTCTGCCTTTTTGTTGTTTTTTATCAGCCGCCAAATCTCTCAGGGCAGATATTGTTCCACATTTCGTACTTAACGTTATCGTCAGCACTTCCATGCAGTGCTTCGTATTCTGACATATCAGCGTAGAATGCGAGTATGCGTGTTGCGTCTCTACCGTCGAGCATTCTGCCGACCTTACCGGTCTTCCAGTTTGCTTCAGACCACTCGTTCTCGTTTACGTCTGCAAGGAATGCTGCAAACTCATCGTAAACTGAAGCGGGTGAAGTTACCAGCTCGCTTGTTGAAAGCTGTACTGTCAGCGCATCTACTGCGCCCGCTCCTGAACCAGAAGAAAGGTCTGCGTAGTAGCTGAGTACACGAGTAGCGTCACGACCGTCAACCATGTTATCAAGGTTAGCGTCGCCCTTTACTCCGATGTAAGCTGTGATATAGAGCGGGTTGCCGTCCTTATCTACCAGAGCCATGTCACCGTAGTAAACCTGAACATCGTGATCGTAAGTGAAGTTTGTGCGGTCGATCGAGTAGGTGTTAGCAGGAGTCTTGCCATTGTAGTTGATGAGATCTCTTGAGATATCTCTCAGTACAGGTTCGAGCTCGTTGCCGTTCTCATCTACATAGATGTCGTAGATAGCGATATTAGTTACCTGATCCTTAGAGAAGCCGCCTACTGTGCCGTTGTCACGAACACCGTTATCGTGGCTGAAGTAGAATCCGGGAACTGTCTCGATCTCTGCGTAAGAACGTAAATAGTTCGGAGGCATTGTTGTAGTTGTTGTAGATGTTGTGCTTGTAGTAGTTGTTGTTGTAGTTGTTGTTGTTGTAGTTGTGGTGGTAGTTGTAGTAGTTGTAGTAGTTGTAGTAGTGGTTGTTGTTGTAGTTGTTGTAGATGTTGTAGAAGTTGTTGTAATAACATCTACCTTGATAGAACCGTCAGTAACGATTACGTTCTTTGTGATATCGTTGCCGTTTGTATCAGATACAAAGTGGCTGTGAATATCGATAGGATATGTGCCGTTTGCTGTACCCTCAGGAACCTTTACCTGGAGAGTGAGCAGGAGCTTTCCGTCCTCGGTAGGTACTGCCTTGCCGATTCCGTTAGCGAATACGTACTCATCTGTATCAGGATTATAGATCATCTCAGCCTCGTATGCATCTGTACCCTGTGAGCCAACGATCTCAAATCCCTCAGGAACTGTGATCTTGAACTGACCGCCGGATATAGGAAGCTTTGTATCGTTAGGATCCTTGATTGTGATGTTTACGGTTACTGTATCGCCAGGCTTAGCGGGAACTTCTTCATCTCCAGCCCAGATGATAGCACCGCTCGGGATAGTTGTGGATGTTGTTGATGTTGTAGATGTAGTTGTTGTTGTGGTTGTTGTAGTTGTAGTTGTTGTAGATGTTGTGGTTGTAGTAGTTGTTGTGTCTGTTGTTGTAGTTGTTGTATCAGTTGTAGTTGTAGTTGTATCAGTTGTTGTAGTTGTTGTGTCAGTTGTTGTTGTAGTTGTGTCTGTTGTTGTAGTTGTTGTGTCTGTTGTAGTTGTAGTTGTGTCGGTTGTTGTTGTAGTTGTATCTGTTGATGTAGTCTTCGGGTTAACGATGATAGCACCGTCAACTGTAACTACATACTTCTGGATCTCTGTTCCGTTTGTATCAGATATTATCACATCAGATATTACTACATTGTATGTGCCGCCTGCGCAATCCTCAGGTACCTTGTATGTAAGTGTGAGGATAACACCGCCGTCTGCTGCCGCAGATGCTGCACCTGTTCCATTTGCAAATACAAACTCTGTTGCTGTTACCTTATCGTTGCTTACTACCTCAGGTCCGTATGCGATATTTGAACCGTCTACTGACTGGTATGCGATCGGTGCATCAGCCTTGATTATGAACTGTGCTCCAGCTACAGGAAGTTTAACTGCGTTAGGATCCTTTACTACCAGATCCATTGTTACTGTGTCGCCGGGTTCAGCAGTTACTGTTGTGAGCTGCCATACGATAGCACCAGCAGGTACAGTTGTTGTGGTTGTGGTAGTTGTGGACGTTGTGGTTGTTGTAGTTGTGTCGGTTGTTGTAGTTGTTGTGTCTGTTGTAGTTGTAGTTGTATCAGTTGTAGTTGTTGTCGTGTCTGTTGTTGTAGTAGTTGTATCTGTTGTAGTAGTTGTTGTATCAGTTGTAGTTGTTGTTGTGTCTGTTGTTGTAGTTGTTGTATCAGTTGTTGTTGTAGTTGTGTCTGTTGTTGTAGTTGTTGTTATCTTCTTAACGTGGATAACACCGTCTTCAAGTGTTACATTCTTTGTGATGTCCTCACCGTATGTATCACTTATGAACGCATCAGACCATACTACAGGATAGTCGCCCTCTTCGCAAGTCTCAGGGACTGTGTAAACGAGAGTGAGTACTGTTGCGCCGTCAGCAGCTGCTACACCAGCACCAGTGCCGTTGGCGAATACGAATTCAGTTGCTTTCACCTTATCGTTGCTTACTATATCAGCACTGTAAGCTGTTGAGCCTGAAGCTGAAGAGTAAACGATCGGATCAGCTGCTGTGATGTTGAACTGAGCACCTGCTACAGGAAGTGCAGGATCTGTGCTGCCGCTTACGATTACGTCCATAGTAACTGTATCGCCAGGCTCAGCGTCCTTCTCAGGAATGATCCATGTTACCTGTCCTGTTGTAGGAGGCAGAACAGTGATAAGACCATCAACGAGAGTGATCTGCTCTGTGAGTTCATTACCGTTTGTATCGCTGATGAACGCATCAGACCATACTACAGGATACTCGCCGGGTGCGCAGTCAGCAGGAACCTTATAAACTATTCTGAGAACTTCATCACCGTTCTTAGCAGCTATGCCCTTGCCAACGCCTTCGCCGAATGCGAATTCTGTAGCAAATTCCTTGTCATTTGCAACGATGTCAGAAGCGTATGCAGGTGTGCTTGCGCTTGTTGACTTGTATTCGATAGGATCCTTCGCATTGATCTTGAACTGAGCACCTGCTACAGGTACAGCAGCTCCGCCTTCGTCAAGTACAACTGCCTTGAGGACTACTTCGTCACCAGGCTTAGCTGTTACCTTGTCGAGTACCCATGCGATCTCGCCGTCGAACTTCTGCTTCTCGACCACGATAGCACCATCTGTGAATGTGATGTTCTCTGTGATCTCGAGACCGTTTGTATCACTTACAAACTGATCTGACCACTTAACATTGTATGTGCCGTCCGGTGTGTTGGCAGGTACATTATATGTAAGTGTAAGGATCGTTGAACCATCAGCAGCCTTTACGCCCTTGCCTATGCCCTGGCCGAATGCGAATTCCTTAGCAGCGTCATTCTTGACGAGCTCAGAATCGTATGCGTTTCCGCCGGCAGCTGAAGCATATGCAACAGGTGCGTCTGCGTTGATGTTGAACTGTGCACCAGCAACCTCAACATCAGAGCTCTTAACGATAACATTCATTGTTACCTTGTCACCAGGCTGTACGCCTGTAACTGTAGGAATGAACCATTCAGCTGTTCCCTCAGCAGGTACAAATGTTGTTGTCGTTGTAGATGTTGTAGATGTAGAAGTTGTTGTTGTTGTTGTAGTTGTGTCAGTTGTTGTAGTAGTTGTGTCTGTTGTAGTTGTTGTGGTTGTTGTTGTAGTTGTAGTTGTGTCTGTTGTGGATGTTGTTGTAGGCTGGCCAACGTGGATAACGCCGCCCTCTACAGAATATGTCCACTTGTCGCTGTTCTTACCGCTCTTGTAGATCTCTACCTTATCGCCGAAGCCGACCATGTAGTCGCCGTCCGGACAATCAGCAGGGATGTTAACGCTGAGCTTGAATACTTCCTCGCCCTCTGTACCTGTGATAGGTGCACTTGTTGTAGGATCGAGTGAAGCGAAGCTTGCGCCGTATGTTGCAAGGTTAGTTGTGATCTTAGCCTTGCCGTATGCTGTTGCAGATGTACCGATAGCACCTATTGTAAGAGGTGAATCTACTGCGAACTTAACATCCATAGATGCTACAGCCTTGTCTCCGCCGGACTTGAGCTTAGCAGATACTGTTACCTTGCCGCCCTTTGTGCCTTCGTACTCACCGAAGTCGAATACGATGTCAGCATCGCTGGGATTCGGATTAGGCTTTGTAGTTGTGGATGTAGTAATTGTTGTGGATGTTACTGTTGTAGTTGTTGTAGTAATAGGATCACCTACAGTGATATTACCATTCTCTACAGAGTATGTCCACTTGTCGCTGTTCTTACCGCTCTTGTAGATCTCTACCTTGTCGCCGAAGCCGACCTTGTAAACGCCGTCCGGACAATCAGCAGGGATATTTACGCTGAGCTTGAATACTTCTTCGCCCTCTGTACCTGTGATAGGTGCGCTTGTTGAGGGATCGAGTGAAGCAAAGCTTGCGCCGTATGTAGCAGGGTTAGTTGTGATCTTAGCCTTGTTGTATGCTGTTGCAGATGTACCGATAGCACCTATTGTAAGAGGTGAATCTACTGCGAACTTGACATCCATAGAAGCTACGGCCTTGTCTCCGCCGGACTTGAGCTTGGCAGATACTGTTACCTTGCCGCCCTTTGTGCCTTCGTAGTTGCCGAAATCAAATACGATGTCGCCATCGCTGATCTGCTGCTGTGTTGTCTTAGTAGTTGTAGTTGTTGTGGATGTTGTAGTTGTTGTAGAAACGGGATCGCCTACAGTGATCTTACCGTTCTGAACAGCGTATGTCCACTTGTCGCTGTTCTTACCGCTCTTGTAGATCTCAACCTTATCGCCGAAGCCGACATTGTAAACGCCGTCCGGACAATCAG
>DFJW01000088.1 GCA_002373775.1 Ruminococcus flavefaciens | reverse complement strand
CCGACCTCGCAAACGGCTTCGGAAATCTCGTATCCCGCACAGTTGCTATGGCTGACAAGTACTTCGGCGGAACTCTTCCCACAGAGCGTGAGAGCGCTGATATCGACGAGGACTTCAAGTCTGCTGTGCTCGGACTCCGCTCAGCTGTGGACGGATTCGTTGACGAGACAAAGCTCAAGCAGGCTCTTGAGACCATTTTTGAAGGCGTCAGCCGCGCAAACAAGTATATCGACGAGACAGAACCGTGGAAACTTGGCAAGGATGAGGCTCAGAGACCGCGTCTTGCTGCCGTTCTTTACAATCTTCTTGAAGCCATCCGCGTGACATCTGCTCTTCTTGCACCATTCATGCCCACCACTATGCCGAAGGTATGGGAGCAGATAGGTGCATCAGCTTCCGATGTTGAGTACGATAAGCTGGACAAGTTCGGCGTACTTCCCGAGAACGTAACTGTTCATAAGGGAGAGATACTCTTCCCCAGAATAGATGTTGATAAGGAGATAGAGGAGCTCAATGCTATCCTCACAAAGAATATGGAGGAAGCAAAGGCAAAGCTCTCTGCCGAGGAAAAGGGTGATGCTCCCGCTGAGGAGATCACTCTTGCTCCCGAGATAACTATCGACGATTTTGCAAAGGTCGAGATAAGAGTTGCCAAAGTCATCGCCTGCGAAAAGGTGAAGAAGTCCGATAAGCTCCTCTGCTTACAGCTCGATGACGGCATGGGCGGCAGACAGGTCGTTTCGGGTATCGCACAGTACTATTCCCCCGAAGACCTCATAGGAAAGAAGCTTCAGCTCATCGCTAACCTTAAACCCGTCAAGCTCAGAGGTGTTGACAGCAACGGTATGATCTGTGCTGCCGATACTCCCGACGGTGTCAAAGTGATATTTGTGGATGACTCCATTCCTGTCGGTTCTAAGATAAGATAATGAAGGATACCGCCTTTTGGCGGATATCGTAAAAGGCTCCTTTTTGATAAAGGAGCCTTTTTCTATCTTACACATATTCTTCCCTTGAACATTCAGGAATTTTACTGATCGTGGGGAAGGATAGGGAGTTCAACGGTGAAGACGGTGCCTTTTCCCTCGGTGCTTTCCGCCCTGACGGTGCCGTTGTGATAAGATACGCCGTGTTTCACGATAGACAGACCGAGACCGGTGCCTTTGATCTTGCGTGACCGGCTCTTATCGACGCGGTAGAAGCGTTCGAATATACGGCTGAGGTGTTTTTTAGGGATGCCGATACCGGTATCACTGACGGTTATGAATACTTTCTGCGGAGCATGCGAGACCTTTACTTCCACTGCACCGCCCTCGCGGTTATACTTTATTGCGTTGTCACAGAGGTTGAAGATGACCTCGCCGAGAATCGTGCGGTTCCCGAAGAACATCACGCTCTCGCCGGTAAGGTGAGTAGTTACCGACCTTTCAGCCGCGCTCAGTCTGAGGCGTTCAAGAGCCTCTGCGGCAAGCTCATAGATATCCACATTTTCATCCTCACGCGGAAACGAATCCTCATCGAGTTTGGAAAGTGAGACTATATCGTTTATGAGCGTTATCAGTCTTTCAGCTTCACTGCGTATGTTCTCGCCGAATCCCTTAACGTCGTCCTGTTTTACTATCCCGTTTGCCAGCATATCTGATATGCCGTAGATAGTAGTCAGCGGCGTTTTAAGTTCATGAGAGACATTGGAAGTGAATTCACGGCGCATGGTCTCAAGCTTGTTCTTTTCCGTGATATCAATGATGAATACGACTATTCCGTTTACAGCGGCAGTGCTCTTTGCAGGACTTGCGATGATCTCGCGGTCTCCGTTTCCGGTCGTCAGGACGCACTGCGCGTTCATTCCGCCGGCGGCATTCTGGATGCAGCGCCGGAAGAGGTCGGAATTATTTATGACGTATATGCTCTGACCGGCAGTCGGCAGTTCAGAGCCGAGAAGACGGGCTGAGGCGGAATTGCAGGCGAGTATGTTCAGTTTCGGATCAGCGATTATAAGACCTTCGTCCATGCTTTCGGTTATCATGCTGAACTGATCGCGGCTGTTCATGAGTTCCGACATCTGGCGTGTTATCCTGCCCTTCTGGTCATGAAGCTTCTCGATGAGGGGCATTATCTCCGGATAGCTGCTGCCGGGAACGGGATCATCCGGATCTATGGCGTTGATCGGACGAAGTATCCGACGCGAAAGCATATTTGCTGCGAGTACGGATATCAGCGTGACGAGAATGAAAAAGAGCAGCAGTGGATTGGCGAGCAGAGCGACTTTAGCCGCAAAGGACGGGTGGGCATCTGAGGTACGGAGTATCGAGCCGTCACGCAGTTTTATAGCTTGGGAGATAGTTTTCTTGCCTATGCTCGTCAGTTTTACGGATGTACTGCCCTGTCCGTTCTTTGAAGCTTCATATACTTCATCAGAATCCAGAGCTTCGTTATCCGGTGAGATATCGCCTTCCGAGTCGTAAAGCACTTTTCCGTCACGGCTTATGAGAGTTACATGCAGCCCATGAAGTTCAGTGTGGTCAAAGTAGGCGGTGCCTCCGGTCTCGACACCTCTGCCTATGAGTTCTGTCTCATGTCTGAGTTCGGTGTCCAGCTGAGAATTGAAGCTGTAGTTCATGATCCATGCAGTGAGGAAGGCAGCCATGAAGGTGGATATCAGCGCGATCAGTATGATGCTCCTGCGTATCTTGGCTGTCACTTCTCATCACCTGCCTTGTAACCCACGCCGCGTATGGTCTTCAGCAGTTCACCGCTGCTGCCGAGTTTTGCACGCAGTGTCCTTATGTGTACATCAACAGTACGGCTCTCACCGGTGAAATCGTATCCCCACACCTGTTTCAGCAGTTCATCGCGGGAGTAGACCTCGCCTTTGTTCCTGACGAGAAACAGCAGGAGTTCGTACTCCTTCAGAGTCAGGGATACAAGCTCGTCTTCCGAGAAGACTTCGTGGCGTGAGGGATATATCCTTATGCTTCCGGCACAGACTGCGGTCTCGTCCTCCGCGTCAGGGGCAGATCGCCGCAGAAGAGCTTTTATGCGGGATATTAGCTCCATGATGCCGAATGGCTTGGATACATAGTCATCAGCGCCGCTGTCCAGACCGGTGACCTTGTCGAATTCAGTTCCCTTTGCGGTCAGCATTATGACCGGGAGACGTTTTGTATCGTTCCCTGAACGCAGTTTTTTGAGTACGGAGATGCCGTCCTCTTCCGGCAGCATTATATCAAGGAGCAGCAGTTCCGGTATGTGTTCTTTCAGAGCTCTGTAAAGCTCAGACGGGGATTCGAAACCTCTGGTCTCCAGTCCGGAGTTGTTGAGGGCATACATCACGAAATTCCGGATGCTGCTGTCGTCTTCAAGCATATAGATCATTTTCCTGCCTCCTTTCGCAATGTGAAACTGTCAGTAAAATAATGGGGGATCATTTGTGGTACTTTCCGCCCTCAGCTATCTGAAAAGCGCGGTATATCTGTTCGAGCAGCATTACTCTTGCCAGCTGGTGGGGAAAAGTCATTTTTGACATGGAGAGTTTCAGCGTGCCCATGGACTTTATCTCGGGATCAAGTCCGAATGAACTGCCGATAATGAAGGAGACGGTGCTCTGTCCGTCCACACCGGCGGAAACTATTTTCTGCGAAAGCTCCGGACTTGTCAGCTGTTTACCTTCGATGCACATGGGTACTATGAGACCTCTTGCGTACTTCTTTATCTGGGCAGCTTCTTTTTTCAGAGCGGCAGCTATCTCCTTTTCGGACGGTGAATCGCTCAGCCTGCATTCGTCCAGCTCATGGAGTTCGAAAGTGCAGTATCTTGAGAGCCGCTTTATGTATTCCGCACATGCACTGCGCAGATATTCCTCTTTCAGCTTGCCGATAACTATAAGATTGATGTTCATCAGAATATCACTGCTCCTCCATTGGTTTCAACAGGTGCTACGCCGAGCAGGTAGTCCTTTCCTCTTACACAGTCGGTGAGGCGGTTCTGAACTGTGGAATCGGCTATATGCGGACGATTATTGTCCTGACTGAGATGACCGAGTATGAAATGTGTAGTTCCGCTGCCTATCAGTTTCCTGACCTGAGCGGCACAGTCGGTATTCGAAAGGTGACCGACAGGGGAGAGTATGCGTTCTTTCAGGTAAAAGGGATAAGGACCGGTCCTGAGCATATTCTCATCGTAGTTGGATTCCAGCAGGACCAGTCGGCATCCGGTGAGATTGCTGTCCACTTCCGGAGTGATATGCCCTACGTCAGTGCAGACAGCACATATCTTGTCGTCCCATGTATGTATGCGGTATCCGCAGGGCTGTATCGCGTCATGGGGGATCTCAAAGCTTGATACCTCACAGTCGGCGCAGGTTATGCTGACGCTGGTTATATCAATCACCGGTGAGGATGAAGATATCTTGTCAGCATCGCAGAGCCTCTGGAGAGTACGCTTCCTGCCGTACACAGGCAGACCTGTTTTTGAGGTGAGCATTTTAAGACCGGCAACGTGGTCAGCGTGTTCATGGGTGATGAATACAGCCTGTATCGCTTTAAGGGGTATCCTGTTTGCTTCAAGGGCGGCAGAGAGCCTTTTGAAACTCACTCCGCAGTCTATGAGAAAGCCGCCGTTTTCAGTGCCTATGAATGTGGAATTGCCTTTGCTGGAACTGAAAAGCGGATAGATTCTTGCCATAGGGTATATCTCCATTCGTAATTTCCGGTCGTACGGATCATTGCAGTTTTAAGGCGCACGATAAGTGCGCCTGTTCTTTGTTATTATCAGAGTTTGTTGATCTCGGTACCCTGACGTGTCTCCTTTATCTCATATCCGAGAGCTGCGATCTTGTCGCGCAGTTCATCAGCGAGAGCGAAATTCTTTTCCTTTCTGGCAGCCTTGCGCTGTTCAGCCAGTTCAAGAACTTCAGCCGGTATATCGGATGCTGTATCCTGTACGGAAGCAGCCTTTTCCTCAGCCTTTCTGATGATATCCAGTCCCAGTACTTTGTCGAATTCACCGAGAAGTGCAAGCTTTGTGGAGGCGTTTGCCTTTGATTTCAGCACGTCATATAAAGCTGTGATAGCCAGTGAAGTATTAAGGTCGTTGTCGAGGGCATCTGTGAAGCCCTTGTAGAGACGGTCGTACTCTTCCTTGTCGATATCTCCGGCAGCCTCTTTGGTGAGAGGTGCAGCCTTTTCTATGAGCTTGTTGAAAGCGGTAACTGCATTGTCAAGGTTCTCCCATGTGAAAACGAGAGACTTTCTGTAGTGCGAGAGCAGGCAGAAGAATCTGTATACCAGAGGATCATAGCCCTTCTCTTCCAGAAGCGATACCGTAAGGAACTCACCCTTGGATTTGCTCATCTTGCCCGAATTGGTATTCAGGTGAAGCACATGGAACCAGTAGTTGCACCACTTGTGACCGAGATAAGCCTCAGACTGTGCGATCTCATTGGTGTGATGCGGGAAAGCGTTGTCGATACCTCCGCAGTGAATATCGAGGTAATCGCCCAGATTCTTCATGCTGATGCAGGAGCATTCGATATGCCATCCGGGATAGCCTACGCCCCATGGAGATTCCCATTTCAGTTCCTGGTCGTCAAATTTTGACTTGGTGAACCAGAGTACGAAATCCGCCTTGTTGCGCTTGTTAGCGTCTTCTTCAACACCTTCGCGGACACCTACTGCGAGGTCTTCTTCCTTGAAGTCGTTGAAAACGTAATACTTATCGAGCTTGGAAGTATCGAAGTAGATATTTCCGCCGGCTTCATAAGCGAAGCCTTTTTCGATAAGTGAGCTTATCACGCGGATGAATTCGTCGATGTATGTAGTTGCAGGAACCACCACATCCGGTCTTTTTATGTTGAGTTTGCGGCAGTCATCGAAGAAAGCGTCTGTATAGAACTTGGCTATCTCCATGACAGTCTTGTGCTCACGCTTTGCGCCCTTGAGCATTTTATCGTCTCCGGTGTCACCGTCGCTGGTGAGGTGACCTACATCGGTGATGTTCATGACGCGCTTTACGTCAAGACCGGTGAAACGGAGATACTTTTCGAGGATATCCTCCATGATATAGCTCCTGAGATTACCGATGTGAGCGTAGTGGTACACAGTCGGTCCGCAGGTGTACATGCTTACCTTTCCGGGTTCTCTGGGGATGAATTCCTCTTTTTTATGTGAAAGTGAATTGTAAAGCTGCATTGTTTCCTCCTGAAATACCGGCAGATGTATTATTCGATGCCTGCCTGCTGTTTAGCTGCTGTGAGAGTATTCTTCATGAGCATAGCGATAGTCATAGGACCTACGCCGCCGGGAACGGGAGTGATGAAGGAAGCCTTCTTCTCAGCGGATTCGTATTCGACATCTCCGCAGAGTTTTCCGTTTTCAAGGCGGTTCATGCCGACGTCAATGACCACAGCACCTTCCTTTATCATGTCGCCGGTAACGAAATTAGCACGTCCCACTGCTACAACGAGGATATCTGCGCCGAGACAGATCTCCTTGAGGTTCTTTGTCTTTGAGTGACAGATAGTAACTGTGCCGTTCTTCTGGAGAAGGAGCATAGCCTGCGGCTTGCCGACGATGTTGCTTCTTCCGATGACTACGCACTGCTTTCCGCAGATGTCTGTGCCTGTGCTCTCAATAAGGCGCATAACGCCGGCAGGTGTGCAGGGGAGGAAGGAGTATTCACCGATCATGATCTTTCCGACGTTTACGGGGTGGAAAGCGTCAACGTCCTTATCGGGAGAGATAGCGTTGATAACAGCCTTCTCGTCGATGTGCTTGGGAAGAGGGAGCTGAACGAGTATGCCGTTCACTCTTGAATCCCTGTTCAGTACATTTACCAGATCCAGCAGCTGCTCCTGAGTTGTGGATTCATCAAGAGCGTACTCAAAAGACTGGAAGCCAACTGCCTCACAAGCCTTTTTCTTATTGTTTACATATACTCTTGAAGCCGGATCGTTGCCGACGATAACTACTGCGAGACCTACCTTGAGTCCCTTTTCGTTCCTGAGCTTGGCTGCCTCGTCAGCGACCTCCTGTTTTACTGCTGCTGATACTGCCTTTCCGTCTATTATCTGTGCCATTGGTCATTCCTCCTTGTTATCTTCATCGGACTCATCGTCCTCGTCTGTTTCGGTTTCGTCTGTTTCATCATCGCTGCTGTCATCTTCATCAGTTTCTGCGGCAGCTTCTGTTTCGTCTTCGTCTTCATCGTCATCGCCGAGGATATCGGAATCCTCGTCATCGTCATCATCCGAGTCATCAGGAACGAAGTCGTCGTCATCATCAAGGTGTATATCTTCCAGCGGAACTCCCATGCGTCTGCGGCGGGATTCCTCTATGAGCTGGCGTGATTCCTTCGTGTTCGCATAGAGAACGAAGCTTTCCGGATCTCTCTTGCGGCGGAAGAACATGACAATGAGGAGTATGACAGAAGTTACGAAGAGCACTGCTGAAAGAGCCTGTGATACTCTGATATTGCCGATGTAGAGGCTGTCTGTGCGGAGACCTTCAACTACGAATCTCTCTGCGCCGTACCATGCAAGGTACATGAGAAGTATCTGTCCGTCGAATTTTCTGTGCTTTGATACAGTTGAGAGTATAAGGAATCCAAGGAGACACCACAGTGATTCGTACAGGAAGCATGGGTGAACGGCGAAAAGCTCTATAGCTCCGTTGCCGGCTTCATATTCACCCACAGCATAGCCGTTAAGTATGAGGTCACCGTCGAGATGCGTGGAATTATCCAGCAGGTAACGCTGGACAGTGCCGCCGGTCATGCAGAAGAGATTGCTGCATTTTGTACCGAAAGCTTCCTGATTAACGAAGTTGCCCCAGCGTCCGATGCCCTGACCTATGAGGAAACCGAGAACGGTGATGTCCAGCATGGGCAGGAATTTGACTTTTCGTATCTTGCATATCAGCAGTCCCACGGCTATGGCACCGATTATGCCGCCGTATATCGCAAGACCGCCCTGTCTTGTATCAACAATGGCTTTAAGACCTCGTCCTTTGTATTCATCCCAGTTGAATATGACATAGTAAGCTCTTGCGCCGATTATACCGCCGATAACGCCGCCGATAACAGCGTCGATAGTGCGGTCAGCGTCAAGACCGAAGCGTCTCATTTTCGGGAAACAGTAAACGAGAGCGAGTATCAGTCCGACTGTGATTATGATACCGTACCACTGTATCGAGAAATTTCCGATAGTGAAAGCAGTGGGATCAATATGGAATCTCCACCCCAGTTTCGGGAAGTAGATCTCATTGAGATCGGTTATTCTTTCTACGTTCATCAGTCTGCCTCCCCCTCTATAACAGAAAGTACGAGCTTATCCGGGAGCAGCTCACTGCGCATGAAGTTCTCAACGTCCTGTCTGGTCTGTTCTGAGAGGACGCTCAACGAATCGTAAGGACCGCATCCGTCCATATGAGCGTTTATCATCATATTTGCAACTGCTTCCACATTGTTGAGTTCGCGGACCAGCATGCCGTATGCGGATTTTTTGATGCGCTGGAAGTCGGCGTCGTTTATGCCCTCGCTGAGAAGCCGGCTGACTTCGTTCACCAGAGCTTCGCGGACTTTCTGCGGTTCATTGGATTCGCCGCTGAATATCACAGTGAAGTAGCCGTCTCCGTTGAACACCTCAGCGCCGAAAGTGGAATTTATCACTTCTTCCTTCAGCAGCTTCTGATACATCTCACTGGAAGGATCTGTGAGAAGAGTGGAAGCTGTAGCAGCTGCCATGGATTTTACAAGGCGCTCTCTGCCCTGACAGTCACGGCACTTGTATCCGATGTGGAATATAGGCGTTCCCACAGGCTGAGTCTCATATATCTCCGGTTCAACAATGGTATCCGGCTCTTCCGGGAAGACTGTCTCCAGTCCCTTATCATCACAGGCCTTGAGGCATTCGTCGCATATCGCGAGTACTTCGTCCGCATCAATGTTTCCTGCGATAGAAAGCACCATATTATTGAGATTGTAGAAAGTGTAGTAGCACTTATAGAGAAGGTCGGCATCTATCTGCGCGATGCTCTCTTTTGTGCCGGCTATGTCGATCTTTACAGGGTGGTTGTGATACATGCAGCGGAGCATGTTGAAGAAGACTCTCCACTCGGGATTGTCATTGGTCATCTGTATCTCCTGACCGATGATGCCCTGTTCCTTATCGACAGTCTCCTGTGTGAAGTAGGGCTTCTGAACGAAATCCAGCAGGATCCTCAGGGACTCCTGATAATTCTTTGAGCAGCTGAAAAGGTAGCATGTCTTGTCAAATGAAGTGAAGGCGTTGCCGCTGGCGCCGGTCTTGGCGTAGAGTTCGAAAACATCGCAGTCCTCATTCTCAAAGAGCTTGTGTTCGAGGAAGTGGGCGATACCTTCCGGGACAACAGTGTAGTCCTTGTCGCCCTTCTGCCTGAACATTGTGTTCACCGAGCCGTATTTCGTGCCGAACAGTGCTTCAACACTGCTGAAGCCGGGCATTTCGCATATATATATATCAAGACCGCTGCTGTGCTTTACATGCACGCATTTGTCACCTGTGCGCGGGCTTGTGATGATGTTCTTTTCCATTAAGCATTGTCCTCCTTATCGAGCATGAGATAAACGCTGTCCAGTTTCAGTGAATTGGCTGCCTGGACTATCCTTGCCTTGGTGACGTTCTTGAAGTCCATGAAGTACTCAGAAGTCTCAAGAGGACTGTTGTCACAGAAACGCTCAAAGAACCAGTTCGCATATGATGAAGCGGTATCTCCGATCTGAGAGAGGGCATTATCGACAGTGAGAAGGGAGCTTTCGATCTCTTCATCAGAGATGTTGCCCTTTCTGATCTCGTCGAGCTGAGCGATTATGGCATTGCGTGCCTTTTCGATATTTCCGCGTTCAACGCCGCTGTCTACCATGAGAGCGCCCTTCTGGAAGACCGTGCGGCTCGCACAGTAATAGCAGAGGCTCATCTTTTCGCGCACGATCTTGAAGAGCTTGGATACTGTAGTTTCACCGAATATCAGGCTGAGCATTTTAAGGGCGAACCTGTCCTCCGTATCGGTCTTGAAGGTGAGGACCATCTTGCACTGACGGACGTCGAAAGTCTCGCTCTTTTCAGCAGTTTCACTGCGGATGGCGCTGGGGGCTCTGAATGTGACAGATATGGGATCGCGCTCAACGGAAGCAAAGCTCTCCTTCATTGTATTTTCAACAGAATCGTCATCTTCGGCGGTTATATAGTACATCTCAATCTGAGCTGTTTTCATGAGTTTCTGATATGCTTCAAAGGCAGCTGCTGACGTTGCAGCTTCAGCTTCTGTGCGTGTACCGTAGATAGGATTTGCAGCCGGTTCGCCTTCAAAGGCGAGTTCACTGGCACGCTGTATCGCATAGCCGCGCTTGTTATTGAGTTCAGCGTCGATAGAATCGAGGGTTTCTTTCTTGGCAATGCGGAAAGATTCAGCATCGAACTCGCCGTTCTCCGCATTGGGACAGAAAAGGCAGTCCTTGACTATGCCGAGCATCTCACTTCTTATGTCTTCGCCGTCAATGGCGTAGCGGTTATTTATCCAAGAAGCTTTGATGCCGAGGACCTGAACATCTCCGCGTTTTCCGGTAAAGGATGATATAGAAGCGCCGTAGAGAGCAGAGAGCTTGCGGCACATATCAGCAATGGTCCTGTACTGACTGTTAGTAGTGGTCAGTATCCTCATGGCAAGGGAATTGAGTGCGGAAGTTTCCTTGATGAGAGGTGTGATGAAGTTTATAGTAAGACTGCTGGTCTTGAACTTCTCGTCAACGATCGTTGAGAAACCGATATTGTTTCCAATGACGTTTCTGTTATATTTCATTCATTTAACACTCCAATCGAAAAAGATACAAATTAATTATAGCACATAATATTGGAAATAGCAATAGACGCGGCAAAAATGTGCGGCGCTATAGGCAGAGAGTAGTTTAGTGGAGAGCAGACATTGTAGGGGCGGCGTTCCGCCGCCCGGGAAGCACGGAAAAAGTGCCTGTTACTTTGTGGCAATAAGGTCTTCGGCATTGCGGAAGAAAATAGCTTCACGTTCGTCTTCAGAGAGTGGGAGCCTGTTTACCATGGCTATCTCATGGGCAGGATCGTCCCATGGACAGTCGCTTCCGAACAGGATCCGGTCTGTGCCGTGTTTCCGGATTATCCGCAGCAGCTGATCGTCTCCGATGAATCTTGCAACAACACCGGTGTCGAACCATAGGTTTCTGTACTTACCTGCAAGAAGTTCTTCCACCTTGTCCCAGAGATGTATGCCGCCCATATGAGCCGCGACTATCCTGAGTTCCGGGAACTTTTCTGCGACGGCAGCGAAGCTTTCCGGAACGGCAAGTATATCTCCTTTTGCATATGGATCCCAGCCGGCATGAAAGACAGCGAACAGGCCCTTTTCAGCCATTTTTTCGTATATTGGGAACATTTTCTCATCGTCAGGGGCGAAGAACTGATACTCCGAATGGAATTTTACTCCGCAGAGTCCGAGAGAGCTTATCCGCTCTGTTTCGTCAACAGCGTCTTCAGCATCCGGGTGAACAGTTCCGCAGCAGAACAATCCGTCACCCATTATCTCTGCTGCCCAGTTGTTGATAGTATGCTGCTGAGAAGGCTTTGTGGCGATAGGCAGCAGCATTGCGCGTTCTATGCCGTTCTCTTTCATTTTATCCCTGAGACCTTTTAAAGTGCCGTTGGTAGCAGGGACGATGCCGCTGGTATCCGACAGTCCGGAAACTGCACGTTCAGCGAGCTGATCTGTGAATGCGTGGGTGTGAAAATCAAAATATCTCATTTTTGTTCCAGTACATGCTCCATTGCCTGATAGAATATGGTCTTTACATGTGAATCGCAGAGGGAGTAGAATATGGTCTTGCCGTCTCTGCGAGAGCTGACGAGCCTTGCCTGTTTCAGTACGCGAAGCTGGTGGGATATGGCAGACTGAGTCATGCCGAGAAGGTCGGCGATGTCACAGACGCACATCTCATTCTGACACAGTACGAATATTATGCGTATGCGCGTTGAATCGCCGAATACTTTCAGCAGTTCTGCCGCATCATACAGCACTTCCTCATCCGGCATGACCTTTGAGACCTTGTCTATTATTTCCTGATGCACTCCGCATCCGCCGCAAACGTGTTCTGCCAATTTTATCATCTCCTATATAAATATGAAATTCAGGGCAAGATATACCGCACCAGCCGATGCAAGAATTGAGAATACCATGCCGAGAATACATGTAGTGACTGCCCATTTATCGAAAACGCCTCCGAGGCGTTTGTTGAACCTTACCTTATACTCTTTGCCTTCCTTGTATACGAACTTAGGTTCACTGGGGAATACACAGGGGTATTCCTTGCCGTCCACTTTATAGTAGGCGGTCCGGAATTTCCAGTTCTTTCCCTGATCTATGCGTGTGAAAGACGCATTTGTCTTTTTTGATACTGCAAGATGAATGAAAAAATATATGAACAGCAGTGTCATTGCGAGTATGACAAGTCCGGCGAGAGCGAATGCAGCTGTTATCATGATGCTTGTACTTACACCGAGTATGATGCAGAGCACCACTATCACTGCGATAGTAACGACAACTTCCATTTTTCCCTCCAATTCCGGTTAATATACAAATTGCTGACAAATGTCTAATCAAATACATTATAGCATAAACCGGATAAAATAGCAAGCAGTAATTAGTAAGCAGACAGCGGCAGGGCGTTATCCGGAGCATCATGTGGGCAGGATGTTGAATTATTGTAAACAATTGCCAGATATCTTGAAATATAAGCCGAAATGTGGTATAATATATACACAATAACAAAGAATGGAGGCTATTATGAACATACAGGCTATTGTTGTATCGAACTGCACAGGTATAATCATGCTCATCGTGCTGTTCATCAGCAGCCGGTTCGTGCGGCACAGGAGCACACTGAGCGACAGACTCTTCACAGCGCTTATGGCAATTACCGCTTCCGCATGTTTTACAGAGATGATGTCATTCATTCTTGACGGTTCTGACCTTTCGCATATTCGATATCCGCTGATACTCATTAATTCGTATCTGTATGTCTGCAATATGGCTGTGTCGTTCATCTGGTGCTTATATGTTGACCTGCGGCTCTACAGCAGTACAGAGCGCATAAAGAAAATGTACAAATGGATCGGGATACCGTCACAGATCGGTATTGCAGGGATAATCGTGAATATATTTGTGCCTTTCATTTTCCGTATTGATGCTGCCAATCATTATGAGCGCATGCCGCTTGGATACATATACTACGGGATCGCCATATTGTATCTCGGCTACAGTCTCGTTCTGCTGATCGACTACTACATAAAATACGGGAAAAACAAGTTCTTTCCTATACTAATGTTCATGATGCCCATATGCATAGGCATGACGGTACAGCTGTTCATATACGGCGTATCCATTGTGTGGTGTTCAGTGGCTATCGGTCTGATCGGAATACACATGAGCCTTCAGAACGAGCTTTCGTATATAGATCCTCTCACCAAGCTATACAACAGGAACTACCTTGAGAATGTGCTGGAGATATATTCCAGAAGAGGGGATACAGCCGGCGGACTTATGATAGATATCGACTATTTCAAAAGCATCAATGATAAATACGGACACTCTGCCGGTGACCTTGCCCTTGAAGATGCTGCTGAGATAATACGCGGAAGTGTTCCGACAAAGGCAGTCTGCATAAGATTTGCCGGCGATGAGTTCATAATCCTGTTCCGGACTGACAGCGAGAACGAGATCTCCGAGACAGCCATGAAGCTGCGAAATGCGGTACAAGGCTTCAACGAGAACAGCGACCGTCAGTATCAGCTGTCATTTTCAATAGGATGCGCCATGATAGATGAGAACTGTTCCGCAGACGAGCTGCTTGGAAGCATGGATGCAGCAATGTATTCCGAAAAGCGGGCAAAGCATTGCCGTTCAGCTATAAAGGAAGAAGAGCTCCGCGTGAATGTGTAATTAAAAAAATACTCCTCTGCTGCATGCTCAATGCACACGGCAGAGGAGTTTTATTATCGGATAATCAGTCCTCTGAATCTTCCTCAGACTCGGAATTCTTCTCGATGTAGTTTACGATGTCACCGACAGTCTTGATCTCTTCAACAGCCTCATCGGGGATAGAAAGATCAAATTCATCCTCAATAGTAGTAATAAGATCAACAACGTCGAGAGAATCAGCGCCGAGGTCATCCTGGATGTTAGCCTCCATGCTTACTTCCTCAGCATCAACACTGAGCTGCTCTGCGATAATGTCTTTGAGCTTTTCAAAAATCATGTGATTGTCCTCCATATATTTATTTTTTTCAGTCAAAAACGGCTCATTCAATGAACGCTCCGATTTTTCTAAATTTAGTATAGCGTTCTTTCAGCAAAACGTCAATATCTTTTTTGCATTTTTCTGGAATTTTCTGTGACAAATATTCCTTGATATTCTCTGAAATTTTGTCTAAATCGTTATGAGCACCGCCGAGAGGCTCTTCGATAATGGCTTCAGCCACCCCGAGTTTCACCATATCTTCGGCTGTTATCTTCATTATCTCGCTGGCTTCCTGCTCTCTTGAAGCGTCTTTCCAGAGTATGCTCGCGAAGCCTCTGGGGGATAATACCGAGTACTCAGCATTCTCCAGCATAGCCAGTTCATCGCAGACTCCAAGTGCCAGAGCACCGCCGCTGCCGCCTTCTCCGAGAACTATCGAGATCACCGGAGTGCGGAGAGTCATGAACTCGGCGATATTGCGGGCGATAGCCTCGCCCATACCTCTTTCCTCGGCAGCTACTCCGCAGAATGCACCGGGAGTATCAATGAAGCAGATGACCGGTCTGTGGAATTTCTCAGCCTGATGTGCAAGTCTGAGCGCTTTTCTGTAGCCCTCCGGGTGAGGCATGGCGAAATTGCATGCCTTGTTCTCGTTGAGATCCCTGCCCTTTACCTCTGCGATAACTGTGACAGGTCTGCCGTCCAGACGTGCGATAGCTCCGTAGATCGCCTTGTCATCGCCGTAGAGGCGGTCGCCGTGAAGTTCGTAATAATCCGTGAAGATCAGCGGCATATAGTCCTTTATAGTCGGTCTGCCTTTTGTGTGGATGAGCTGTAAACGCTCCCAGGCTGTTCTTTTCTCGTCCATGGTTCAGACCTCCTTAGGCTTGTCGAAGCCGTGCAGCTTCAGCAGATGTGAGAGCACACTCCGCATTTTTTTGCGTTCAACTATCATGTCAATGAAGCCTTTTTCGTGCATGAACTCTGCCAGCTGGAAATCCTCGGGCAAACGCTGTTTAATGGTGCTTTCAATGACTCTTCTGCCGGCAAATCCGATAAGGACCTTAGGCTCGGCAATGATTATGTCTCCGAGAGAAGCAAAACTTGCAGTGACGCCTCCGGTAGTGGGATCGGTCATGACGGCGATATAGAGTCCGCCTGCTTCACTGTGGCGCTGTACTGCGCCGGAAGTCTTAGCCATCTGCATCAGGGAGACTATGCCTTCCTGCATACGGGCACCGCCGGAAGCGGTGAACATGATAACCGGAAGACCGTTCTCAGTCGCGTACTCAAAAGCACGGGTTATCTTTTCGCCGACAACACTGCCCATACTTCCCATCATGTATCTTGAATCCATGACGCCTATGACTGCCGGCGAGCCCTTTATGGTCGCAGTGCCGGTGATAACGGCGTCGCTGAGGTCGATGCTTTCGCGCAGGTCTGCCTGCTTTTCGGTGTAATCCGGGAAATCGAGGGGGTTGCCGCTTATCATTTCAGCGTCAAATTCACGGAAGCTATCCTTATCGACGGTGATAGAGATGCGCTCAGAGGAAGAAAGCCTTCCGTGATAATTGCATTTAGGGCATACTCTGTGGAGTTCCTCATACCGGGAAAGCGGACTTGTGTCCTGACATCTGGGGCACTTGAACATAGGCGGCTTGTATTCTTCTTCAGCACCGCCGTTGAAACGTTTTTTTACTACGTCAAAGAAATCTTCAAACAATTTTTTTCACCGCGTTTCTAAGTAATGATCGCTGGATCATGTCAGCGTTTTTTGTGTTCCTCCATAAGCCTGCCGAGGAATCCAATATCGTAATTTCCGGCTTTGAAGTCCTGGTTTCTGATGACTTCGAGCTGGAAATCAATATTTGTGTCCACTCCCTCTACGATGAACTCCGAGAGCGCCCAGCACATCTTGTTGATAGCGTCTTCACGGTCAGAACCGTGCGCAATGAGCTTGCTTATCATGGAATCGTAGTAAGGAGTTATGGTGTATCCCTGATATACGGCTCCGTCTATGCGTATTCCGGGGCCGCCGGGCATATACAGAGCAGTGATGGTACCGGGAGAAGGTCTGAAATCCAGTTCCGGATTCTCAGCGTTTATACGGCATTCTATAGCATGACCGCGGATGGTGATATCATCCTGTGTGACACTGAGTGGGAGTCCGGCAGCGACTTCTATCTGAGCCTTTACCAGATCAAAACCGGTCACCTCTTCGGTAATGGGGTGCTCTACCTGTATACGGGTATTCATTTCCATGAAGTAGAAATCCCTGTTCTCGTCAACGAGGAACTCTATAGTTCCGGCGTTGTAATAACCGCACTGTTTAGCGGCAGTAACAGCAGCTTTGCCCATTTTATCGCGGAGTTCCGGAGTTACTATAGGGCTGGGGCATTCTTCGAGAATCTTCTGGTTGCGGCGCTGCATTGAGCAGTCACGCTCGCAGAGGTGGATATAATTGCCGTGCTTGTCTGCCATTATCTGTATCTCCACATGGTGTGGATTGATGAGGAATTTCTCGATATAGACCGCATCGTCGCCGAAGAAATTCTTCGCCTCCTGCTTTGCGGCAGTTATCTGAGCTTCAAGGTCTTCCGGAGAATCCACACGGCGTATACCGCGGCCGCCGCCGCCGGCAGAGGCCTTGACGAGTACGGGATATCCGGCTTTTTCTGCGATCTCCCGAGCTTCTTCGATACTGTTCACCGCGCCTTTTGAGCCGGGGATGACCGGGACACCGGCAGCAGCCATAGTTTCCTTGGCAGCAGCCTTGTCGCCGAGCATCTCAATAGCGTGATATGAAGGTCCGATGAAGGTTATATTATTCTGTTCGCAGAGACGTGCGAACTGTGCGTTTTCGGAAAGGAAGCCGAATCCGGGGTGAATCGCATCTGCTCCTGAATTGAGTGCTGCCTGGATGACAGCGTTCATATTGAGATAGCTGTCCTTGGTGGCAGGAGGACCGATGCAGACCGCCTCATCGGCTATCTGTGCATGCAGAGAATTCCTGTCAGCTGTGGAGTAGACCGCAACGCAGCGTATGCTGAGCTCGCGGCATGCTCTTATTATGCGCACAGCTATTTCTCCGCGGTTGGCGATAAGTACTTTTTTGAACATTTATTGCTTCTCCTTAAATGGATTCTTGCAGACTTGTTATTCAGCTTTTTCGCCGTCTGCGACAACAAAGGTTATCTCGCATGCTACTGCTTTTTCGCCGCCTACAGAAGCGAGAGCTCTTCCCGTTCCCACAGGACCGCGCTGACGGATGATCTCAACTTCGAGGTCGAGCACGTCACCGGGAACTACCTGACGGCGGAACTTTGCCTTGTCGATACCGCCGAAGAGACCGATCTTGCCCTTGAATTCAGGCTTTGAAAGCATACATACAGCACCTGCCTGAGCGAGCATCTCGATCATCAGGACGCCGGGGGTGACAGGGTAGCCGGGGAAATGCCCCTTGAACCAGAAGTCCTCTTCCTTGATATATTTTCTTGCGTGTACCTTTACGCCGACTTCCATGTCAACGATCTCGTCGATGAGCAGGAAAGGATCACGGTGAGGGATGACCTCCATGATCTGTTCTTTATTCATTAAAATATCAGACATATTGCAGCCTCCGTTATTATTCTTGCCTTGCCGGCATCACTTTATCACCATGACAGGCTGATCGTATTCTACAGGCTGACCGTCTGTAACGAGTATCTTGTCAACAATGCCGTCAAAATCCGACTGTATCTCGTTCATGAGTTTCATGGATTCGATTATCATTATGACATCGCCCTTCTTGACTTCGTCGCCAACTTTTACGAAAGGCGGCTTGTCAGGGGAAGGAGCAGCATAGAAAGTGCCTACGATAGGTGATTTTACAATGCTTCCGCTGACTTCCTCAGCAACAGATTTCTCGGCTGCTGCAAGAGTGCTGTCGCCGGATTCTGCCTGAACAGGTGCTCCCATAACAGGGAAAGGCACTGCTGCCGGCGGCGGAGGCATCATTTTCTTGCCCTTGAGAGTTATGGTCTTCTCTCCGTCTGCTATAGTCAGTTCGGA
Source organism: Ruminococcus flavefaciens (assembly GCA_002373775.1). Lineage (GTDB taxonomy): Bacteria > Bacillota > Clostridia > Oscillospirales > Ruminococcaceae > Ruminococcus > Ruminococcus flavefaciens_M. The sequence goes on along the minus strand of DFJW01000088.1, from coordinate 7,489 downwards.
TAATTCCTTCTTATTTATGATATCAGCCAGTTTTTCGATAGTTTCTATATCGACCATGCCGAAAATTTCGCTCATTTATGTGCTCCTCCTTAGTCAGTAACCTTTTTGAAGCAGAGAGTAGCGTTATGACCGCCGAATCCCAGTGAATTGGAAAGCGCAGCCTTTATCTCCTGCTGAATATTGCCGTCGCCGCAGTAGTTGAGGTCACATTCCTCATCCGGGACTTTGTATCCCACAGTACGGTGAATGAATCCCTCTTCGATGGACTTGGCACAGACAACCGCCTCAACAGCACCGGCTGCACCGAGAAGATGTCCTATCATAGACTTTGTGGAATTGATCTTGACATCCTTTGCGTGGTCGCCGAGAGCGACTTTGATAGCGGCAGTCTCGTACTTGTCGTTGAGACCTGTGGAAGTGCCGTGTGCGTTGATGTAGTCGATATCTGAGGGCTTCAGTCCGGCTTCCTCTATGGCAAGAGCCATGCCCTTTCCGGCAGCCTCACCTGAAGGCATGGGAGAAGTCATGTGATATCCGTCACATGTAGCGCCGTAGCCTGCGATCTCCGCGTATATCTTAGCACCTCTTGCCTTGGCGTGCTCGTACTCTTCAAGCACCAGTACAGCGCTGCCCTCACCGAGGACGAATCCGCTTCTTTCCTTGTCGAAAGGAATGGAAGCACGTTCGAGGTCACTTGATTTTGTCAGCGCCTTCATATTTGAGAAACCGCCGAAGGTGAATTCTATCCTTGTGCTCTCAGTGCCGCCTGTCAGGGCAACATCGAGATAGCCGTCCTTTATCTTGCGGAAAGCCTCACCGATGGAGTGAGTACCTGAAGCACAGGCAGTGGTTATATCGAAATTAGCTCCGCGGAAGCCGGTCTTCATGGATATAGTGCCGGCAGCCATGTTGCTTATCATCATCGGTATGAAGAAAGCTGATATTCTGCTTGGACCTTTTTCGGTATATTTGGTGAATTCAGATGTGGTGAGGTCTATGCCGCCTATTCCCGAACCAACGAGAACGCCTGCACGGTAAGGATCAACGTCCTTGAAATCCGTTCCTGCATCAACGAGAGCCTCATGAGCCGCAACGACTGCATATTTTGTAAACAGATCCATGCGCCTTGCTTCCTTCTTGTCGAAGCAGCCGGGAACGTCATAGTATGCAGTTTCATCGAAGTCGCGCACAATGCCGGCTATCTTGACACCTGTGCGCTCTGTATCGTACATATCAATAAAAGAAAAACCTATCTTATTATCCTTGATACCTTTCCAGAATTTGTCTACTCCCGTACCAAGCGGAGTGACAGCACCCAGACCGGTTATCACTACTCTTCTGCTCATATAGTATCCTTTCGGTATTCTGATCGTATTTTATTGTATCCTCACATTTATTTTAAATATCCGGATCACATAGAGAGTCCGCCGGAGATCTCGATGACCTGACCGGTGACATAGGAAGCGTTGTCGGAAAGGAGGAAAGAAACTACTGAAGCGATCTCCTCCGGTTCGCCGTAACGTTTGAGGGCAACTGCCTCTATCATTTTTGCCTTCAGTTCATCGGAAAGCACATCCGTCATAGGTGTGCGGATAAGTCCGGGAGCAACAGCATTGCATGTGATGTTGCGTGAACCGAATTCCTTTGCAGTTGTCTTGGTCATTCCTATTATAGCAGCCTTTGAAGCCGAGTAGTTCATCTGTCCCGGATTGCCGTAAAGACCGGCAACGGAAGCAACGTTGACTATGCGTCCGCTTCTCTGCTTCATCATAACAGCTGTGACATGCTTTGTCATGTTGTATACGCTTTTCTGGTTAACAGCTATAACAGCGTCGTAATCCTCTTCGGACATACGCGCGAGGAGCTTATCCTTGGTTATTCCGGCATTGTTTACGAGAGCGTCGATAGTGCCGAAGTCAGCCTTTACCTGCTTGACCATTTCTGCACACTGGTCGAATTTTGAAACATCTGCCGCATAGCATTCTGCCTTAACGCCGAACGCCCTGCACTCCTCCGCAACGGCGAGAGCTTTTTCCCTGTCTCCGTCGCTGGGATAGTGGTTGATGACTACGTCAAATCCGTCTTTTGCGAGCCTTGATGCGATACAAGCACCGATGCCCTGGGAAGCGCCTGTGATTATTGCTGTTGGCATAATGATACCTCCGTTGAGTATTGAGAATTCAGGATATAGTGTTGTTTTGTGTCATGCAGTGCGGATATTATCAGAGCTTCAGCAGCTTTTCAGCGCCGCTGTTTATCTCCTTCACGATGTCCGCACAAGGTCTGATATCGTTTACCATACCTGCTATAGCACCGCAGAGGAATGAGCCGGACTCCACATCGCCGTCAACGACTGCACGTCTGAGAGCACCGAGAGTGAGCTTTTCGAACTCATCCGGTGAGAGAGTGCCGTCCTTTTCGCCCATAGCGAGCTTCTTGGCAAATTTGGTCTTGATGCCTCTGCACGGGTGACCGGTGTATCTTCCGGTAACTATATTGTCAGTGTCGCCTGCCTTTAATACAAGCTCCTTGAATTTCGGGTTTATCTGGCACTCTTCCGAAGCCAGGAAACGTGTGCCTATCTGCACACCTTCTGCGCCGAGCATGAAAGCGGCAGCCATACCGCGTCCGTCAGCGATACCTCCTGCGGCGATAACGGGTATGCTGAGTGCATCGACTACCTGAGGCACGAGGCACATTGTGGTATTTTCACCGATATGTCCGCCTGACTCAGTACCTTCTGCAACTACTGCATCAGCGCCGGCTTTCTCCATTCTCTTTGCGAGAGCGACAGAGGGGATGACCGGTATTACCTTGACTCCAGCCTCTTTCCATGCCGGGATGAATTTTCCGGGGTTGCCTGCGCCTGTTGTGACTACCTTTACGCCTTCGTCAATGACGAGCTGTGCGAGGTCATCGGCATTGGGGCTCATAAGCATTATATTGACGCCGAATGGCTTATCTGTTTTTTCTTTGCAGAGACGTATCTGTTCACGAAGATAGTCTATTGGAGCGTTTCCTCCTGCTATGAGACCGATACCGCCTGCATTTGAAACAGCGGCAGCGAGAGTATGTTCAGCTACCCATGCCATGCCGCCCTGAATTATGGGGTATTCACAGCCGAGAAGTTCAGTGATGCGTGTTTTCATAATAGTACTCCTTGATTGGGGGATTCTGACTTATATGTCAGTATTCTAAGATGATGCCGCCGAATGTGAGTCCGGCGCCGAAGCCTATGAGCGCGAGCTTCTGACCGCGCTTTATAGTGCCTTTTTCGATGGCTTCATTAAGAGCCAGCGGGATAGACGCACTGGAAGTATTGCCGTAGTGGTCAAGTGTCACTATGAATTTCTCCATAGGAGCGCCCAGCTTTTTAGCGGCAGTCTCGATGATGCGTATATTAGCCTGATGCGGAACGAACCAGTCGATGTCGTCCTTGGTGATGCCTATCTTCTGCGCGGCAAGCTCAAAAGAGCGGGGAAGAGCACATGTGGCGAACTTGTAAACTTCTTTTCCGTTCTGGAAGAGCTTATGCAGCGGCATATCCGGGAATTCGTCGGTGAAGTCGTCAGGGGCTTCGGTGCGCACTTCCGGAGCAACATTCAGTGCTCTTGCGCACAGCAGTTTTCCGCCGCTTCCGTCAGAGCCGAGAGCTGAGGAATAGAGTTTGCTGCTCTTTTCTATGACAGCAGCAGCAGCGCCGTCACCGAAGAGTATGCAGGAACCCCTGTCTGTGAAGTCAAGGAAACGGGAAAGAGATTCGTTAGCCACGACTAACACGTATTTCTCGTCACCGGTCTCCACAAATCTTCTTGCGGTATCAAGAGCGTAAACAAAGCCTGTGCATGCTGCATTCAGGTCGAAAGCACCGGCATTTGCGGCTCCGAGCTTATCCTGGATTATGCTCGCCATGCTGGGGGTATGGAAATCTGCTGTAGCAGTCGTAGATATGACAAGACCGATCTCCTTCGGATCTATGCCGGCTCTCTGCACGGCTTTCTCAGCCGCTTTCAGTCCCATGTACCAAGTCGGTTCCCAGCCAGCCATAGGTCTCTCGACAATGCCTGTACGGGTGCGTATCCATTCGTCATTTGTCTCGATAAACCGGGTAAAATCGTTGTTTGTCAGTTTCTGTCCGGGGACGTAGCTTCCCATTCCCAGAATGTTGATACCCATTAGAAAAACTCCTTAAAATGATAATTTGCAAAATAAGGTTGTAAAACCTGAAAAATTATGTTATATTATAAGTAGACATGATGATCCACACATAATATATTGTAAATCATTTCCGTTTTTTTTGCAATGATATTTTGAGACTTTGACATAGTTTAAACAAAATATCGTCTATTCTCACAAAAAAATCGGATGTGGTTTGGTCAAATCTACCAATGCTTTGTATATAACATACAGAAAGGATGTTACACATTATGACAATTTCACTATTTTCCGGACAGGGTTCACAGTATGTCGGCATGGGAGGCGATATCGTTGAGAATATGCCTCAGCTGGGAAATATCTATGATGTCGGCTCAGCTGTTCTCGGCCGCGATCTCAGGGCGATATGCCTTGATTCAGCCGACGAGGAACTTACAAGGACCATAAATGCACAGCCGGCTGTAATGGCTACTTCGATGATTTGCCTTGAAGCAGCTTTATCAAAGGGCTTTGCGTTCGACGGAGTAGCAGGTCATTCCCTCGGCGAGTATGCAGCGCTCTATGCTTCCGGCATCGTGACTCTTGAAGAGGCGTTCCAGCTCATCAAAGTGCGTTCAGAAGCTATGGAAGAGGCTACAAAGGAGAATAAGGGCGCAATGGCAGCTGTTATGAAAATAGCTCCGGAAAAAGTGGAAGAGGTATGCAATGCGGCAAGTGCATTTGTCACAGCCGTGAACTACAACTCCCCCGTACAGACAGTAATAGCAGGTACACCCGAAGGCATCGAAGAGGTAACTCCGGTGTTCAAGGAGCTCAAGGCGAGAGTAGTGCCGCTCAATGTAGCCGGCGCATTCCATTCCAAGCTCATGCAGTCGGCAGCTGACAAGCTTTACGAGGCTGCAAAGAAGATCACCTTCAGAAAGCCGCAGGTGAAGTACTATTCGAACGTCACCGGCGGAGAACTCACGGATTTTTCGGATATGCCGTCCATACTCGCACAGCACACCGTATCACCGGTACGCTTTACCTCAGAGCTTGCAGCCATGCAGGCAGCAGGTGCTGACAGGTTCATCGAGTTCGGTCCCGGAAAGACTCTCACCGGTCTTGTAAAGAAAACACTTTCTGACGTAACAGCAATGAATGTCGAGAATCTCGAAACTCTCGGAAGTATTTTTGTTCAGGAGTGATATAAATGAAGAAATATGCACTTATAGGTCATCCGCTGGGACATTCCATGTCTCCGCTCATCCATGAAAAACTCTTCGCACTCAGCGGCATATCCGATGCTGAGTACGAACTCATAGACATTGATCCGGCAGATCTGAAAGACAGCCGTCAGCTGCTTGAAGGACTCTGCGGACTAAACGTCACTATCCCGCATAAGCAGGCTGTGATAGAACTTGTTGATGAGCTGGGCGAGAGCGCACTGCGCTACAATTCCGTGAACTGCATCAGGAATGACGGCGAGAAACTCACAGGATACAACACCGACTGCGACGGATTCCTCCGTTCTGTGCAGTCGCTTCCTATCGGCGGAAAAGTCATCATCCTCGGATGCGGAGGCGTCGGAAGGATGATCGCCATTGAGACAGCTCTTCACGGCGGCGATATCACACTTGCTGTGATACCTCAGGATGTGAAGAATGCGGAACTGCTTGCAGCAGAGATAAAGGAGAAATGCCCGGGAGCCTCTGTGAAGATCGAGGATATCTCAGCTGTCAGCAAAAGCTGTGACCTGCTCATAAATGCAACACCTGTTGGCATGTACCCAAAGACGGGAGCCTGCGCTGTCAGCGACAGCGTCATTGAAGCTGCCGGAAGCGTGTTCGACGTTATTTACAATCCCACCGAGACACTGCTCATGAAAAAGGCGAGGGCACTCGGAAAGACTGCCATAGGCGGCGCTGCTATGCTGGTATATCAGGCAGTTAAGGCTCACGAATTATGGTACGGCGGCGAATTCCGCACAGAAGACATAGCTGTGATAATCGGAGAAGTTGAAAAAAGCGTAGACGCTATGAACAAGTGATACGATCAGATATGAGGTGCGATTGAAATGACTGTATTCCTTTGCGGCTTTATGGGCTGCGGAAAGACAACTGTCGGAAAGCTGGCGGCAAAGAAACTGGGCTGCGGATTTACCGACACGGACGATCTCATCGTCCGCACATTTGATATGACTATACCCGAGATATTCGAGCAGAAGGGCGAGCCGTTCTTCCGCACTGCGGAGGCTGAGATAGTCCGCTCTCTCTGCGGAAAGACTGTCGTGGCTGCATGCGGAGGCGGCGCAATGCTGAATCCGGATACTGCCCGTGCCGCTAAGGAGGCAGGTGCGGCAGTTGTGTTCCTCGATGTTCCCTTTGAGACTTGTTATGAGCGCATCAAGGATGACACTAACCGCCCTATCGTGGTGAATTCCACTAAAGAAGAACTGAAGGCTCTTTACGACAAAAGGCACGAGGTCTACAAGGCTCACTCCACTATATGTATCGACTGCACGGGCAGTCCGGTGGAGAATGCCGAGAAGATAGCAGCTGCACTTAAAAAGTGACTGACATACTCATAAAGGAGAAATATATGCTTATTTACAATGCTGAGATATATACTATGGATCAGCGCGGAGTTATTCCCTGCGGATGGCTCGAAACTGCTGAAGGCAGGATAACCGGTATCGGGGAAGGCACACCTGAGAGCATACCGGCTGACGCTGTTGACGCTGAAGGCGGCATGCTGCTGCCGGGATTTATCGACGCCCATACACATCTTGGTATCATTGAGGACGGTCTTGCATTTGAAGGCGATGACTGCAATGAATCCACCGATCCTTTCACTCCGCATATGCGTGCAATAGACGGCATAAATCCCTTTGACCGCTGTTTTGAAGAGGCACGCATGCGCGGCATCACATCAGCCGCATCCTGTCCCGGAAGTGCAAATCCCTGCGGCGGTGAGATATGCGCAATAAAGACGGACGGAAGACGCATCGACGACATGCTCATTAAAAACTGCGGCATAAAGTTCGCAATGGGCGAGAATCCGAAAAACGTATACAACGGCAAGGACGAAGCCCCTGTAACGCGCATGGCAGTTGCTGCTGTTATCCGTGAAGGGCTGTATAAAGCACGCAGATATGTCCATGATATGGACAGCTATTATTCCGACAGCGAGAACTACGATCCGCCGGAGTACGATATAAAGTGTGAAGCACTCATGCCTCTGCTTGAGAGAAAGCAGAAGGCTTTCTTCCATTGTCACCGTGCGGACGATATATGCACTGCTATGAGGATAGCCAAGGAATTCTCGCTTGATCCGGTAATAATCCACGGCACAG
>DFJW01000082.1 GCA_002373775.1 Ruminococcus flavefaciens | reverse complement strand
AGGAGGAACGAATGAGATATACAGAAATGTTCAGAAACGAACCGGACGTGCTGACTGTCCCAGAGGCGGCAAAGCTGCTCCGCATTGGAAAGAATCAGGCTTACGAGCTCGTGAAAAATGGAAGTCTCGGAGCGATAAGGCTGGGCAAGAAGATAATTATTCCGAAGCCGGCTCTTGTTGACTTCTGCCGAAACGAGAGAAACTATTTAGTGCTTCTGCCGAAATGAGGTGAAAGGTATGGATTTTTCGGGAGAAGTGTGGTATTGTTGTCGTGACGAAAGTCACGATAAGGAACGATTTGGGAATTGAAAGGAGGATGCCAATGAAAATAACCACAGGACATTTAGCTGAGAAGAGCGGCAAATGGTATGCCGTTATAAACTTATACGATGCCGACGGTAAGCGTCACGAAAAGTGGCGCTCCCTCGGACTGGACGCAAAGAAAGGCACAAAGACCGAAGCCAACTGAATCAACAGCCGTATAACATAAACTGAAAGGCACTTGCAGTTTTCTCGCAAAAACAAGTCGGTCATTATGCAAGCAACTGCGTTATAACAAAAAAGTCCCGCCTCTCGAAAAGGCGGAACTACGCGGCAAGCGCCGAATTATGAATCAACTGTGCATGACAAAAGAGATGACATAGGATATCGTACTATTTAAACGGGAATAAATCTCTTTCAGAATCAGTCATATGGTAATATATAAATGACATCAGCTTATTGAACGGAGCAAATGCTGATTTTTCTCCTGAGTAAAAGTACTCGTAAGGACTATATCCCCATTCTGTCTCAGGCAGCGAAAGATTTTCTTCCGGAACATATATCGAAAAGGCATTATCCATATAGCATCTGTCATCTTCTCCAATTGTCGTATCAAGAACAAAATTCCTGAAGCTACTGTTAAGACAATCTATAACCTGTCGTGAAAGTTCATGAGGTATCAGAAATTCATTAACAGAAAGTTCGCACCTAAAGTCAGAAATACTGACGATTTCATTCAGCACCTTGGCTTTTAGCTGCTCATTTTCACGAGAAATCAGTACAATCTTATTATTACGGAAATCTTTTCTATATTTAATTCTCATGATATAACCCTGTTTGAAAATTTCCATAATACTCTGGATCATATCTGAATCGAGTGTAAGGAACTCCGCAGTTTTTATTAAATCTGCTTCAAACTGAGTGAAATAAGAAAAATCCAGTCCAAGATAAACAGGCTGCTCAATATCTGTCAGATAATCAACAAGTCTGATAAGAGCATAATTGTACTTCAACTTTCCTTCGTTTTCAGAGTATTTCATTAGAAAACTAAATGGTACATAATAATCAATATTATCCTTCGTGGCGACTTCTGAGTACCCTTTCCAAAAATCAAATTCACTTCTGGAATTCTTATAATTCGGATAGTTGCGTTTCATCATCTCATATGCGAGACGTTCATCAATAATCTGTATCCTGTTAGCGGCTGCATAGTAATCCTTATCTATCAAGATACTCCCTCCAGTTCTGAATATAGTTATATTATATCATAGTTTGATAATGAAAACAATAAAAAAGCTCACGCAATTGCGTGAGCTTGCTGGCGCAGTGGGTGGGATTCGAACCCACGTCCCTCAAGGGGCATCATGATTTCGAGTCATGTCCGTTATGACCACTTCGATACCACTGCATAAATTACTAAGATATTATACCATAACGAAGAGTGAAAAGCAATAGGAGAAGAATATATATTTAAAATTTAACATATGGCTGCGGATATACAAATTAAATAAGAATATGCACTTACTTGACGTAGTGAATGGAATATGTTATAATAAAGTATCTGCCCATGAACAGGACATTACAAAAAATGTTCAGAACAGGAGGACAACATGCTTAACGCAGATGTCAAGGAATTTGAATACAGCTCTGAATTTGACGGGCTGAAGATCTCGGCAGTGATCGCGCTCCCTTCTGAGCAGATCAACGGAGTAGTACAAATCGTGCATGGTATGAATGAACACAAGGAAAGATATTATGAGTTCATGGATTATCTTGCAGAAGAAGGCTTTATTACTGTCATTAGTGACAACCGCGGACATGGAAAAAGCATATGCTCAGCGGATGATCTTGGTTTCATGTACCGTGACGGCGGAGAAGGACTTATAAGCGATATCGCTCAGCTGAATCGCATAATCCGCGAGACTTATCCTCAGCATCCGCTTTTTATAATAGGTCATGGTATCGGCGGAGTTGCTGTACGCCATTTTCTGAGGGACGGAGATGATCTTGTAAACGGTGCAGTATTGCTGGGAACGCCTGTATACAAGGGATTTTCTCCGATTGTCAGGAGCATAGACAGTCTGTCTATGTACAGATACGGCAGTCGTTTCCGCAGTGAAAAGATATACGATGTGATCGACAACACACTGGGAAAATTCTATGAACAGCCGGATAATTCATGGAGATGCAGCGATCCGGGCGTTGTGGAAGCATACAATAATGATCCGCTTTGCAGTTTCAAGGTAACTCTCAACGGCTACAAGGAGTTCCTCTGGCTGCTCAGGAAGGCAAATTCCAGACGCGGCTGGCAGATGAAGCATCCGTCTCTGCCCATACGCTTTATATCCGGAAAAGACGATCCTCTGATGATATCGGAAAAACGCTTTCTGAAAGAGGTGAAGCGTCTTGAAAAGCGCGGATATGAGAGCATCTCGCATCGTCTGTTCGATGGTATGAGACATGATGTGCTGCTTGAAAAGAACTGCCAGAACGTGTGGAAAGATATTGCCAAGTCGCTGTTTTCGTGGATCGACAGGTTCAATGAGACGATGCAGCCCGGCATTTCCTACGAAGAACTTGCAGAAGCAATGTCACAGCAGCAGAATGAGGATATTCCCGAAGCAGTTCCGGTACAGGAAAAAGTATAATATATTCAAAATATCGAAAGGATAAAATATGGACATCAATAAAACACTCGCAAAAGAATTCGGACTCAGACAGGAACAGGTCGATAATACGGTCGCACTTCTGGATGACGATAAAACGATCCCTTTCATAGCACGTTACCGTAAAGAGCTTACAGGTTCTCTTGACGATCAGGTGATACGCGAACTTGCAGACAGGCTCACATATCTCAGAAATCTTGAAAAGCGCAAAGAAGAGGTCATCAATTCGATCACTGAGCAGGAGAAGATGACTCCTGAGATAGAGGCAGCTATCAGTGCTGCTATAACTCTTGTGGAAGTTGAAGACATCTACCGTCCGTTCAAGCCCAAGAGACGTACCCGTGCAAGCATAGCCCGTGAGAACGGACTTGAACCGCTGGCAGTAAAGCTCATGGAGCAGGATAACGCAGCTGAACCCGAGAAAGAGGCTGAAGCATTCATCAGCGAGAATGTCGCAGATGTGCAGGCTGCTATACAGGGCGCTATGGATATAATCGCCGAAGATATCTCGGACGATGCTGATATCAGAAAGAAACTGCGTGCGCTTGCCGGTGAAAAGGGCGAACTCACTTCAAAGGCAGCTGATCCCGACGCAGAGAGCGTATATATGAACTATTACGACTATTCTGAACCGGTATCCAAAGTTGCTAACCACCGTGTCCTTGCACTTGACAGAGGTGAAAAGGAAGGTTTCCTCAAGGTTTCGCTCACTCTTGATGAAACTCTTGCAGCTGATGTTATTTTCGGCAAGTATGTAAAAGCCAACAATGAATGCGGCAAACTCGTCAGAGCAGCAGCTGCTGACAGCTACAAGAGACTCATATTCCCGTCTATCGAACGTGAGATACGTTCTGAAATGTCAGCAAATGCAGCTGAGGAGTCGATAAAAGTATTTGCTTCGAATCTCCGTCAGCTCCTGCTTCAGCCGCCTATGAAGAACAGCGTGATCCTCGGACTTGATCCAGGATACCGTCACGGCTGCAAGACTGCTGTTATCGACTCTACGGGAAAAGTCCTCGATCACGCTATAATCTATCCGGTAATGGCTTCTGAGGGCGCTATCGAAAAGTCGCGCAGGACTGTAAAGTCATTCATCGAAAAGTACAATGTTGACTTCATTTCTATCGGAAACGGTACCGCATCCCGTGAGACCGAGAGCTTCGTTGTTGAACTCCTGAAGGATGTTCCGAGAAAGGTGAGCTACATGATAGTAAACGAAGCAGGCGCTTCCGTATACTCCGCATCAAAGCTTGCCGCAGAAGAGTTCCCGGAGTACGACGTTTCCATAAGAGGTGCTATATCCATCGCACGCCGCCTACAGGATCCTCTTGCAGAGCTTGTAAAGATAGAACCAAAGGCTATCGGCGTAGGTCAGTACCAGCATGATATGCCGCAGGCAAGAATGAGCGAGGCTCTGGGCGGAGTTGTTGAAGACTGCGTAAACTCCGTAGGTGTTGACCTCAACACTGCTTCGCATTCGCTTCTTTCATATGTATCTGGGGTAAATGCGGCTGTCGCTAAAAACATAGTAGCTTACCGTGAAGAGAACGGTCTTTTCACAGACAGGAAGGAACTGCTCAAAGTTCCGAAGTTGGGAAAGAAAGCTTTTGAGCAGTGCGCAGGCTTCCTCAGAGTCAGAAACGGAAAGAATCCGCTGGACAATACTGCGGTTCATCCGGAAAGCTATGCTGCTGCATCATCTCTCCTCAGCGAGTGCGGATTCTCCATTGCTGATGTTGAGAACGGCGGAGCAGCAGGTATAACTGAAAAGGCTGAAAGTCTTGGCATAGAAAAGATAAGCGAGAGCCTTGGCATAGGCGTTCCGACACTTACAGATATAATCAGCGAGCTCAAAAAGCCCGGACGTGATATCCGTGACGAGCTTCCGCCTCCGCTGCTCAGAAGCGGTGATATCATGGAAGTCAAGGACCTCAAGCCCGGTATGGAACTGGTGGGCACAGTCCGCAATATCATAGATTTCGGCGTATTTGTTGACATCGGCGTACATGAGGACGGACTCGTCCACATCTCACAGATATGCAACAGATACATCAAGCATCCTCTTGAAGCAGTCAAGGTAGGGGAGATAGTCAAGGTCCGCGTACTCGATGTGGATGTAAAGCGCAACCGTATCTCACTGACTATGAGACTCAATGACGAAGAGGAAAAGAAGCAGCAGGCAGACCGCCGTCCCAAGAAAAAGCGCGAAGACAGAAAGCCTAAGGGATTCGATGCATCACAGCTCCATAACAGCAGTTTCAGGATACGCAAGAAGTGAGATACTTCATATATATAATACGCTGTGAAGGCGATGTGCTTTACACGGGCATCACTACCGATGTTGAGCGGAGGATGAATGAACATTTCGGAAGGACTGAAAAGTGCGCGAAATTCACACGCTCACACAAAGCTGAGTCACTTGAAGCTCTCTGGAGTACCGAAAACAGGTCTCTTGCTTCAAAGCTGGAATATCGCATCAAGCATCTTTCAAGGCTGCAAAAGACTGCTCTCATAGCAGACAACAGCCTGTTTCCGGCATATTTCGGGGACACAGCGCAGGATGTCTATACACGGGAGGAACTTCCGGCATCTGAGTATTAAAAAAGGGACGCAGCAGCGTCCCTTTTCGTTATCTGTTTTTTCCAACGAAGAACAGCGCAAGCGTTCCCGGACCGGAATGTGCACCTATAACGGTGCCGATGTTCATGATCCTTGCGCTTTTGAGCATGTGTCGGTGCTTCAGCAGTTCTGCAAGATATTCAGCATCTGCCATACAGTCTGCATGACAGATGAAAACAGTGCCTTTGCCGGGCTTTTCGGCGAGTTCGGTATACTTGTCCGCCAGAGCTTTAACTGCTGCTTTCCTGCCGCGCACCTTGTCCACGTTTACAAGATGCCCCTCGTCATCAGTATGGAGCACGGGCTTGATACCGAGCAGACCGCCGACCAGTGCAACAGCCGGACTTATCCTTCCGCCGCGTTTGAGGTATTTCAGGTCATCCACAGTGAACCAGTGGCAGATATGAGGGATGATATCCTCAACGTAAGATACCGTCTCATCAAGCGAAGCACCATCCGACTTTTTCTGAGCTGTAAGGTAAACCAGAAGTCCGAAGCCGCCGGATGCCGAAAGGCTGTCAACGACGATGACTTTGTTGGCTGGATACTCTCCCTTCAATTCCTCGGCAGCTGCCTTTGCATATCCGCATGTGCCGCTCAGTCCTGACGAAAAGCAAAGATACAGCACGTCCTTGCCGGCTGAGAGTTCTTTGGTGAACGCTTTGGTGAATTCATCGGTGTTTATGGCGGCTGTCTTTGCAACAGTGCCGTTGCGCATTTTGTTGTAGAAATCAGCAGAAGGCATCTCGTTGTCTTTGTAGATGCGCTGACTGCTGTCAAGGGTGAACGTCATGCTGATACATTCTACGCCCCATTTTTTCAGGAGTTCCGGAGGAATGTCGCAGGCGGAATCGGTATAGATAATGTAATCGTTCATTTTTCTCCTCACTTTCTGTCTTTGTATGACGACACTTAATTAAAAAAATATATGTTGATTTATGGTCAGAAAAATGGTATAATTATATAATACCTTTTATTGCCGGAGGCGTGAAATATGGAAGATCTGAAAGCTGTGATCGCCGGAAATATAATTCAGCTGCGCAAGAAGCATGGGATGACGCAGGCTGAACTTGCCAAAAAGCTCAATTATACAGATAAAGCTGTGTCAAAATGGGAAAGACACGAATCGCTGCCAGATATTACGGTGCTTAAAGCAGTTGCGGACTGCTTCGGCGTTACTGTTGACTACCTCATAACGGAAGTACATGAGGAAAAGAATGAGCCGGCAGCCGGTCAGGCTGCTGCCCAGAACTATGTGGGCATGAAGAATAAAGGATTCATAACCGGCATGAGCATAATGCTCGTGTGGCTGATAGCATGCATAGCATTTGTAGCTATAAACTATGTGGACAATGATTCGGAAGTCCATTGGCTGGCGTTCACATATGCGGTGCCGGTATCCATGATAGTGTGGCTCGTGCTGAATTCAGTATGGTTCGATTCGCACAGGAACTTTCTGATCATCTCATTGATGATGTGGGGGATGCTTCTGTCAGTGTTCCTGACACTGCTTGTGGGCGGACACTGCCTGCCGCTCATATTCATTCTCGGCATCCCGGGACAGGTCATCATCTTCCTCTGGTCAAAGATACGCCGGGGAAAATAATTACCTCATACTTAAAGTATAACTTATGAACGGGCAGGAGTCAACCGACTGTCAGGGAAAGCACTCTACCGTTGGTCTATCACGTTCTCTACCGCTCTACTGACAGGAGAGTTGGCTGTATACCGTTGTTTCAGCAGTATTATTCCGATAATTTGATACATGAAAAAAGACCTCCCGGAGAGCGATCCTACGGGAGGTCTATAGTTTGTTATGCGGTTTTCTGACAGATATCAGAGCATTGAAGCTCTGAGCTCTTCACCGGAAAGTCTGGAGAGATATGCAGGAGCGATATCAAAAGCAGTCTTGCATCCGGTAGCACCTTCGGCACTGAGACGTGCGAGTGCTCTTGCGAAGCAGATAAGTACGCTTGCGGTGAACTCAGGATTGGATTCGAGCTTGAGAGAATACTCTATCATCTGATGAGTTTTCTCGCCGTTGCCTGTGAGACCGCTTCTCATAACGAATCCGCCGTGAGGCATTTTGTTGTGCTTAGCATCGAACTCTTCTTCTGTGATGAAGTTTACGGTTGTATCGTACTCATCAAAGTAGTTCTTCATTGTCTTGATGTCGTTCTCTATTTTAGCGAGGTCAGCACCTTCCTCGGGAACTACCCAGCACTCACGGAGATGCTTCTGGCGAGTTGTGAGATCGGGCTGGCTGCCTGAACGTACAGCGTCCATTGCTGACTCTATCGGAACTGTGTACTGGATGCCGCGCTTTACGCCTTCAACACGGCGGATAGCATCGGAATGTCCCTGGCTGACGCCCTTGCCCCAGAAAGTATAGCTCTTTCCGTTGGGGAGAATGGACTCAGCGTAGAGTCTGTTGAGACTGAAGAGACCGGGATCCCAGCCGAGTGAGATGAAAGCGAGCTTTCCGCTTGCCTTTGCAGCAGCATCAACGTTGCTGAAATGCTCGGGGATGCGTGCGTGTGTATCGAAGCTGTCAATAACATTGAAATACTTAGCCAGCTCGGGAGTCTGCTTAGGAAGGTCGGTAGCTGAACCTCCGCAGATTATCATTACATCAACATCGTCTTTGTGATCCTGAACATCAGCGATGCTGAAAA
>DFJW01000094.1 GCA_002373775.1 Ruminococcus flavefaciens | reverse complement strand
TCTCAATAACTTGTTTTAACTTATTATCTATGGTGCGGTCCTCAGTGCTAAGCGGATATTCCGTTTGGACCGTATTCCTTCCCGTAAGGGAAGGATTTTTTTACATTGTGAAATTTGCGTGAAAGATTATATAATCCGCTTGACAAATTCTATAAGACGTGCTATCATATAAACAGTGGAGGTGATAAAGATGAAACGAAGTGTCTACAGCCTTGTGCTTATGGATGATGTCATCAAAGCCGTGGATAAGGAAGCTTACAAGCTGGGCACCAGCCGCTCTAACCTTATAAATCAGATACTCGCCGAACACCTCTCATGCGTTACCCCAGAAATGAGGATGCGGGATATTTTTGATTCGGTTTCCGAAATGATAAACAACAGTTTCCATATCCAGCAGCAGAGGTCAGCATCGCTGATGACTCTCAGGACTGCGCTGGAATACAAGTACCGCCCGACTATCAACTACAAAGTCGAACTCGAACGTTCTCCGGACGTATACCTCGGCACTCTGAAGATCCGCATCCGGACTCAGAGCCAGACGCTTATAAATATGTTCAACAACTTTTTCGCCTACCGCGTAAGACTTGAAAGCAGCCTTCTGAAAGAAAAAGGACGCAGCGGTTATGTCTACGAACTAAGCAGCGGCTCTTTTCAGAGGAAGCTATTCAATCCGTCTCTCAGCGATGAGCAAACCGGCGAGGCTATCAGCCGGTACCTCAACGACATAAACCAGTCCATCCAGACCTATTTCGCCATGCCTCAGGACTTCGGCAAATATGCGCCCGGATTTGAGAAAAACTACAGAAAGATGCTCGATGAATATGTATTGTAGTCCCGTATCATATAGTATATCCACATTACACCCAGAGGAGGTATAAATATGAATGCTGAAAAATACACACAGAGAACAGTTGATGCCATCAGAAAGGCTCAGAGCATTGCAGTTATGCAGTCGAACCAGATAATCGAACCGGTCCACCTGCTCTCAGGTCTGCTCTCACAGGAAAACGGTCTCATCCCTCAGCTTCTCAGGAAGATGAACATTGATCCGGATATCCTCGAATCAGAGACCGGCAAGCTCATCAATATGCTGCCTAAAGTTACAGGCAGCGGAAGGAGCAGCAATGTCGGTCTTTCCGGTGACGCTGACCGCGTGCTAACAAATGCCGAGAGCATCGCTGAGAATATGAAGGACGAATTCGTGTCTGTAGAACACCTCATGCTCTCCCTCATCGACTCAAAGGAACGCAGCATCAGCAAGCTGCTCAGTACTTTCAATATCACACGCGACAGCTTCCTCAGCGCACTTATGTCTGTTCGCGGAAATACAAGAGTGACCAATGAAAATCCAGAAGATACTTACGACGTCCTCACTAAATACGGTCAGGAACTTGTAGGGCTCGCCAGAAAGAACAAGCTTGATCCCGTAATAGGACGTGACAGCGAGATAAGAAATGTCATAAGGATACTCTCACGAAAGACCAAGAACAACCCCGTACTCATAGGCGAACCCGGTGTCGGCAAAACTGCCATTGCTGAAGGACTTGCACTCCGTATCGTCGCAGGAGACGTTCCGGACAGCTTGAAGGACCGCAAGGTATTCGCGCTGGATATGGGCGCACTGGTAGCCGGTGCAAAGTACCGCGGTGAATTCGAAGAGCGTCTGAAAGCTGTACTCAATGAAATAAAAAACAGCAACGGTCAGATACTCCTGTTCATAGATGAGCTGCACACCATTGTCGGTGCAGGAAAAACTGACGGCGCAATGGATGCCGGCAACCTGCTCAAGCCCATGCTGGCAAGAGGTGAACTGCACTGCATCGGTGCTACAACACTTAACGAATACAGACAGTATATCGAAAAGGATCCTGCTCTCGAAAGACGTTTCCAGCCTGTAATGGTTGATGAGCCTACAGTTGAAGATACGATATCCATACTGCGCGGACTCAAAGAGAGATACGAAGTGTTCCACGGCGTCAAGATACAGGACAGCGCTCTCATTTCGGCAGCAGTCCTCTCCAACCGTTACATTACAGACCGTTTCCTCCCCGATAAAGCGATCGACCTCATTGATGAAGCCTGCGCTACTATCAGGACGGAAATGGACTCCATGCCCACCGAACTGGACGTCATCTCCCGTAAGATAGTGCAGCTGGAAATTGAAGAAGCCGCTCTCAAAAAAGAAAGCGACAATATATCCAAGGAGCATCTTGATGAGATACAGAAGGAACTTACTGAGCTGCGTGACAAGTTCAAAGCCATGAAGGCTAAGTGGGAGAACGAAAAGAATGATATCTCCGCAGTACAGAAACTCCGTGAGGAGATAGAATCTGTGGGCGGTCAGATAGAAAAGGCTGAACGCGAATATGACCTCAATAAAGCTGCCGAACTCAAGTACGGCAAGCTCCCTCAACTGAAAAAGCAGCTCGAAGAACTGGAAACTCAGGCTGAGAATGACATCAAGGACGGCAGACTGCTCAGGGACAAGGTCACTGAAGAAGAGATAGCAAAGATAGTTTGCCGCTGGACAGGCATTCCTGTCTCCAAACTAATGGAAGGCGAAAAAGAAAAGATCCTCGGTCTCGAAAACCTGCTCCATAAGCGGGTTATCGGTCAGGATGAAGCTGTTACCAAAGTCAGCGAAGCTATCCTGCGTTCTCGTGCAGGAATACAGGATCCGAACCGTCCGATAGGTTCCTTCCTCTTCCTCGGTCCTACAGGTGTCGGAAAGACTGAGCTTGCAAAAGCACTTTCAGAGATCCTCTTTGACGACGAGAGGAACATGATACGAATAGATATGAGCGAATACATGGAGAAATTCAGCGTAAGCCGTCTCATAGGAGCGCCTCCCGGATACGTCGGATACGATGAAGGCGGTCAGCTCACAGAGGCAGTCCGCAGAAAGCCGTATTCAGTAGTGCTCTTTGACGAGATAGAGAAAGCTCATCCGGATGTGTTCAACATCCTGCTCCAGGTGCTTGACGACGGACGCATCACTGACTCTCAGGGACGCACTGTGGATTTCAAGAATACCATAATCATACTCACATCGAACCTCGGTTCTCCGTTTATTCTCGACGGCATCGGTGCTGACGGTGAGATATCCGAAGAAGCAAGAGCAAAAGTTGACGCCCTGCTGAAAAAGAGCTTCCGTCCGGAATTCCTCAACCGTCTCGATGAGATGATATTCTACAAGCCTCTCACAAAGGATGAGATAATCAAGATAGTTGATCTGATGCTCGACGATCTCAGAAAGCGTCTTGACGACAAGCACATCAGGCTGAATGTCAGCGACAAGGCTAAGGAATTCATCGTTGAATGCGGATATGATCCGAATTTCGGTGCCCGTCCGCTGAGAAGATTCATCCAGAGCAAGGTCGAAACTCTTGTGGCAAAGCGTCTCATCGGCGGTGACCTCTCCGCAGGCGATACCATAGATATCGACCTCGATGAAAACGGAAAACTCACAGCAGAATAACAGCCGATAAAATGACGGTATCACGCATTTCGCATGATACCGTCTGTTTTTTTATTCGTCAAGGAAGCTTAAGTCTATGTCGTAAAGGCCTTCGCTTTCGTTTTCCTTTATGAACGCCTTGAATTCGGAAGGCGTCATCGGCTTTTCTGCATCGTCGCCATAAGCGAAATCGTCCAGCTCAAGGCTGAAATTGTTAAAGTTGAGAGTTGCTTTTAACGTGGTTCCGTTCTCAGGATCGACAGCGATACGGAAACTGCTGACGTTCTCGTAAGGACCGCCTGTTCCTTCTATGATAACCGCGTCATTTAATACTCCTGTAACTTCCCATGAATCGAAGTCACTGAGGTAATCTTCTGCCATGGCACTGCCATAGAAGACGCAGTCTCTTTCAGGAGAAATGCACACAAGATCGTTCTGTGAACTGTCCTCCTGACATATCATGAATGATATCGCATTTCCTTTGTAATAGTAATCATGTGCCTCTTTTGTCAGCATGCTCTCGCTTCCGGGAACGATAGCATCGTAAATGGAAAGAACGCCCAGAGTATCGTCGTAAGCAATAGTGCTCCTGTATGTGTCGATCGTCCTGCTGTAGGATACGTTGTCAAATTTGTCTGCACTACAGCAAAGATCATATATCTCCTGCTTCGAATAGTCAGCTTCTCCGCTCATTTCCGAAACGTTCTCTTCGATCTGCCTCTGCTCTTCTTCACTGATCTCCTCCGGAACGAAAGCCTCAGTTACCGGTGCTTCTTCAGGAACTTCCGTTACTTCGGTGAGTGATCTTTCGTACTCTTCCTCAGTTTTACGGATATCCTCGGACAGTTTCTCCTCTTCCTCAGACAACATTTCTTCATACTCAGAAGTGTCCGCAGATACATCCGTCTGTGCTGATGTGCCGTTATTGTGCCTGATGATTGCTGCACCTCCGCCTATCGCTCCTCCGGCAACCGCTATGCACACGATCGCCGCCGGAACAGTCTTCCATGCACTGCGCCGCCTGTACTTTTCCACGCCTCGGACTTCTTCGCCGTATACATTATTTCCTTCATTCATATGCTTTTCAACTCTGGAATACATATCTTCCATTTTATCACGGTCTGCCTGCGGATAAGCCTCTGTTATCTTCTCGACAGCCTTATCGTCTGCATTTCTCATAATATCTGTTATTCTCCTCTTACTTAACATTTTGGCTCACTCCTTTTCATATCAAGCCGTCAAGGGCTTTCCTGAGTTTTTTCATTGCACGCATACATCTTACGCGCACTGCTGTGGGTGACATCCCCACTATCCTGCCTATCTCGTCCGACTTTCTATCATAGAAGTATTTCTGGACAATGATGACTGAATCCGGCTCGCCGAGTTCCGCAACTGCTTTCATCAGCAGATCGGTGACGATAGAGTTTTCCGCATCTGCCGCTATATCATCACCGCAAACAAGTTCACCGAGTTCGTCCGACTCAGCCGGTACATTCCGTAAAGTCTGCTTTCTGACATTTCTCAGTCTGCTTATGGCATCGCGCTTTGCAACCGTTCCTATGTAGGATTTGAAGGTGCTTTCCCGTTCAGGATCAAGATGCAGCAGTACGTCCGAGAAAACATCGACAACACATTCTTCTATGTCCCGTTCGCCGGCATGTCCGCGAAGGATGCGAAGAACTATGGCATATACATAATTATAGTATTCGTCAAATACTGCACGGCGTCCGGAATCCGGCGAATCGCGCAGCAGCTCTCTCAGTTCGCTGTCATTCATTCAGCATCCTCCCTTCATCATTGATTCAAACAGATCTGCTTTCATTATACACATACGGCACGGACATGTAAAGTGTTACAAATAATTTCAAAACTCACGATCACAGCTATTGACAAATCAGTAGCTGTATGTTATAATATGAAATTGAAAATCATTTTCATATTGGAGGACATATGAAACGCGATTCTGAATATAATACCAGACAAAAGGAAAAGCTTCTCGATTATCTCATTGAGAATAAAGATAAACACACCAATGTCCCGACCATAAGCGCTTATCTTTCGGCTGAAGGAACTCCTGTGGGCGTGGCTACTATATATCGCCGTCTTGATAAACTCGTGGATCAGGGACTTGTAAGAAAGTACGTCATCGACGGCAAGACCGGCGCATGCTATCAGTATATCGGCGATAACGGATGCAGTGAGCACTTTCACCTGAAATGCGTCCGCTGTGACAAGCTCATACACATTAATTGCAGTCATCTCATGGAGATCAACGACCATATCCGCGAACACCACGGATTCGTGATTGATCCCTCAAAGACCGTATTCTACGGCATTTGCTCTGACTGTGCGGAGGCTGAAAACAAATGAGGCGCAGATCAATTTCACTTTTCACCGCAGCTCTGACAGCTGCCGGGATGCTTCCGGCGATCCTCAGCGGTTGCAGCTGGGAGAAAAAGAAGGACGGAGAGCTCTCAGTCGTAACTACAAGCTTTCCGCCCTATGATTTCGTGCGCGGAGTGACCGGAGACGACGCTGATATAACCATGCTGCTCTGTCCGGGGGCTGAGGCTCATTCATATGAACCGACTCCGCTTGATATCGCAAAGATACAGCAATGCGACGTCTTCGTGTACATCGGCGGCGAAGGCGAAGTCTGGGTGGACAAGATACTTGATTCCATAGACACGGATGACATAGAGATCATCCGCCTTTTCGACTATATAGATCCACTTGAAGAAGAGGAAGTCGAAGGTGCTTCCCCTACCGGTCACAGTCACGAACATCACCACGACCATGACGATGATGATGAAGACGGCGATGAACATGACCACGAACATGATGAAGAAGAGGAGGAATTCGATGAACACATCTGGACTTCTCCGCGCAATGCAGCTCTTTGCGTGAACGGCATCAGCAGCGTGCTCTGCGAAAAGTTCCCGGAAAAAGCCGGAGAGTTCAGCAGCAATGCGGAGAGCTATTCGGAAAAGCTGGATGAGCTTGACCATGAATTCAGCGATATGACAGCGGCAGCACCCGAAAATACCATTGTGATCGGTGACCGTTTCCCCTTCCGCTA
This sequence comes from Ruminococcus flavefaciens, assembly GCA_002373775.1. Taxonomy (GTDB): domain Bacteria; phylum Bacillota; class Clostridia; order Oscillospirales; family Ruminococcaceae; genus Ruminococcus; species Ruminococcus flavefaciens_M. Next base: position 350 of record DFJW01000094.1, on the reverse strand, counting down.
CCTCGCACACGATTACGGTCTGAAGTACTATGCGGCTTTCAGCGGATGCAGTTCGGAATCGGAACCTTCTGTATACACCATGGCGTTCCTCATTGATGAGATACTCGAACACGATATCGACACGGTCTTCTGCCTTGAATTCTCAACAAAAAAACTGGCTGAAAAACTGTGCGACGCAACGGGTGCTGATATGCTCACCCTACATTCATGTCACAATGTATCGAAGGACGACTTCGAAAGCGGCGTGACTTACCTTGACCTCATGCAGAACAATCTGAATAATCTCAGGGAGGCATTATATTGAAAAAGATACTTGAATGCAGCGGACTTTCCGCCAGCTATGACGGAAA
>DFJW01000065.1 GCA_002373775.1 Ruminococcus flavefaciens | reverse complement strand
CAGAGATGATCTTGTCATCCTTAGTGAGAGTCTTCTCGTTTACGCTGTATACGATAGTAGGAAGATCATTGCCTGCGGGAGCAGAAATAACTACCTTCTTAGCACCAGCATCGATATGAGCCTGTGACTTGTCCTTTGAGCAGTAGAAACCTGTGCACTCGAGAACTACGTCAACACCGATCTCACCCCAAGGAAGCTCAGCAGCGTTAGCCTTAGCGTAGATTGTAAGTGTCTTGCCGTCAACTGTGATTGTACCAGCCTCATCATCAGCTGTAACTGTGTGAAGGTTCTCGCCGATCTTGCCGCAGTAGCCGCCCTGAGCTGTATCGTACTTGAGGAGCTGAGCGAGCATTGAAGGCTTTGTAAGGTCGTTGATAGCAACTACCTCATAACCCTCAGCGTCAAACATCTGTCTGAAAGCGAGACGGCCGATACGACCGAAACCATTAATAGCAACTTTAACTGACATTGGAAATTACCTCCTAAATAATTTATGTATATATTATACAGCAGTCCGGGATTTTTTTCAAGTGGTTCGACAAAAAAATAACAGATTTTTTGCGAAATGTACATAATGCACAATAACAAAACGTAAAGTTTGAACATTTTGTCTGGATTTGGATAGGTGCTGCCGCCTGTTCACAGGTACATTTAATATTGTATCAATGTAAAACTGATAGTGCGATTCTCAACATTGAATATTTTTAAGCAAGTTAAACAGAAAGTTAATAAAGTTTTTGTTGACAATACTTAAAAAAAGTTATATAATATATGTGGAGTCTTTGAGGTGCCGGAGAAAACGGGCTTATCAAGCCGTTTCCGGCTGAAAAAGGAGTGTGTTTATGCCAAAAGGACTTGAGATAGAACGCAAATTTCTTGTGGAGCTTCCTGATGTCAGCAGGCTCGATGTTAAGAGAAAGATCGGTATAACACAGACATATCTGTCTGCCGGAGAGAACGACTCACAGAGACGTGTGAGAAGGATATCCGAAAACGGCGAGATAACTTATACTTATACCGAAAAAGTGTTCCTTACTCCTGTAACAAGAGAAGAGAACGAATTTGAGATTACCGAAGGCGAATACCGCAGGCTTCTTGTGCAGACCAGAAAGGACTGCACACCCGTGGAAAAGGTGAGATATTGCTTCAATTATCACGATCAGCTTTTCGAACTTGATACCTATCCGTTTTCAAAACAGTTCGCTATAATGGAACTGGAACTCAAATCGCCGGATCAGAAGATAGACTTTCCGGCGGATGTGAAGGTACTGCGTGATGTATCGGCGGATAAGAAATATTCCAATGCGGCACTTGCAGCTGCCGGAAAATTCCCATCGTGACAGGAACGGAGCATATTCAATGGCAGAAAAGATCATATCTGTAGACAGCCCGGCGCAGCTCTCGGCAGTGTTCGGACAGCTTGACGATAACGTTGAAAGGTTCAGGAAGGAATACAATGTGAGCCTTGTGAGCCGCGACGGAAGCATAAAGATCATCGGTGCAGATGAGGACATACCGGCAGCTGAACGCGCTCTCAGAGCACTGCTGAAGATAAGCGGCAACGGACATGCCCTCAGTGAACAGACCGTGCGGTACGTTACATCAATGGTTGCAGACGGCATAGAAGAACAGCTTTCAGAACTTGAAGGCGACGGAATATGCCTGACTGCGTCCGGTAAGATACTCCGCGCAAGGACTGTAGGTCAGAAGCGCTATGTAGATGCTATCAGTTCCAACACGATAGTGCTCGGGATAGGACCGGCAGGAACGGGTAAGACGTATCTTGCAGTTGCAATGGCGGTAAAGGCGTTCCGTGAGCATAAGATCAGGAAGATCATCCTTACACGCCCGGCAGTTGAAGCGGGGGAGAAGCTGGGATTCCTTCCCGGTGACATGCAGGATAAGGTGGACCCTTACCTCAGACCGCTCTATGACGCATTGTTTGACCTGTTCGGTGCAGAGAACTTTGCAAGATATATGGAAAAAGGAATAATCGAGGTAGCTCCGCTGGCGTATATGCGCGGAAGGACTCTCGATGAAGCGTTCATCATACTTGATGAAGCTCAGAATACAACGTCAGAACAGATAAAAATGTTCCTGACACGTCTCGGAAGTGAGAGCAGGATGGTCATAACCGGTGATATCACTCAGATTGACCTTCCGGAGACAAAGCGCTCGGGACTTGTTGAGGCGATAAAGGTGCTTAAAGGCATCGACGATATATGTATACACCGGTTCACAGAGAAGGACGTAGTCCGTCACAGACTGGTGCAGGATATCATAAGAGCATATGAGAAATACAGCGAAGGGAGCAGAAAGAATCATGGCTAAACTTAAAGTATATGTAAAAAACAATCAGACAGAGGTAAAAGTTCCGGTTGGCATCAGACTGCTTATCAGGAGATGCTGTCAGGCTGTACTCACAACAGAGAATTTCGGAAAGGACGCTGAAGTAAGCGTATCATTCGTAAGCAATGAAGAGATAAGGAATCTCAACAGGATATACAGGGATAAGGACAGCGTTACGGATGTGCTGTCATTCCCGCTTACAAGCGACGACGGATCTGTGGAGACAAATCCCGAGACAGGTGCAGTTATGCTGGGAGATGTGGTGATATCTCTTGAGACAGCCGTAAAGCAGGCACAGAATTTCGGTCATTCACTTGAGCGTGAGGTGGGATTCCTTACAGTGCATTCAATGCTCCATCTCCTCGGCTACGATCATGAGACAAGTCAGCTCGATCAGCGCATCATGCGTGAAAAGGAAGAGTCAGTGCTTGAAAAGCTCGGAATTTCGAGAGATGCAACATTTATCGTAAACGGAGAGAACAACTGATGCCGAGGACTGTCTTTGTCACTATAGCCGGACATACAAATGCCGGAAAATCCTCACTGCTCAATGCTGTGGTAGGCGAAAAGATAGCCTCAGTGAGCAGCAAGCCGCAGACTACACGCACAAGAATAACCGGTATCAGGAACATTGATGACGTGCAGATGGTGTTCTTTGATACTCCCGGACTGCATAAGCCGGTCAACAAGCTCAGCGAGCATATGCTTGACACGGTAAAGGAATCTGTCAGCGATATCGACGCTGTTGTCTTCATGCAGGACTGCACAAGGAAGATAAGTTCGCAGGAACTTGATCTGCTGAAGTCGCTGAACGCTTCAAAAATGCCGGTGATACTTGTGCTCAACAAGATAGACCTGCTGAAGAACAAGGATGAACTTGCGCCGGTGATAGCTGATCTTACTTCAAAGGTGGATTTCCATGCGGTTATCCCTGTGAGCGTCAAAGAGGACAACGGCGTTGACATAGTGATAGATGAGCTTATCGCTCTCTCAGAGGAATCGGTGCATTATTTCCCGGACGACATGATAACAGACCAGCCGGAAAAAGTGCTGGCAGCGGAAATGATACGCGAAAAGCTCCTTGAACTTCTCAGCGATGAAGTCCCGCACGGCATAGCTGTAGGCGTAGAGGAGATGTCAGAACGCGAGGACAAGGATATCCTTGACATATCGGCAGTTATCTACTGCGAAAGGGAATCACATAAAGGCATAGTTATAGGAAAAGGCGGTGCTATGCTCAAAAAAGCATCGACGGCCGCACGTCTTGAACTTGAAGATTTCTTCCAGATAAAGGTTAATCTGAAATGCTGGGTAAAAGTCAAGGAAGACTGGCGCAACCGTGAAGGCCTTATCCGCAGTTTCGGACTTTCTGACAAATAATTGCCTTGCATAAAACCACCTGATGCGCTTACAATAACTCATGGAGGCGCATTATGTCAGAAGAACTTTTATGGGAAAGATTCATCTCCAGCGGCAGGGTAGAGGATTATCTCTGCTATCTGGAGCATAAGGATAAAAATAATGACAATAACTGAGGGTATTGTCCTGAAGGAACGCTCTGTGGGCGAACAGGACAAATTCATCGACATTCTCACTAAAGACAAGGGAGTAGTCGAACTTGCTGTAAAGGGAGCGCGGAAGATCAACGGAAGATCCGGCGCTTCCACTCAGTTGTTCGCCTATTCCAGATTCTGCATCGACAAACGGGGCGAAAAGCTCTATCTCAACAGTGCAGAACCGGTGCATATTTTTTACGGACTGAGGGATTCCCTTACAAAGGTATCCCTTGCGTCATATTTTGCGGATGTACTGCGCTCGTGCATCGAACCTCAGCGCCAGAACGGCGACATCATGAGGCTTTTCCTCAATTGTCTGCACTTTCTGGAAAACGGTAAACGGGATGAGCAATTGCTGAAAAGCATATTCGAACTGAGACTCATGTCTGAGATCGGATTCATGCCGGACGTGGTGATGTGCAGGGAATGCGGCGTATATGAGCCGGAAGAATTATTCTTCTCGGTCATAAACGGAGGTTTTATTTGCGCTGATTGTTTCGGAGAGCGCAGCGACGAAAATTATATCAAGCTTAAACTGCCTGTACTGAATGCGGTGCGACATATAGTCCTTGCCGATTTTGACAGGCTTTTCAATTTCAGAGTCTCGGAGCAGGCACAGAAAAAGCTCGGATCCTTTTCCGAGAGCTATCTTCTGACACATCTTGAACGCAGCTTCCGGACTCTCGATTTTTACAAGTCAATAACGGCTCAGAGCCGTACATAACTATTGACAGATCAGGAGAACTATGGATAAATACTTACTTACACTTGAACTGGACAAAATACTTGAAATGCTTGCCGGTCTGACTTCGAATGAAGAAACGCGCCGGATGGCGCTGGCTATACGTCCGGACAATGACATGGAGAGAGTGCGGTATGAATGTCTGAAGACATCGCAGGCGCTTGAATTATCCGTGCAGTTCGGCACACCGCCTTTCAGCAATTTCAAGGATATATGCGGAGTTGCGGCAAGAGCAGGTTCGGGAGCAGTGATATCTCTCCGTGACCTCATGGATATAGCCGCCATGCTCCGTCAGATAAAAGGACTTTCTGACTGGTACAGCCATTGCGAGAATGTGGAGACGGAACTCGACTATCTCTTCTCAAGGCTCCAGCCCAATGACTGGCTGCTGGAAAAGCTGGACAGATCCATTATATCTGAAAATGAGATAGCAGATGCCGCAAGCCCGGAGCTGGCAGCCATACGCCGTAAGATAAACCGTGCCGGGATGCAGCTGCGTGAGACGCTGGACAAAATGGTAAAGAGCAAGACCACACAGCAGTATCTTCAGGAGAGCAATGTGACTATCCGCGACGGAAGATTCGTACTGCCTGTAAAAGCCGAATACCGCGGACAGGTCAGCGGTCTTGTACATGACACTTCCGCTACCGGTCAGACTATTTTCATCGAGCCGATGGCGGTGGTAGAGGCAAATAATGATATACGCATCCTTCAAGGCAAGGAGCAGGAAGAAATAGAGCGGATAATCCGTGAACTCTGCCGTGAATGCGGAGATTATGCGGAAGTGCTTGCCGAGAATTACAAGATCTGCACTGAGCTGAATCTGTATTTTGCCAAAGCAAACCTTGCAGCAAAACTCAGATGCTCACTTCCGGAGATAACTGATGACGGCAAGATGTATCTGAAAAAAGCGCGTCATCCGCTTCTTGACCGGAACAAGGCGGTGCCGATAGATCTTTCTCTCGGTGAGGATTATCAGGCACTTATAATAACCGGACCTAACACAGGCGGTAAGACTGTTGCGCTGAAGACAGCCGGACTGCTGAGCGCGATGATAATGTGCGGACTTCTCATACCCGTTGCCGACGGCAGCCGCATATCCGTATTCGATCATATACTTGCGGACATCGGTGACAGCCAGAGCATTGAGCAGAATCTTTCCACATTCTCATCGCATACCAATAAAGTTATCGAGATACTCAGCACGGCAGGGGATACTTCTCTGGTGCTCCTTGACGAGCTGGGTTCGGGAACTGATCCTGTTGAAGGTGCAGCCCTTGCGGTGTCAATAATCCGCCGTCTTATGATGAACGGGGCTAAGATAATGGTGACTACTCATTATCAGGAACTGAAAGTGTTTGCGATCGACAGCGAGAACGTTGAAAACGCTTCCTGCGAATTTGATATAGAGACACTTCGGCCCACATACAGGCTTATAGTCGGCTCGCCGGGTAAGTCCAATGCGTTTGCCATATCCGAGAGTCTGGGAATGCCTGCGGACATAATCGAGGACGCAAAAAAGCGCGTCAGCGATGCCAACAGCCGGCTCGAAGAAGTCATCGGTAAGCTGGAGGCAGCAAGGCTTGAACTTGAAAAGCAGAAAGATGAAGCGGCTGCTCTGAAACGGCAGGCTGCCGAGCATGAGGAGACGATACGCCGCGAGCGCGAAGAGATCGAGCGTACCAAGGCTGATGAACTGGAAAAGGCGCGACTGCGTGCCATGACGATAATCGAACAGACCAAGGCTGAATCCAATGAACTCATCGATGAGCTGGAAAAACTGCGCAAAGAGAAGGAGAAGAAGGATTTCAGCAGTCAGGTCTCCAATGCAAAATCAAGAAGCAAGCAGAGCTTCAACCGCATGTATGACGCGGCAAATCCCGTTGAAAAGCGTGATCCCAATGAGGGATATGTACTTCCGAGAAAGCTGAAGAGAGGCGATACGGTATACGTTGTTGACCTCCAGCGCAAAGGCATTATCTCAGGTGAACCGGACGGCAGCGATTTCGTATATGTCCAGATGGGCGTAATGAAGACCAAGATGAATATCTCAAGACTGCGGCTTGAAGAACCGGAAAAGGTCACATACGGCGGAAAGCCTGTGAAAAACGGCAGAAAGATGAACAAGATCGGCGTGAAAGCAGAGAGACGCGGAAAAATGGAACTGGATATCCGCGGATGCGCATGCGATGACGGCGTTTACCAGCTGGATCAGTTCATAGATCAGGCGGTCATGTCAAATATTTCAATGATAACCATCATCCACGGCAAGGGAACGGGACTGCTTAGACAGGCAGTGCACAGAAGACTGAAAAATCATCCCTCGGTCAAGAGTTACCGGCTCGGAGTTTACGGCGAGGGAGAGGACGGAGTAACAGTCGCAGAACTGAAATGATGCTGCGGCAGACCTGACTCCGGGGTAAAAATACAGGGCAGGTGATCACATGGCAAGGCGGAAAAGGATCGCGGTCATAACAGCTGACATTTTTACTGATTACACCAACAGGATACTGACAGGCATATGCGGACAAAGTACAGCTCTCGGGTATGACACTGTAATTCTTACAATGACATTTAATCTTGACACAGATACGCAGCTCCAGTCAGGCGAGGAGAATATCTATTCGCTGCTGACGGAAGGTTCGGTGGACGGCGCGATAATGGTTGTCGGCAATATGGCTTCGGATCAGCTTGTAGTAAAGATCACCGGAAAGTTGAGGTCACTGGGGATACCTGTGGTCTCGGTCGAACGCGATCTCGGTTTCTGCGAGAGCGTCTATGCTGAGGATACCGAACTGTTTGAACTGATGACCGACCACTTTATCGAACATCACGGCTGCAATGATATCGCATGCCTGACGGGATTCAGGGGAAATGCGCCTGCCGAATCACGTCTTGAAGGCTACAAGCGTTCTCTGCGTCGTCACGGTATAGAAATAAAGGACGAGAACATCATATACGGCGACTTCTGGAAGATAACTGCCTCAGAACTCGCCAAAGAATACATAGAAGGCAAAAGAAAACTTCCGCAGGCGATAGTCTGTGCCAATGACTCCATGGGGACGGCTCTCTGTATCGCTCTTATGCAGGGAGGAATAAAAGTTCCGGAAGACGTTATGATCTCAGGATATGACGGTTCGAAAGAGGCAGCGGATAATATCCCGCCTCTGACGACTATCATTCCCGGGAACAGTATGCTCGGGGCAAGGGCAGTCGCAAAGCTGCATAAGCTTATGAGCGGCGAAGATGTGAAAATAACCGGGTTCAGCAGCGGATCGCTCGTATTCACAGGAAGCTGCGGATGCAGGAGAGGACTTATGCACCTTGCGCAGATGCGGGAGGATTATGATCTTAACGTAAGGCTCTATGAAGGCTACTTCAACAGGAGCGGCATGCAGGAAGGACTTATGGAGGAAAAGACTCTTGAAGGCTTGCTGCACAGGATCAGTGAATACTATTACTGCGTAAACGGACTTGATCTGTTCATGCTCTGCCTTGATCGGAACTGGGACGGCGGAGATGAGAAGAAAGACGACTCGTACCTCAGTGAAGGCTATCCTGAGACTATGGATCTGAGGATGATATTCCATCGCGGAGAGGCATCTGTTGTGGACAGCAGTTTTGATACTGCCGATATCCTTCCGCCGGATATCATGGAACGTATCCATGGACCTGCATCCTACATACTGCTTCCGCTGCATTACATGGACCGCTGCTTTGGCTACACGATCTATCACTTCAGCGACATGGCAAAGTCGGTGAGCATGGTCTTTGCGCTTTGGAACAGAAATATAAACACAGCGCTGGAGTTCCTGCGTGTAAGGACTAAACTCACAAGGATAAATAACCGGATACTCATGAATTCTATCCGAGATACGCTCACCGGTGTGTACAACCGGAAGGGGTTCAAGAGGTATTCCGAGACTATATTCAAGAGAGCGCAGAACGAGCAGAAAAAGCTGCTCATAATCATAGCAGACCTTGATCTTCTGAAACATATCAATGATAATTACGGACACATCGAGGGCGACCGTGCTATAACTATAACTGCAAACGCGCTGAATACATGCTGCGAGAACAACGAAGTATGCGCAAGGATAGGCGGAGACGAATTCGTTATCATAGGCAGCGGAGATTATACAGATGAAATGGTAGAAGGGTATCTTGAATATATCCGCGGTTACTTTGACAGATACAATGATTCAGAGGTCAAGCCTTATAAAGTCGGCGCGAGCATAGGCTCGTACTGCGAAGTACCGGGGAAAAACGATGATTTCCACGAACTGTTCGGGATAGCGGACAGAAGGATGTATGAGGATAAGAAAAAGCGCAGAAAAATCAGGGAGGACTGACATCCGCAGATGTTTTCAGGCATAAGACAACGTATCAGGAGATCGCAGGATCTTCAGGCAATACTTATAATAACAGCCGTATTTGCTGTAATGGCTTTCATAACGCTTTTCAGCTTCAGTGATATCTATATCTGGGGCTCAAGGCTCGACTGGTGCAGTCAGCATTTTGCACTGCCGGAGTATCTGAGAAGGCGTTTCTATGAGACAGGGGACGTGTTCCCGGATTTTGCCATGCAGATCGGTGCAGGACAGAATATCTATAATTTTGCTTATTATGGAATAGCAAATCCGCTCTACCTGCCGGCTTACGCAATGCCGTTCATGACTATGGCGACTTATATGCAGCTGCTGGGAATGGCGGTATCACTTGGCTCTTCCATAATAAGCTATTACTTCTTCAAGCGGCATTTCTCCGGCAGACTGCCGCTGATACTGGCACTCATGTTCCTGTGCTGCGGACCGCTCATATTCCACAGTCACAGACATATCATGTTCGTAGACTATTTCCCGTTCCTGTTCGGACTGCTTTTCGGAGCAGGCGGAAAGGATTCTGCGAAGAATCTGCTTTTTCTTGCGGTGATGAGCTGCTGCATGGTGTGTACCAGTTTTTACTACAGTGTCGGAACATTTGCCGCAGTCGGGGCATATATGATCTTCCTTCAGCTTGAATCACAGGAAGCACCGAAACTCATGAGTATCATATCTGCTATCTGGAAGAAGGTGCTTTTCTGCGGCTTGGGATGTCTGTGCGCAGCATTTCTCTGGCTGCCCACACTCACAGCCATACTCTCGGGAAGAGCTGCAACATCTGTGAGCATCTCACTGAAAGAGCTGCTGATCCCGACAGTTGATCTGAGTATGCTGCTGTACACGCCGTACTCAGCCGGACTCAGTTCTTTCTGTGCAGTGGCGTTCATAGCGTTGCTGATGAATGGCAGGCGCTCTGAACGTTTCCTCTCAGCGGTAATGGCATGCTGTGTGATTTTCCCGGTGATAGTATACATATTCAACGGAACTATGTATGTGGACGGAAAAGCACTCATACCGCTTGCACCGCTGCTTCTTCTGCTCTGCGGAAGATTTTTCCAGTATTTTGAAGCCAATAAAGTCCGCGTCAGGGCAACCCTGATAATATTCCTTGCAGCAGCGGTACTTTCGCTCATACTGAACAGCTTCACAGTTCTTGTCACAGTGATGATAGTTGCGGATACACTGATAACCGCGGCTATAGTGCTGGTCTGCGTGAAGATCAACAGAAGAAAGGCAGCTGTGACTGCATCGCTGGGATGTTCGCTGCTCATATGTGTGATAAACTGCTTCCGCGACGGACTCGTTGACATAAGCACGATACGCGAACTCTACAGCCCGGACATACGATATCTGGTGGATGATGTGCTGGACAGCGACCGCGACGGCTTATACCGTTTTGCAGAAGATGCAAAAATGGATGAGACGGTAAACACCGTCTACCGCACGGATTTTCTGACAACGAATATCTATTCATCCCTGAGCAACAGTGAATACCGCGATTTCCGTTTTTATGAGTCCGGATGCGAGATAGCGAACCGCAATAACGCTATAACGCTTCAGCCGCAGAATATAGTTTTTTCATCACTCATGGGATGCCGCTACCGGCTTGACGGACGCGGTATGCCTCAGTATGGAGAAGAGATATACAGTGAACGCGGCGGATACCGTATCTGGAAGAATAAAAATGTCCTTCCGCTGGGATATGCGTCATCGGATGTGATGAGCGAAAGCGTATTCCTTTCGCTGCCTTACGAACAGAGGCATGAAGCTCTCCTGAAAAACATCATCGTGCCGGACGGCAGTTACAATGGGATACTGCCTGAGAGTACGGTCCCATATGATATCGACTTTGAGCTTGTCGCCGACGGTGAGGATATCGTATACGAAGACGGCGTTTTCACAGTTGACATGTACAGTGAAAAGAATGTAACTATCCCCCTTGAAGAGCCTCTGGAGGATAAACTCCTTATAATAATGTGTGAGACGGATAATGACATTGATCCTTCACGCTATGGTGATGTGATACTGGAGATAAACACTGTCACCAATAAACTGACAGATCCGACATGGAAGTACAAGAACCTGAATTACAGCTTTACCTATCTTATATCATCCGCTGAACCTATAGAAAAGCTTGACCTCCGGTTCACTCCCGGATTATACAGAATATCCGGACTTCGCGCATACACTCTTGATGCTTCGGTGCTTGAGAATGCAGGAAATAACAAGGACAGCTTTGAGATAGTCCGCGGGGATTCGGTAGGCGATACGGTCCGCGGAGACATTGATGTTACGGCTGACGGCTGGTTCAATATGTCGTTCCCTTATGACGAAGGCTTCCGCATAACAGTTGACGGAAAAGAGACTGAGTATGAAAAGACCAACACTGCGTTTATCGGTTTCCCGATCAGTGCGGGACATCACGAGATAGAGATCACATATGAAGCTCCCGGCAAGGCGGCAGGCATACGCATTACCGCCGTTTCAGTACTGATAACAGCGCTGCTGCTGACTGGGGTATACATTGCAGATAAAAAGAAAAAGGCTGCGTAAAAATATAATAATATGAATTAATTCCGGAGTATTGACAAATTCGCGGAAATGTGATAAAATAATACAAATTGCAAAAGAAGCTTCGGTTTCAGAGCAGGTGCTGACAATTTCCGGCTGCAACGGGAAAAGGTCAGTCGGCAACTTCTGTTGCCTTATTGATTCGGTGTGTGCCGATAACATTTTATAAGTTCTACACAGCTTGTGAAAGGTCAATAAGAGTAGTAAAAGGTGTTCTTGCTTATATAGACTCTGAAACCCATATGAGATCATGCTATAGGCATTTGTATTTTCATGCGCGTACAGGCTGTTGAGTCCTGTGCGTGTTTTTTTATTTCAGCCGGTGCCTTTTTATTATAAGGCAGACACGGCATCTGAGGTGTGCTTATGGAAAACAAACTAAAGCTGTATGGCTTCAATAATCTGACAAAATCGCTGAGTTTCAATATATATGACGTCTGTTATGCCAAGACTCCAAAGGCTCAGCTGGATTATATAGCATATGTTGACGAGGTGTACAACTCCGAACGTATAACCGATATAATGACTCATCTTACTGAGATGATAGGTGCTCAGGTGCTGAGCGTATCCCGGCAGGACTACGATCCGCAGGGCGCATCTGCCACCTTCCTGATAGCAGATGATACAATGATCCCGGCAGGCGGCAATGAGATAGTTGCTCATCTCGACAAGAGTCATGTTACGGTGCATACCTACCCGGAGTATCACCCGGATACGAGCATCGCAACATTCAGAGTTGACATAGATGTAGCCACATGCGGAAAGATAACACCGCTGACTGCACTGGATTATCTTATTGGAAGCTTTGACTCTGATATAATCACAATGGATTATCGTGTCCGCGGATTTACCCGTAATCTTGACGGTGAAAAAATATTCATAGACCATGATATCACCTCCATACAGAACTATATCGACGAGGCTATACTTGATAAGTATGATGCAGTTGATATAAATGTATATCAGGCAAATATGTTCCACACAAAGATGCTCATAAAGGATATAGAGCTCCAGAATTATCTGTTCAATACAGATGTGAGGGAGCTTTCGCCGAGGAGCAGGCTTGACATAACAAATGCTCTTCAGAGAGAGATGATAGAAATATTCAGCGGAAGGAATGTGTTCGGAAATGGCTCTTTCACAGGTTGATGCACCGATATATGAAGCTCTCAGAAAATTCCGGCGTATGAGAGTGGTTCCGTTTGACGTTCCCGGCCATAAGCGCGGCAGGGGAAATATGGAACTCACGGAATTTCTCGGTGAGGACTGTATGAATGTGGACGTCAATTCAATGAAGCCGCTGGACAATCTCTGCCACCCTGTTTCAGTAATACGGGATGCAGAAGATCTGGCAGCAGAGGCTTTCGGTGCGGCAAATGCTTTTTTCATGGTCGGCGGCACGACATCGGCTGTCCAGAGCATGATAATGTATGCCTGCAAGGAAGGCGACAAGATAATAATGCCGCGAAATGTCCACAGAAGTGCGATAAATGCACTGATACTGACAGGAGCAGTACCGGTATATGTTGATCCTGACGTGAATAATCAGCTTGGCATAGCTCTCGGCATGTCGGTGTCACAGGTGGAAAAGGCGATAACAGATAATCCGGATGCAAAGGCTGTAATGGTGAACAATCCCACATATTACGGCATATGCTCCGATCTGAAGCGCATAACGGAACTTGCCCATGCACATGGCATGCTCGTTCTCGTTGATGAGGCACATGGTACACACTTCTATTTCGGAGAAGATTTCCCGGTGACAGCAATGGCGGCTGATGCTGATATAGCATCAGTCAGCATGCACAAATCCGGCGGAAGCCTTACCCAGAGCAGTTTCCTGCTCATGGGAAAGCGGATAAACCCGGATTATATGCGGCAGGTAGTGAACCTTACGCAGACAACGAGTGCTTCGTATCTGCTGCTTTCGAGCCTTGACATCTCGCGCAAGCGACTTGCTCTCAGCGGACGGGAGATATTCGCCAAAACTGTTGAAATGGCAGAGTATGCCCGCGAAGAGATAAATGGCATAGGCGGATATTACGCCTACTCACGAGAACTCATCAATGGCGACAGTGTTTACGATTTTGATATTTCCAAACTCAGCATCTTTACACTTCCCATCGGACTTGCAGGTATCGAAGTGTACGATCTTCTCCGTGACGAGTACGATATACAGATAGAGTTCGGCGACATCGGCAATATACTTGCCTACATCTCAGTCGGTGACAGGAAACGTGATATCGAGCGCCTTATCAGTGCACTTGCAGAGATAAAGCGCCGGTTCAGCAGAACAGAGACCGGTATGCTGACGCAGGAGTATATCAACCCCATAGTAGCAGAAGCTCCGCGAAAAGCTTTTTATGCGGAGAAGGAATCACTGCCGCTGGATAAAGCAGCAGGAAGGGTATGTACAGAGTTCGTAATGTGCTATCCTCCGGGTATACCGATACTTGCACCGGGAGAACTGATAACGCCTGAGATAATAAAATATATCAGGTATGCAAAGGAAAAAGGCTGTCAGATGACCGGTACAGAGGATATTAACATTGAGCATCTGAACGTGCTCGTGAAATGAGGTCAATATGAATAAAGTCGGAATAAAAATGAGCCTTCTTATGGCAGTCACACTGAGTTTCTGTCTCTCGCTCACCGGAAATCTTACATCGGGAGAAAAATTCGCTCCTGTAGGTTTCCTCATCACATTCGCAGCAAGTTTCGTGATAAGTCTGGTGATCGGACTTATCATACCCATGAGCAAGGTGGAAGGCGGCGCAGTCCGTGCCTGCGGAATGGATGAGAGCGGACTACCGGCAAGACTGCTGAAAGCGCTCATATCTGATGCCATCTATACCCCGGTCATCACCTTGGCGATGATTGCACTCGTCAGAAAAATGGCATTCAGCCACGGAGCAAAGGGACTTCCGCCGTTCGGTGTGATGTTCGGCAAGTCACTTGTCATCAGTCTTATCGTAGCATATGTGATAATATTTATCGTATCACCTGCATATCTTAAACTTGCAATGAAGAATAACGGCAGCGGAGGACCGCAGGGAGGACCTCCGGCAAATAAGGAGAATCAGTAATGGAGCTTTGGTTTACGGAGAGACACACTCCGAATGTTAAGTTTTCGATAAAAGTAGATCATCAGCTGTACAGCGGCAACAGTGAGTTTCAGCGTATCGACATATTCGATTCAAAGGAATTCGGAAGGTTCCTGACGCTTGACGGATATATGATGCTCACTGAAAAGGATGAGTTCATATACCATGAGATGATAACCCATGTACCTATGGCAGTGCATCCGGATCCTAAGAACATACTTGTGATCGGCGCCGGCGACGGCGGAGTTGTCCGTGAACTCACCAGATATCCGTCAGTTGAGAGCATCGACCTTGTGGAGATAGATGAGCTGGTAGTTGAGGTGTGCAAGAAATATCTTCCCACCACAGCCTGCCGTTTCGATGATCCGAGAGTAAACGTTTACTATGAGGACGGTGTAAAATATATACGTCGCTGTGAGAATAAATATGATGTGATAATAGTCGATTCCACCGATCCCTTCGGACCGGGAGAAGGACTTTTCACCAAGGAATTCTACGGAAGCTGCTTCAAGGCTCTGCGCGAGGACGGAATAATGGTCAATCAGCACGAAAGTCCGTTTTATGCTGAGGATGCAGCAGCCATGCAGCGCTCTCACAAGCGCATAGTGGAAAGCTTCCCCATAAGTAAAGTATATCAGGCGCATATCCCGACATATCCTTCCGGACACTGGCTGTTCGGATTCGCTTCAAAGAAGTATCATCCCACGAATGACTACAATGGTACGAAATGGAGCATGCTGGGGATAAAGACACGCTATTACAATTCAAGACTGCATGTAGGTGCATTTGCACTTCCTAATTATGTGGAGGAACTCCTGAGAGATGTTGAATAAGAATATACAGACATTCATAGCCTGCGACAGTGAATATGAAGACGCAAAGATAGTGCTTTTCGGTGCAGGATTTGACGGCACTACAAGTTTCAGACCAGGTACGAGATTCGGTCCTTCAGCCATAAGGAACGAAAGCTTCGGTATAGAGACTTACAGTCCCTATCAGGATAAGGATATGCTGGATCACAGCTATTTTGACAGCGGAGACATTGAGCTTCCTTTCGGCAGCACAGAGAGTGTGATCGCTGACATAGCCATGAGGAGCAATATGATACTCACTGACGGCAAAATACCTTTCATGATCGGCGGTGAGCACCTTGTTACTTTAGGTTCAGTAAAGTCGGTAAAAGAAAAGTTTGATGATCTGTACATCATCCATTTCGATGCTCATGCAGATCTCAGAGACGACTATCTCGGGCAGAAGCTGTCTCACGCCTGCGTACTGCGCAGATGCTGGGAACTTGTCGGAGACGGACATATTTTCCAGTTCGGCATAAGAAGCGGAGATCGTGACGAATTCCTCTTTGCAAAAGAGCATACGGAAATGCACAAGTTCTGCTTTGACGGACTTGATGAGACTATAGAAAAGCTGAAGGGAAAGAAAGTGTACCTCACAGTTGACCTTGATGTGCTTGATCCTTCCATATTCCCCGGAACAGGTACTCCGGAAGCAGGCGGTGTCACATTCGATCAGCTCAGAGCAGCACTTACAAAAGTATGCGGCAGCCTTGACATCGTGGGCTGTGATGTGAACGAACTCAGTCCTGTGTACGATCAGTCAGGCGTATCCACGGCAGCAGCGTGCAAGATAGTACGCGAAATGCTGCTTGCAATGTCATAAAGCCATGAGTATGCAGAATGGAAATGACCTCGGCAACAGACCGAGACGTGTCATAAAGGTAGATATGACTGTCATATTACTGTACTGTATCATATCAGCATGTGTTATGCTGGTAGGATTCTCAGCTTTCAGCACGTTCAGATTCTACAAACAGAAAGCCCACTGTACAGAAAAGGTGACAGCAGTAGTTGAAGACTACGAAAGAGGACATTCAAAAAAACAGAGCCACGGCAGACAGATCAATACATATTTCCCTGTGTTCCGGTATACATATGAAGGTGAAGAGTACCGCGTCAAAAGCGATGTAGGCACCAACGAAAAAGAGTATGAGATCGGCGATGAGGCTGAGATATACATTGATCCGGATTCTCCGGAGCATATCAGCATCCCGGGAAATAATCTGTTCTATATATTGCTTGCGGTCGTTGGAGCAGCGGCTCTGATAGTGCTGATAGTATGCGTGATAAAGCTTCTGATGCACCTGAAGAGCAAAAAGCAAACTGAGCAGATATAAAGTATCAAGAAAAAAAGCGGATACTGATAAAACAGTGCCGCTGTCAATAAATAAGGAATAAACAAGGGATTATGGGTAAAACTTTACAGACAAAGCTGCAAAAGGGACTGTTCTTCGGAGCTGTCCTGATAATGATAATAACCGGGATCTTAGCTTACACTAACAATTCGCTCGGCAAGGACTGGGTGAACCGTGATTATGAGGACTACAAGCGCGATCCGGAAAACTATACCGTTGTTCAGGTGCCGATAAAGAGCTTCAAAACGCTCAACGGCGTGAATTGCGAATCACTCACGGTACTTGACCTCTACCGCGTGTGTACGGTAGATGTGACACTTGCCGGAGGTCAGACGATGACTTTCTGCATTCCCCGCAGTTCCGACGATAAGATAGGAAAGACGGTAAGTGTTGCCTACCCTAAGCACTGGGATACCAAGTACGATGAGGTCATGAATGGCTCGGACATTGAGGAGGGCGATATCCTCGAAACCGCCCGTGCCGAAAAGGTAAGCGATGGAATGTACGGAAGGCTGTTCACTCTGCTTATGATAGCCTCGGCAGTGTTTGCCGGTGCTGTATTTTTCATCTGCAATAAGAAAAAAGACGTATATAATTTATAAGGAGGTTTTTTAAATGGGAAAATGTATGATAATCGGATGCGGAGGAGTTGCTTCCGTAGCTATCCACAAGTGCTGCCAGAACAGCGATGTATTTGAGGGAATAATGATCGCGAGCCGTACAAAGTCAAAGTGCGATGCGCTCAAAGAAAAGCTCCAGCCGACTACAAAGACTGTTATCGAGACAGCACAGGTGAACGCTGACAATGTGGACGAGCTTATCGCTCTCATCAACAGCTATAAGCCGGATGTAGTCCTCAACCTTGCGCTCCCTTATCAGGATCTTACAATAATGGACGCATGCCTCGCAACAAAGACACATTATGTGGATACTGCAAACTACGAGCCTCTTGATACTGCAAAATTCGAGTACAAGTGGCAGTGGGCATACCGCGAGAAGTTTGAGCAGGCAGGTATAACAGCTCTTCTCGGAAGCGGATTCGATCCCGGAGTTACAGGCGTGTTCTCAGCATATGCTATGAAGCATGAATTTGATGAGATAAACTATATCGACATTCTTGACTGCAACGGCGGCGACCATGGATATCCCTTTGCAACTAATTTCAATCCTGAGATAAACATCCGTGAGGTATCAGCTAAGGGAAGCTATATCGAAGACGGCAAGTGGGTAGAGACTGAGCCCATGGAGATAAAGCGCGTTTACAATTTCAAGGGCGTAGGCGAAAAGGATATGTACCTTCTCCACCACGAAGAACTTGAGTCACTTGCACTCAACATCAAGGGCATCAAGCGCATACGTTTCTTCATGACATTCGGTCAGAGCTATCTCACACATCTGAAGTGTCTTGAAAATGTAGGTATGACATCTATCGAACCTATAATGTATGAAGGCAAGGAGATAGTACCCCTCCAGTTCCTGAAGGCGGTTCTTCCGGATCCTGCATCACTTGGTCCGAGAACTGTAGGCAAGACGAATATCGGCTGTATCTTCCGCGGAAAGAAGGACGGCAAGGACAAGAACTACTACCTCTACAATATCTGCGATCATCAGGAGTGCTACCGTGAAGTGGGCTCACAGGCTATATCCTATACAACAGGTGTTCCTGCAATGATAGGTGCAATGATGATAATGACAGGCACATGGAAGAAAGCCGGCGTTTACAACATCGAAGAATTCGATCCGGATCCGTTCATGGATGCTCTCAACAAGTGGGGACTTCCTTGGGAAGAGGACTTTGATCCGGTCCTCGTAGACTGATAATAATGACAATATCGGGGAAAGCCATTGCAGTTTTCCCCGAACATTTTTACAGTGATAAATAATGAATGAGGTGAGATAATGATAGATACCAAAGGTCTGCCCACACCCTGTTATGTGATAGATGAAGCAGCACTGGTACACAATCTTGAGATACTGAAAGGAGTGCAGGAAAGGACCGGCGCAAAGATACTTCTTGCGCAGAAGGCGTTTTCCTGCTATCACGTCTACCCACTGATAGGCAGATATCTCTCGGGAACTGCATGCAGCGGACTTTATGAAGCACGTCTCGGATATGAGGAAATGGGAAAGGAAAACCATGTATTCTCTGCCGCATACCGTGAGAACGAGTTTGATGAGATCCTTTCATACTGCGGACATATCATATTCAACTCCTTCAGTCAGCTGGACAAGTACCGTGAACGCACTCTTTCTGCCGGCAGAAAGATAGGTCTCCGGATAAATCCGGAGTGTTCCACTCAGGAAGGACACGAGATATACGATCCCTGTTCTCCAAGTTCACGGCTTGGCATCACTATAAAGAATTTCCGCAAAGATGACCTTGAAGGCGTTACCGGACTGCACTTCCATACTCTTTGCGAGCAGGATTCGGATGATCTGGAGAAGACACTTGAAGCAGTAGAGGAGAAGTTCGGAGATGTGCTTGCGGATATGGAGTGGATAAACTTCGGCGGAGGGCATCATATAACCCGTGAGGATTACGATATCCCGCGCCTTGAAAAGTGCATAAAGCGCATGCAGGACAAATATGGACTTGAAGTATGGCTTGAACCGGGAGAGGCAATAGCACTCAATGCTGGTTATCTTGTGAGCGAGGTCCTTGACCTTACAGAAAACGATATGCCCATAGCAATACTCGACACCTCAGCGGCTTGTCATATGCCGGATGTACTGGAGATGCCGTATCGTCCTCCGCTTCTGGGTTCTGGGCTCAAAGGCGAGAAGCCTTACAGCTACCGCCTCGGTTCACAGACCTGCCTTTCCGGAGATTCCATAGGCGAGTATTCATTTGACAGACCGCTTCAGACAGGGGACAGACTGATCTTCGGGGATATGGCTATATACTCCATGGTCAAGAACAATACCTTCAACGGCATGCCGCTGCCTGCTATAATTCTCCTGCACGCTGACGGCAGCAGGGAAGTCCTGCGTGAATTCGGATATGAGGACTTCCGTTCAAGACTTTGACACAGTGTGATTGCGCCAGTGCAACAAAAAACGCTCCAATTTGACAAATCAAAAAAATTGGAGTATAATTAGCCTGTATTTTGAATAGAGGAGAATCATAAATGGATAAGGAAATATACGGCAGGTACGAGATAATCGACGCACATTCGCATATCTTCCCTGAGAAGATAGCAGAAACTGCAACAGTAAGTATCGGACATTTCTACGACATACCAATGGACAGCTGCGGTATCAGCGATAAACTTCTGGAGAGCGGCAGAAAGATAAATGTCAAGCGATATCTGGTATGCTCAACAGCTACTACCGCGCATCAGATAAGCGCTATAAATACATTCATCGGCAAAGAATGTGAACTGCACCCGGAGTTCTACGGATTCGGAACTACACACACCGATTCCGAGAACATTGAAGCAGATATCGAGCAGATAAAGTCACTCGGACTTCACGGCGTTAAGCTGCACCCTGACTTTCAGAAATTCAATGCAGATTCACCGGAAGCCTTCCGTATCTATGAGCAGATGGAAGGCGTGATGCCGGTACTCATTCACTGCGGAGATGCCAGATATGACTACTCTCATCCTGAACGTATAGCAAACATACACAAGAATTTTCCGGGACTTACTATCTTTGCGGCACATCTCGGCGGATATCAGCAGTGGGATATAGCAGAGAATTATCTTACCGGACTTGATAATGTCTGGTTCGATATCAGCAGCTCACTTGCATTCATTTCACCTGAAAAGGCAGTACACATGATAAAGAAGTACGGCGTGGAGCGCTGCTTCTTTGGTTCGGATTTCCCGATGTGGAACCATGAGGAGGAATTTGAACGCTTCCTTGCTCTCGGATTCACTGAAGATGAGAACCGCCGTATACTTGCTGAGAACTTCAAGGAAGCGACCGGACTTTAAGGAGAGATCAATATGAAACTTGCAGAAGCATTACAGGAGCGTGCAGACCTCAACCGCAGCATTGAACAGCTCCGCTGCCGTCTGCGTGACAATGCCATAGTCCAGGAAGGCGAGTCACCTGCTGAAGAGCCGGAAGAACTGCTGAAGGCACTTGATTCAGCGGTTATACGTCTTGAAGAGCTGATGGAACGCATCAACAGGACCAATTGCAATGTAAGTAAGGACGGCACAACTATTACAGCGCTTATTGCAAAGCGTGACTGTCTGAAGATAAAGCTTTCGGCATACAAGGAGCTTGTATCGTCCGCAAGTCAGACGGGACACCGTGCGCGTATGAGCGAGATCAAGCTGCTCAGCACTGTAGAAGTAAGGTCGATTCAGAGCCTTGTGGATAAGATGTCGAAAGAGCTGAGACTCATTGATAATACTATACAGGAACTGAACTGGACCACTGAACTCATGTGATCGTTCTGGTGTAGCACAGGCAGGGTGAATGTATAGTTTACCATTTTCACAAAATGGACCTGTAGGCCCGGAGAGCAGGGCAGGAGTGATCCTCCGTTATCTCTTTGCTCAGACGGCGTACAAATGCAATGTTATTTGCCTGTTGGCTGATTATCGTTATTACCGTACATTGACTGTCAGTGTGAGGGTGAGGATCGGGGAAAGCAATCATAAAAATGCAGGAGACAGAACATAGCAGATTCAGCTAAGTTCTGTCTCCTTTTTTGATCTGTGCGGAGGAGTCTTGCAGCATGCAGCGCAGTGGACTTCTGCTGCGCCTGAAGAAAGGAGAAGCGAAGTCAGTTCAGCGAGAGTACTGCCGGTTGTACACACATCGTCTATCAGAAGCACACGCTTTCCGCGCAAAGGTCCGGTATTCAGCGGCACAAAGGCGTTTTTCAGATTCATGCTCCGCATTATGCGGTTGAGTTCTTTCTGATCGGGAGTTTTTCTTTGCTTGATAACAGCATCGCTGCATACGGGCTTGCCGAGTTCACGTCCGATAGTTTTGGCGATGAGTTCAGCCTGATTGAAACTCCGTTTTCGCTGGGAAGAACGATGAAGCGGAGCAGGTACGATGATATCAATGCAGTCAGCCAGACCGTCGGCTTTCAGTTTATCCGCCAGTTCTCCGCCGAGGGCGTAATCGGCATTGCCGCAAACGCCGTCTTTCAGAAGTACTATAGCCGGACGCACTTTATCGTTGTACAGGAATGCAGCAGTGAAACTGCTGGCACCTTTTACAGAGAAACTGCCGCTGTAACGGTCAAGACTATCACTGCATTCATCGCAGAATCTGTCCATAGCACCTATTACCTTGCCGCATACCGGGCATCTTGACGGAAAGAAGAACTGCAATAACTGGCGCTTTATAAAAAAATTCATAATACCACCTATGACACGGGGCGATCTGAAAAGATCGCCCCATTTTATCAGAAATACATATAAAGCTGGCACTTTATCATGCCGTTGTAGAGCTTACGGCGTTTTCTTGCCTCAGCACCGAAAAACTTCTCGAACTGTTCATGCGGCGATATCACATAGCTCTGCCTGCTGCCGCCTTTGCCGAGCACTCTGCCCATTTTGCGGTAGATATCCTCTGCTTCACGCAGTTCGAGCAGACGTTCACCGTAAGGAGGATTGCATATAACGATCGAATCTTCAGGCTGGACGAATTTTGTAATGTCAGCCTGCTCGATCTTTACTCTCGACTTGATTCCGGCTTTATGAGCGTTATCAAGTGAGAGAGCAACAGCTGCATCGTCGATATCAGCACCGATAGCGCGGAACTCTGCTGAACGGTCCACGTTGTCAATTGCACGCTTACGTTCATTCTGCCAGATAGTCTTGTCAAAGCAGTCCCATTTTTCGGCAGCGAATCTGCGGTTGATGCCGGGGGCGATGTTCAGTGCCTTGAGAGCAGCTTCTATCAGCAGCGTACCGCTTCCGCAGAAAGGATCGCACACTACAGAGTCAGAACGTACTCTTGCGAGGTCGATTATGCCGGCTGCGAGAGTCTCCTTGATAGGAGCAGCATTGGAATTGCGCCTGTAGCCGCGCTTGTGGAGTCCGACACCGCTGGTATCGAGATATACCGAAACGGTATCTTTCAGTATGCTGAATTTGATCTGGACAGGAGCACCGGTCTCTTCGAACCAGCTGATGCCGTATTTTGATTTCAGCCTTTCAACAGCTGCCTTTTTAACGATAGACTGGCAGTCAGGAACACTGTGAAGAGCCGAATTCAGTGAATAGCCCTTGACAGGGAAAGCATCCTGCGGACCGATATATCTTTCAAGTTCGATAGCTCTCACGCCCTGGAACAGCTCTTCAAAGCTTGTAGCCTTGAATTCTATGAGTTCGATGAGAACTCTTTCAGCAGTTGAAAGGCAGAGATTAGCCCTTGCGAGTATACTTTCATCGCCGGAGAAACTGATCTTTCCGTCGCTGACTCTCAGATCAGTGCCTCCGATCTTCTGTATCTCATATTTTAATACGCTTTCAAGCCCGAAATGACAGGGGCAGCAAAGTCTTATAGTATCGCTCAAATTATCACCTTATCAATAGTCTCCGCCGTATTCGCCGGGATCCGGAACGCCCGGATCAACATAGCCCGGATCGACGTTGCCGGGATCGGCATTTCCGGGATCAACATATCCGGGATCAGCATTGCCCGGATCGGCATTGCCCGGATCGGCATTGCCGGGATCAACATAGCCCGGATCAACATTGCCGGGATCAGCCGGTGTATCAACTCCTGGATTCTGTCCGGGATCTGCCTGATAACCTTCGCCTCCGACACTTGCCTGGTCGTTTATCACGGGATCATTCTGACCGCTGTTGTTCTGGTCACCCTGAGGAGTGTTTCCGCCAACATGCAGACCTGCATGAGAACCGTCGCAGTGCGGCGCATTGGTCGATTTCCAGTAACCTGTAACACCTCTCGGACAGTTTTCACCGGCTATCATACCGGATACTGAACACATCGGGGCACGGATCACGGTCTGTACTTCGTCGAAGTCAGCCGGAGTATCAAGGAACATCGTATCGGCATATTCTCCGATAGCGTTTTTCCATACGTCTGATGAATGGAGTGTCAGAGGAAGTGAAAGGTTTTCGTTGTATGATTTATAACCTATGGTAACAGCACTTACGAAATCGCGGGTAAGACCTACGAATGTGAGATCCCACCAGTTTTCGGTAGTACCTGTCTTGCCGACAAGCACCTTGTTCTGAAGTCTTGCAGAAGCACCGGTTCCCCAAGGATCTTCGATAACGTTCTTGAGCATACGATTCATTACCCATGCCGTCTCATCTGATACTGCACGTCGCGGATTACCGTCATTTTCGTAGATTATCTCATGATTGCTGTCTTCGATCTTGGTGATTATATGTGCCTCAGTGTATATACCTTCGTTTCCGTACGGGATATACGCATTTGCGAGGTTTTTCAGTGTGACACCCTTGTTGAGCGCACCTACAGTCAGAGGTGCAAGGTCGCAGTCGTCGGGACTTACAAGTTCAAGTCCCATATTCTTTGTACAGAATTCAAATACCTTTTCCGGCGTGAGCTCTACGCAGAGCTGAGCAGGGATAGTATTGTAGGAACGCAGCAGGAAGTAGTAGATCTTGTTTACTTCACCGGATACTGAAAGACCTGTTCCGGTCGAGTAGTTGGTAGGCCATGGCTCGCCGTCAACTATAGCTGCTGTTTTATCGGTGTAAAGCGAACCCCAGTGGATATGGTCTGTTTCAAGTGCAAGACCATATGTCGATATCGGTTTCATAGTTGAACCGACAGCTCTTGGTTCATCAACGGCATAGTTGGTTATCAGGGAATCCTTCTTCTCACCCCAGTCACCTATAAGTGCCTTTATCGAACCGTCATAGTTGAGGGCGATGAAACCAACGTGAGGTACACATTCGTCTGCTTCGCCGTCATCGTCAAGGTCTACCCATTGGATAACTGAATTTGGATCCATGAGATTGTTCAGGTCGAGGAACTTTTCCTCAACGTACTTTTGCATTTTGTCATCAACAGAAGAATAGATCTTGTATCCGCCGCGGTTGATGCGTTCTATCGCTTCTTGACGGCTGATATTGAATTCCTCAGCAAAGAAATCAGCTGCTTCGAAATACATCGCATCAACGACCCATGAATAAGCTGACTCTTCCTTTTCAAGGTCTTCAGCTGTTTCTTCAGGATGAGCAGCGAGGTATTCGGGGGAGTCGGTGTATATCAGCTTGGTATTAAGGTAAGTCTGGTATTCGTCGTAGGTGATGGCTCCGTTGTCGTAGAGCTTGTATAGAACGTAGTTCTGACGGCTCTTGTTATTTGCTCTGCCGTCGATCACAATAGGTTTACGCGGATCATTGTCCTCGTGATACTCAACGAAAGGACCATATTCCTCAGGCGACTTAGGTATAGCTGCCAGTACAGCAGCTTCCGGTACTGTGAGCTGCTCAACGCTCTTTCCGAAGTAACGGATAGAGGCAAGCTGGATACCGTTGATAGGACCGCCGAAACCGATATAGTTCAGGTATTCTTCCAGTATCTCATCCTTGGAATAGGTCTTCTCCAGCTGCATCGCGCTGAATATCTCTCGTATCTTACGCTGCGGAGAATGTTCATCATCACCGGTGAGGTTTTTGATGAGCTGCTGAGTTATGGTAGAACCACCCTGTTCGGTGTCATAGATGTGCATGAACATGTTGACGAATGCTGAAAAAGTACGCTTATAGTCAACACCGTCATGGGTATAGAAACGTTCATCCTCAGTATAAACGAATGCGTCACGGACATGCTGCGGGATACGGTCTATAGATACCGGTATACGCTGGACCTGAGACTTTACGCGGTTGAGAACGACGAGTTTCTGTTCACCGTTCTCATCGGTCTCATATCCATAGAAATAAGTATCATTTCCCGACTCAAGTTCCTGGAGAGTGACTCCGGTGGAGTCGTCCATGAAATCAAGCACATAGACCGTAAGAGCAGTAGCAACGATAGTGCCGGTAATGACCATTACGAGAAAAAGTGAAAGAAGCGTCGTGATAATGACCATGAGCAGCTTCTTCAAGAACCACAGGAACTTGTTCTTCTTTTTCTTCTTCTTTTTTTGCGGGGCTCTTAAAGGCGTTGGCGCTGAAGGCGGAGGTCCTGCGTCAAGAGTCCCCGGATAGTTTAATACTTCGTCCATTTTTTCACTGCTGCCGCCACCGGCAGCACGCTCCTTTCATGATGTGGTATACGAATCACTGACCATACCTATACACAATAATTATACCACAAAAGCGATTGAATGTTAATAGCTTTAGAGAAAAAACGTCAAATTGTATAATATAAGAAAATCAGCCTATAATATTTACGGCAATATTATTAATGCTGCCCATGGCTCCCGGCAAACAGATGCAGAAGAGTTTTCAGAGGCAGCATAAATGGAGAGTGAAAAAATGGGATTGAGCATGGAAAAACGTATCTTCTTCACCATATTCGTAGCACTTACCGTATCCGGCTTCATAATAATATGTACACTTGGCAGAAGTGTGCATTATCATAAAGTGCAGGCAAAGCTGGCAGCAATATCATCTGAATCAGCCGAACCGTTATATTCAGTCATAGAGTATCAGGGCGGAATCGGTGTATTCAGGCGCGGCAGTCTTGAACCGTATATGAAAATTGATCTGCCGCCTCAGCTTTTGTCGGAGTATGACCGTGAGCAGCTCAGAAAAGGGATACGAATTTATTCTGACGAAGAACTGAAACAGTATATCGAAGACCTTTCATCGTGAGCCGGGGGTTTTATGTGCTTTTTTCTTTTTGCGGACAGAGAATCCGAAATCCCCGAGCTTTCTGCCGAGTGCGAAATATTCACCGTGAGCATATGCCATAAGTCCGCACTGCTGGAGATTCAGTTTGCCTTTGGAGTCAATGAATCTTTCATCAACATCTATCCCGACTATCTCGGCAAGGAACATGGTGTGTGAACCCAGCAGCCGTGAATCGGTCACACGGCATTCGAGACTTACCGGACATTCTTCTATTATTGGCGGTGTGACCTTCTGTGCCGGTGCAGTGTGCAGACCGCATGCAGCGAGCTTGTCGAGGGCTTTTCCGCTTTTGACGCCGCAGAAATCGGTCACACGGCACATAGCGGAAGTAGTGAGATTGATGACGAATTCTCCCGACTCCTTTATAATGTCATGCGAATAGCGTTCGGGACGCACGGATATATATGTCATCGGAGGACGTGTGCAGACGATACCTGTCCAGCCGATAGTCAGCACATTTGGTTTCTCGGGAGTGCCGCAAGTAACAAGAGCAGCAGGCACAGGTGCGAGCAGAGCGCTGCCTTTCCAGAATTGTTTAGCCATGATAGTTCCTTTCAGTGTCAATAATATTATTGTACTAATAATAACATACAATTGCTGAAATAGCAAGAGGTCAACTGAAAACGCATGCAGCAAAAAAGACGGTACATCACGCTGCTTTACGGAAAAAATCCGCAGCCGGCATAGATGACCGTCGTTTTTTACCCCTGATGCGGACAGTCTCCCCAGACCATCCGCATCTATTTTCTGCACAGCCCCTCTCAAAAACTGTACAGCCCCAATTCCCTATTTGGCAGATGAGTTGAACTATTATCCCCACAATGAGAGGGAAGAGCGATTATTGCATTCATTCATTATCCTCCGAGACCGAAGTCTTTTCAGGTGCGGTATACGAAGAGGAAGACTGCGTATCATCCAGCGGTATGTTTATAAGCAGACCGCTGTCTCCGCTTGTGACTTTAGGCATAACGCCGTTCCACTTCTGTATCTGTTCATAAGCGATAACCTTATCGGAGAGCGACTCTTCAAGGAGCTTGTTAGCGTCAGCCTGAGCCTTTGCCTGAGCGAGGATCGCATCAGCTTCAGCTTTAGCAGCGATACGCTTTTTCTCGGCATCTGTTTCAGCGATTATACGAGCCTGTTCCTGTTCGGTAGTGGTTTTTAGGAGATTCTGCTCCGCAACCTGCTTAGCTTCGATAGCATTGTTGAATTCCTCAGAAAAGTCGAAGTTCACGATGTTGAATTTCTCTATGTATATGCCGTACTCATTAAGGGCATTGTCAAGAGCAGTTTTTACTTCATCGCTTATAGACTGACGGTCAGTGATGAGCTGTTCCGCATTTCGCTTTGAAGTAGCGGATTTCATGCACTCCTGAACGGTGGGCGCAATAAGGACTGTCTGGTAATCCAGTCCGACATCCTCATACATTTTAGGAGTGTCGGAAGATATGAGCCGGTAGTTGACAGCGATATTGCTGCTGACGTTCTGCATATCACTGGAGACAGCCGATGCAGGAGTCTCATAGACCTGTATCTTGTTGGACATGCACTCCACAGTCTGAACGAACGGCACTTTCAGGTGGAAACCGGGATCAAGACCTGTTATCCCTGCTTTGCCGAGAGTGAGCACGACGCCTGTATTGCCGGCGGGCACGATAGCAAAGGAATTAGCTGCAACTACGAGCGCAGCAATACCGGCAACGATCCATTTCAATCCTTTGAATTCCTTTTTTACTGAGCCGTTTTTGATTTCTCTGATATTTACTGACATATTCCATCCTCCGTAGATAAGCTTCCTGATACTATACCGGAAGCACAGCCGTTAAAATGTACGATCATTTTCCGGCACTGCCGTTGCGGTATTCTTCGAGAACGCCGCTGAGCACATTGTCTGCAAGATTTTTAAGGTAACCGCTTCTGTAACCCATGACCATAACGAACATTGCTTTCCGCAGCTTTTCTTCGTTTGCGATATCCCTTGAGTTTTCCAATATTTCCTTGTCGATCAGCGAGCGTGTCTTTTCTGTACCGAAAGCACCTTCATCTTCAGCAGTGAAGATGATCCTGCACAGCATATTGTATAAACTGATATCGGAAATGATATCGTCAGAAGAGTCTTCAACGTCACCGTTGACATATGACATGAGGTTCGCGATATCTTCGAGCTTCATAGCGCTTCTGAGCATATTTATCAGCAGTATCCTTACGACCTGCCGTTCTGAGTACTTTTTACCAACAGTTGAGGATACCCAGCCTCTTTTGATCCAGTTCTGGATCGTAGTACCTTCGATGCCTGTGAGCTTTGAAAGCTGAGAGAGTGTGAGACCTCCTGTCGCTTCAAGCACAGGGGAGATGAGTGAGAATGCTGATACTCTTGCTTGTTCGCTGAATTTCAAAGTAGTTCCCGGGATCACACGGTTCATGTTCAACGCCTCCTCTTTGACGATGATATGATTATATCGCAGGTTCACTTGAACTTCAACTCTGTTCTTGCGATGAAATCTGGCAAAAACACAGATTTTTTTCAATATATGTCGTTATATCTGTGACTTTCTCACTTTTTTGCGATTTTTCACCATAAAAATAACTGCCGCACGGAAATGCGGCAGTCTGTATCAGAGGAATATGTATTTGAGAATGAAGAGTATGGACAGCACATACATTATAGGATTTACCTCTTTGCGTTTTCCGCATGCGAGATTTATTATAACGTATGAGATCACTCCCAGTGCTATACCTTCGGAAATGCTGTAGAACAGCGGCATTGCGATTATGCAGAGGTAAGCCGGAAGAGCTGAAGTGTAATTCTTTTCATTGAGTTTTATATCAGTGATCGAGCTGAACATGAGGAATCCGACGATGATGAGCGCAGGTGCAGTCGCAAATGCAGGGATAGCAGTAAATATCGGTGCAAAGAACATTGATATCAGGAAAAGCACAGCAGTTGTAAGAGCTGTGAGACCTGTTCTTCCGCCTGCTGCTGCACCGGCTGAGGATTCAACGAATGTGGTGGTGGTGGAAGTACCGAGTACAGCTCCGGCAGTAGTAGCGACTGCGTCTGCGAGCAGAGCCGGACGTATCTTTTCGAGTTTGCCGTTCTTGTCGAGCAGACCTGCCTTGGAGCTTACGCCGATGAGGGTTCCGAGTGTATCGAAAAGGTCAACGAACAGGAAAGCGAAGACTATGCAGATGAAATCGAATGCGCTTATTGCACTCATGTCTGCTTTGAAACACTGACCGAAAGTATCCCCGAGCTTGCTGAAGTCAGTCATCTCGAAATCCGGGAACAGAGTATAGAAACCTGCATCAGCATCCGGGCGGTAGAGATCTGTCAGCTGGCAGATGATACCGAGTATCCATGTGCCGAAGATACCGATGAGCATAGCGCCCTTGACCTTGCGTATGAACAGTATAGCAGTCAGGAACGTGCCTGTTACGGCAAGCAGTGCCCATATTCCCTGGGTATGGAAGTTCTCGGTGAAGTCCACTATCTCAACAAGGGTATTGGGATTTCCTTTTGCGAGGTGAGCGTTTTGCAGACCGATGAAGCATATGAACAAGCCGATGCCGACTGAGACAGCCTTTTTAAGTGAGAGTGGTATGGCGTTGAATATAGCTTCCCTGACTTTGGTGAGCGAGAGTATTATGAAGATTATGCCTTCTGTGAAAACGGCAAGCAGAGCGATCTGCCAGCTGTAACCGTTCTGGAGGACTACTGTGTAGGCAAAGTAAGCATTCAGTCCCATGCCGGCTGAAAGGGCAAACGGGAGATTTGCCATGAGTGCCATGCAGGCAGTACCTACGAAAGAAGCGAGGCATGTGGCAAGAAGTACAGCAGTGGGATCCATTCCGGCGTCGCCGAGAGTGCTCGGGTTTACAGCAAGTATGTAAGCCATAGTCATGAAAGTGGTGATACCGGCAGCAATTTCCGTCCTGACGTTTGTCTTATTAGCGCGCAGCTTGAATATCTTATCGAGCATATCTGTCACCTCATTCTGCGTATTCAGCTATATATGGCAGATTGCGGTAATATTCGCCGAAATCGAGACCATAGCCGATGACGAAAAGATCCGGGATAGTGAACAATGAGTAGTCAGCATCCAGCTCAACGACTCTGCGTGAGGGCTTGTCCAGAAGTGTGACAACGTGAAGCGAAAGGGGAGAGCGTGCTTTTATAAGCTTGATAACTTCGCTCAGAGTCCGTCCGGTATCTATTATGTCCTCGACTATCACTACATGGTATCCGCTTACATCCTGCGCGATGTCCATTGTGACCGCGACACTTCCGCTGGACTTGGTGTCCTCAAAATAGCTTTTTGCCGCCATGAAAGCGATCTCGCACGGTACACTGACCTCACGGCAGAGATCTGCGAGGAACACAAAAGCGCCTTTCAGTACACTGACGAGCAGGATAGGTCTGCCGTCGTATATTGAATCAATGTACTTTCCGGCTGATTTTAATTTCTGGTTTATTTCAGCCTTGCTGATTACAACACGCTTTATCCGTTGTTTATAGTCGTCTTCGTTTTTAAATCTCATGTGAGCCACCCCTTTTTTGTCCGGACTGTAGGTCCATAGTGTTATAGGATAATTATAGCATATAATTCAGAAAATAGCAACATACGCGCGAAAATTTATGCCTTTTGAAAAAACTCAGCCGCGATCAAGGGTGCAGCGTCACGCTGCTTATAGCATATAATTCAGAAAATAGCAACATACGTGCGAAATTTTATGCCTTTTGAAAAAACTCAGCCGCGATCAAGGGTGCAGCGTCACGCTGCTTATAGCATATAATTCGGAAAATAGCAACATACGTGCGAAATTTTATGCCTTTTGAAAAAACTCAGCCGCGATCAAGGTGCAGCGCCACGCTGCCAAAAGCGGAGCTCATGTAAATGAGCTCCGCTATCAGATTCAGACTGTGAACCCCTTTGCACGAAGACCGTCGATCAGCTGACCGAGTATTTCAGCATTGGTGGAAGATACGGAATGGAGCAGGAGTATCTCACCTCCGTGAGCTGAATCCAGCAGCCTGCCGAGACTTGCGCCGGGATCAGGCTGACTGTCTGTTTTCCAGTCCACATAGGCGTAGCTCCAGAATACAGTTTTGTATCCGCAGTTGTGCACGGTTTCAAGTGCATGCTCAGAGTATTCACCGCATGGACAGCGGAAATACTGCATCTGATATCCGAAATTGTTCATCACATAGTTATGCAGTGACATTATCTCATCTTCTGCTTCCTTGTCTGAAAGTGTTGGAAGACTTGCATGTGTCATTCCGTGATTGCCTATCACATGCCCTTCGTTTATCATCCTTCTGACGAGTTCTGTCTCCTTTTTGGCATAATCACCTGTAAGGAAGAAAACAGCACTCACATTCTTTTCTTTCAGGGTATCGAGTATTGCGGAGGTGTATCCGTTTTCGTATCCCTGATCGAAAGTAATGATTATACGGTCTGCGTCTTCAGAAAGAGCAAAAGCATCAAGATCACGGTAACGGCTGCTGAACGAAACTGCATCGACCGGACGGTTCTGATCGTCCACAGCTGTTCCCTGACCGTAACCTATCTTCGTGTTGTCTGCGGCAGTGACAGCAGCGCAAGGCATCAGAGCAGCTGTCATCACTGCGGCAGTAACTGAAATCTTCATAAAAATCCCTCCCGATCGGCGCGGAAAACATCCGCATGAGTATTATATGATAACGGACGGGGATAATAAGTGTAAATAAATGCAAAAGCGGCAGTGATACACTGCCGCGCAATTGCTAATCATCATATATATCAGCCGTTTATCCGGTCTCCTGGCAGCATCCTTGTGCGGATGAACAAAGGAGATCACCGGGATCATGCCTGAAGATAATTCCTTACGAGTACCTGAAGAAGTTCATCGCGGTCTATATGGCGAATAAGACTTCTTGCATTATTGTATGTGGTTATGTAAGTCGGATCTTCTGACAGTATATAACCAACGATCTGATTGATGGGATTATATCCCTTCTGAGTGAGAGCGTCATAGATTATCGTGAGATTTCTTTTCAGCTCAGCTTCCTTATCTTCGTTGACAGAGAAGGTCATAGTTTTATCGAACATGTTATCAGCCTCCTGACGTAAAAATACTTCGGTGATATCGCATCATACAGAAGCTCAATATTATTATACTCCAAATGAGGAGAATTTGCAAGAGAAAGCCGGAATTTTTACTGATTTGACTGTAAACGTATGTTGATTTTGTGGGATGTGCACAAAACTTAACCAGCCGGTAACGATACTTTAAAGTGCATCATAATGCAGTGAGAGTCACATATTGTACTTGCGTATGTACTCTTTGCCGCGCAGGGTAAAACATACAGTCAGTATGCCGCGGTTGAGTTCAGCGCTCTGTATCTCAGCTTCTCTCAGCGCCATCATCACGTCCAGTTCCTTCAGCTGCGAGTCGGTATAACCTGATACATCATCTGAAGTAAAAAGCACACCGCCGGTCAGTGCGTTGATCTCGGCAAGGCATTTTTTCTGAGAAGGTGTCAGTGAAGTGTTGTCGCTTCTGAGCATGAACACGTCCGGATCGTTCAGAAAAGCACGTCCGTTCAGCTGACGGCGGAATACCGAGTCGAGGATGGTATTCCTTGTGCTGACACGTTCGCGGTGAGCAAGGCGCAGATGCGGCTTGTCGTTCCAGTCAAGGCTGACATCACAGCCGATACGGCAGTAGTCAACACGTCCGAAAGCGCTTGCCAGAGGAACACCGCAGCCGAGAATGAAAGCGCCTTGTGTTATACTGCGCAGGAATTTCATGGCGTCTGCCATTATCATTCCGCGTGTCCTGAAAGAAGTTGGCTCGATGCAGGCTGCATACAGAAAATCAAGCTTCAGCAGTCTGAATCCCCACTGATTTATTATCACGTTGAAAACATCACGGAGATACTCTCGTACTTCCGGATTGTAGATATCCAGCGCGTAGAAGCCGCCCCAGTTAGAGCCGCCTTTGATAAGTCCGCCGTTTTCGTCTTTAGCGAGCCAGTTCTGATGCTCTTTGAACAGCTCGGAATTCTCTTCGCATACAAAAGGAGCGAGCCATATACCGGGAATCATGTCCTTTTCAGCGATACTGTCAGCGATCTTTTTCATTCCTTCCGGGAATTTTGCATAGTCAACGGAAAGCCAGTCTCCCACAGCAGTCTGCCAGCCGTCATCTATCTGGAATACATGGCTTTTGTGTTTAAGCGAACTCATAGCGCACAGGTCATTGAGAATGATATCCTCATTTATATCCGGATAGTGACGGTACCAGCTGGTGTAACCGAATATCGGCTTTGCTTCTTCGTTGAGCTTTACGCCGAGACGGTCAAAATAGCGGTCGAATACTCTATCCTCAGTACCGGATTTCATGTAAAGTTTCAGTCCGCAGTAGTCTCCGTTTACAGTGAGATCACCGCAGTCCTTGACAGCATAGATACGGTCTTCTTTCGTTTTGACGTACAGCAGTGTGAAACCTGTATCCTCGCTCAGCGAGCCGATAAAGTCATATTCACTGCCGTTTCTTATGTAGCCGTAAGACCAGCCGTGAAGTTCTCCGGGAGCGGAGCTGTAATCGACGATATTGTAATCGCCGTACTGTGAAAGGGCATATTTCTCAGCGAATTTTGATGGAACACGGCCAAGACCGTGCATCCTGCCGCTGACACTGTGTTCATAGCTGTCAGTCCACGACTGATAACCATTCAGGAATATCCTGTCATTTGAGTTGAAAGGATACTCGAATTCAGCAGAAAGCTCCTTTATGGTTATTTCCGAATCAGTGCGGACATGGACGCTGAAAACGTTGCCGTCAGTATTTATATCGAGAAACACTTTGGCTGTGCGCACGGAATGGGCAGTATCGACTGAAAATACCTCATCTCTGTCTGCGCATACAAAGTGAACGGTTTTTAGCTTTAACATAGCACTTCCTCCTTGTATCTATGAGTAAATGCCGGTAATATCAGATCTTGCGAAGATAATAAACGGCGCTGTCAATGAGCATACTCAGTTCTTTTTCACCTTCTGAAAAATCATCACTGGGCAGTATCTCGCCCTGAATGAGCTTTTTGCAGAGTTCCATGAGTGAATGACTGTATGTGAGATAGAAGAGCTTGAAATCAATATCGCTTCTGAGAGTGCCGTCGCTGAGACCGGTCTTGTAGGATGATTCTATTATCGGGTAGAAATTGATTATTGAGTTTTCATAAGCAGTGAGTGCTTCATCGGGGACGTTTTCGCGGATGATGAAAAGATCAAACTCGCCGAGAAGCTTCATGAAGTCCTTATGAGCGCTGTAGAGCACAAGGTACATCCTCATAAGGTCAGTGACCTGTTTCAGACCTGTCTGACGCAGGAAAACTTCGGATTCGAACACGCCGCTGAACATGCGCTTAAGATCTTCCCAGAGATAGGTCATAGCAGCGATGGTAACGCCGGTCTTTGTACCGAAATACCGGTACAGCGTGGCGACACCAACTCCGCTCTCTTCGGCGATGTCAGTCATTTTCACGTTCTCTATACCATTTTTGAGGAATAGACGCGCACTTGCTGAGACCGCTCTTTCGTATCGTCTGCTTTTAAGATTCTCCTGAGAAAATTCCTTTTCCACTTGACAAACCTCCTTAAAATATGATAGAATAATCATCACATTTACATATATAATGTGATCTGATGATCGTTCTATCGCATTTTATAACGTTTCGGAAATGAGGGGGGAATATGGATAGATCAAAGTATATATTTGGGAATGAGATGCCGGCAAGGATCTACAGAAAGGCTGTAAGACATAAGGAAAAACTGATGAAAAAGTACGGTGATGATACCGGGAAGGAATATCATTTCAAAGCTGTGCCTGCACCAGCTGTCGGTTCCCTTCTCGGTGTACAGCAGCTTCATATGTCGGATACAGATGAAGCAGTATTCGATGACAAGTCGGTGATCATCGGAAATATCCGCATGGGATTCGGACACTACCGCATATCAATGGCGATAGCCTCAGCCATTCATTCTATGGGATACGTTCCATACTGGTTCGATCTCCATTCATTTGAGGATACCTCATGCGGCAGGATAATTGCCGGTCAGAACAAACTCTATTCCCTCGGTTCACGGCTTTCGCAGACGTCTTCGCTGTTCAACAAGCTTTTCTGGGAGCGGCTCAACAGTGAGGGCTTCCGCAGACTCTCATACAACTGTTCAGACCAGAAAGCGGCTGAACTGATGACAGCTGTATTTTCCGGGATACCAAAGGACATACCGTATATTGCCACTCATGTGTGGCCGGCACAGGCTGCTCTGCATGCAGGCATGAAGAACGTGATAAATGTCATTCCGGATAACTGGCCGATGGCTCTGCATCTGTCGGAAGGTGCTTTGCATACGGTCCAGACTCCTTCGGCGTATCTCGGATACCGGAGACTGAGGGGAATGGACAAAAAACGAAGTCTGAGACCTATGCCGGAAAAAGACATAGTATACACCGGACATTATATAGACCATGAACTCGTGAGCAATATTGAAGAGGACTGCCGCAGACGCTGCATTCGTATCTCTGCCGGAAAGGCTAAACGCTGGCTGCTGTCCGCAGGCGGAGCAGGCGCACAGAAAGACATTTTTGCTGCGGTCGTCAGAAAGCTGCTGCCGTATATCAGGCGCGGCAAAGCGTCGCTCATAATAAATGTCGGAGACCATCGGGATATGATCGGAGACCTCATTGCTGATGTTCCTCATATGAAGGACATGCTCAGCATACATCCGGATGATATCAGGGATACTGCTGATTTCTGCAACAGAGCATACAGCGGTGAACTGCACGGGATACACATATTCTGCCACAGCGATATATTTTCTGCCGTTTATTCGACAAATATGCTTATGAGAACAGCAGATGTACTGATAACGAAGCCGGGCGAGCTGTCATTCTATCCTGTCCCTAAGCTCATGATAAAGCGCATAGGCGGACATGAAGCGTGGGGAGCCATACGCTCTGCTGAGATAGGCGACGGCACATATGAGTGTACCGATGTGCGTGAGATATGTGATATGCTGTCATTCATACAGAACAGCAGCGATGTCATAGAAAAGATGTGCGAAAACATCATAACTGCCGGAAATGCCGGGATATATGACGGCGCTTACCGTGTGGCTGAACTTGCGGTCAGAAAGTGACTGTATGCCGCTCCATTAAAGGAGCGGCTTTTTTTCAGCCCTTTAATGAGTGAATGAAAGCTCTGCCTTCAGCAGTCATTTTTGTGCCGGAACGCTTTTCGATCATATTGCAGATATCAGAAGCGGAACTGCTGTAGAATTCATTTTCTGATACTTTGCTCGTTTTGTAGCTGACATTTCCTTCGCCGACTATGTAAGGCGGATCGAAGTATTCTGCCTCATGGATCTCAATCTCGGATGATGCAGGCAGAGGCTGAGCATATACCAGCTTGCAGCGGTTCCCTTTCCAGAGAAGTTTGTTGTTTACTTCACTGACTGAACTGCTGGCAACGAGCTTCATATTCATAACATCCTGCTTGAAGTAAAGCGGAGGCATCTGAAATTTTGAGTAGTCAGTGAACGGAACGTCACCTTCCTGATGCTTCGGTGTGATGTCTGAAACGTCGATCTTATCCGGTACGTTCACATTGTCATATACAGGACCGTATGCGTTCCTGAGTAAGAACCACATAGCTGCCAGAACAGGAATGAGAAATGCTGTTGCTAAAGCAACATTACTTGTCTCCTTGGAAGCAGAAGACTCGCTTATTACGGCTATCATCATTATTGCAATGAATCCTCCTGCGAGCAATCCGATAAATCCAAGGCATCCTATTCCTTTACGGTTTGACTTTGCCATATATTATCACTCTCCGTGAGGAGATGAAAACCGATGATGATGTTATCAGTTCTCATCATAACGTTCGTCAATGACTCTTGCTGTCTTTTTCATACTTCTTGGGAGAACGCCGACTTCTACAACTTTGACTATCGGAGTAAAACCGATACGGCTCTTGACTTTTTCAGATATGCGCTTTCCGAGAGAAGCAAAATCAACATCGCCGGTGGACTCAACATAAATACGCATGGTATCCTTGCCGTCAAGGTGAGATATGCGTATCTGGTATTCACTGGATATCTCGCTGAAAGTGCTGAGTATCTCTTCGATCTGGCTCGGGAATACATTTACGCCCTTTATCTTCATCATATCATCAGTGCGTCCCATGATGGTGTCGATTCTCGGGTAGCATCTTCCGCACTTGCACTTGCCGGGAACTATGCGTGAAAGATCATGTGTGCGGTAACGGATGAGCGGAGCACCTTCCTTTACGAGAGTTGTTATTACGATCTCGCCCATTTCGCCGTCCGGGACATTCTCGCCGGTCTTAGGGTCAATGATCTCAAGGTAGAGATAGTCGTCCCAGTAGTGCATAGCAGTCTCACCGGGACAGTTTATACCGATTCCGGGACCGTAGATCTCAGTGAGCCCGTAAATATCGAAAAGTTCGATGCCAAGCTCGTTTGCAATGCGGTCACGCATTTTCTGGCTCCAGCGTTCAGAACCGATAACACCTTTTTTGAGGTGGATCTTATCGCGGATGCCGCGCTTTTCGATCTCTTCAGCAAGGAGAAGAGCGTAGGAAGAAGTGGAGCAGAGGACTGTGCTTTTCAGTGACTGCATCATTTCAAGCTGCTTGTCCGTATTTCCCGGGCCCATGGGAACAGCCATAGCGCCCAGCTTTTCACATCCGTTCTGGAAACCGATGCCGGCAGTCCAGAGTCCGTATCCGGGAGTTATCTGGATACGATCCATATTTGTGATGCCTGCTGTTTCATAACAGCGCTTGAACATCTCGCCCCAGTCGTCAACGTCTTTGGCTGTATATGGGATAACGACAGGAGTGCCTGTAGTTCCTGAGGATGAGTGTATGCGGACGATCTCTTCCTCAGGAGCTGTCATAAGTCCGAGAGGATAAGCGTCACGGAGATCCTTTTTTTCAGAGAAGGGGAGCTTAGTGAAATCTTCCGGGCTGTCAACATGAGTGATGCCGGCTTCTTCAAGCTTCTTACCGTAGAAACTTCCTGCTTTAACAAGTGCACGGATGCGGTCATTTACAAGATCTAACTGCTGCTGTGATATCTGCATAATTATTCTTTCCTTTCAAAGAAACATATTTTACGAATTGTATGTCAGCGCTTTGGTGTTCAGATCTACGAACTGCGGCTTTACACTTTTTTTCATAGCTTCCACAGCATCGTCTACAGTGAATGGGAGAATGCCGCTGCGTATAGCCTCGCCGAGCATTACCATGTTGAGAACTTTCGGAGAGCCGAGTTCACGGCATGCAGCGTCGCCGTCTATCACCATGAGATTGTCTGCACATTTTCTCAGGTGATCTATCATCTCAGCACCGGTGTAGCCGGATGCCTTCAGAGATGCAGTTACCGGCATTACAGGGTGAGAATTGACAATAACTGTGCCGCCGTCTTTGAGATACGGCAGCATGCGGACTGCCTCAGCAGGTTCGAATGCAATGATTATATCAGCCTGCTTTTCAGCAAACATAGGGCAGTATAAGTCGTCACCGAGACGGAGAAAACTGAAAACGCTTCCGCCTTTCTGAGCCATGCCTATAGTTTCTGCGCTCATTACGGACAAGCCTTTTTCCATTGCACAGGAAGCTGTGAGTTTGGACGTGAGGACGATGCCCTGTCCGCCGACACCGCAGAGAAGGATATTCTTATTCATTGTCAGCACCTCCTATAGCATTTACAGGGCAGACCTGTGAGCAAAGCATACATCCTGTACAAAGCGCACCGTCGATCTTTACCTTGCCTTCGGAAATGATTATTCCCGGACAGCCGAGACTGTTGATGCACTTGCGGCAGTTGATACACTTGTTTTCGTCTATGACAGCCGGTTTTTCCGGTTTGATGAGGACTGCACAAGGAGATTTGAAGATAATAGCTTTAACGCCTTTTTCAGCAGCAACGCGCTTAACTGTGCTGACAGCGCTGCTGAGATCCAGCGGATCGACAGTTTCAACGGTCTTGACGCCGATACCGCGGAGAACTTCCTGGATGCTTACCTTGTCGACTACCTGTCCCATCATTGTCTTTCCTGTTCCGGGATGAGGCTGATGACCGGTCATTGCAGTGGTAGAGTTATCGAGAACGACAAGTGTCATATCTGCCTGATTGTATACGGCATTGACAGCGCCGGTGATAGCCGATGCAAAGAATGTGGAATCACCGACGAATGCAAAACATGCAGTGTCAGGTTCGATCTTGCCGATGCCCTGAGAAATATTCACGCCTGCACCCATGCAGAGGCAGGTATCGACCATATCCAGCGGCATTGCATTTCCAAGAGTGTAGCAGCCTATATCGCCGCAGAAAACAGACTTTTTGCCCTTCATAGCTTCTTTTACAGCATAGAATGACGCTCTGTGAGGACAGCCTGCACAGAGGACGGGCGGTCTGACGGGAAGTTCGGGAGCAGGGATATCGCTGACTGATACGGAGGGCTTTTCCCACCCCATGAAATCAGCAATGTTTCCGGCAACAGAAGAACATGTATTTTCACCGGCAGTTTTAACGTCGTGTGTCAGCTTGCCGCGTATCTTGGTGTTCAGGTGATGCTTTCCGCAGATATATGTGAGTTCGCGTTCGATGATAGGATCAAGCTCTTCGATGCACAGTACTTCATCGAGATCCTTGAGAAATTCAAGTGCAGCTTCTTCCGGGAACGGGAAGGGCGTTGAAACCTTGAAAAGCTTGGGAGCTGACTTGTCCCTGAGTGCCTCCATGGCGTATGTATAGCTGATACCGTGGGTAGCGATACCCTTACGGCATTTTCCGTCAGCAGCCGGAGTTATGATATTGTGTTTATATTCCGAGAATATGCCGGATAATTCAGCATTTCTCTCTTCGATATGGATGTGGGCATTATATGAGAGCCTTGGGAATATCACCCATTTTGACGAATCCTTGATAAAGCCCTCCGGTTTATTAGCTGAATATTCATCTTCGTCCTTTACATCTATAGAAGCATAACCGTGACAGACTCTTGTTGTGGGACGAAAGAGTACAGGAGTGTGAAAGCGCTCTGAGTATTCAAAAGCGTCCTGTATCATATCGTAAGCTTCCTGAACTGAAGACGGATCAAAGCATGGGAGCTTTGAGAAGGAAGCAAAATGACGTGTATCCTGTTCAGTCTGTGAAGATATCGGACCGGGATCGTCAGCTACGAGTATTACCATACCGCCTTTAACGCCGATATATGCCAGACTCATAAGCGGATCGGATGCGACATTGAGACCGACCTGTTTCATGGTCACCATAGAACGTGCGCCGCAGTACGCTGCACCGGCTCCCAGTTCGAGAGCTGCTTTTTCATTTACAGACCACTCTACATATAGAGAGCCTTTGTTTACTTTCGCTGCTGTTTCCAGTACTTCAGTTGAAGGAGTACCGGGATAGCCGGACACCAGATTAAGTCCGGCAGCTATTGCGCCTCTTGCGATAGCTGCGTTTCCCATAAGAAATTCCTTGTGCATATCAATGCTCCTTGATTTGGATTATACAACAAAATATGTATATATCATTATATCATTTTTGTATTGAAATGTCAATAATAATAGACGCTGTTTCTGCTGATATTATTTTTATGGCTTGTCTGCATTAAATAGAAAAAATCTATCGGCGGAGACAGCCGCACAGCAATAGTCTCCGCCGATAGATGCAGATGAGATCACGGACTTGTGTCCCGGCTGCAACGCCTGCGTTCAGCGATAGTTGCGTATTTCTTTTTAGTTGCGAGTCCGCCGCGTATATGGCGTTCCTGCTTGTTTATTTCAAGGATATCCTTGACCTGAGCATAAAGCACAGGATCTTCGGATCTTAGCCTTTCGCTTACATCCTTATGTACAGTACTTTTGCTTATCCCGAATTTTTTAGCTGCGGCACGGACAGTTGTCCGGTTTTCGATGATATATCTGCCGAGCATCACTGCCCGCTCGTTGGGCTGAGATTTCAAATGTATCACTCCTTTGCATAAGCTTTTCTGTAAATTATATGTAGCTTGCCGGAAATAAAGAAGTGAGGGATGAAAAAATACTGCGTTTTCTGCGATCTCAGAGATGTGAACACATAAGGTGAACGTATAACAAAAATCATCGGGGAGGAGCATCCTTGCGAAAACTCTTCCCCGATGACAGGAATAATATGACCGGCCTTACGGCATACTAAATATGCGCGTAACTGCGGTTATTCGCAGCAGCCTGTTCTCTTGACGAATGAATTGCAGTCAGTACATTCCGGCACAGTAGGATTTGCCTCATGAGTGCCTACAGAGATGCAGCCGAGAGTACAGAAATCCTCTGTGACCATGTTATGACAGCACTGAGCAACTGTACATCTGATATTTTCGTTCTTGTGTTTGCTTTCCATAGCTGAACGCTCCTTGAAAAAATATTGCTTCACTGAAGCTGATAATAGTTTGCCACGGTTTACAGATATTATTCAGGGAAACAAAAGTCAGTGATCGTTCAGACCGGCAGTGAAGTACAGAGTTCGAGAGTGAATTCCTGTATCGTCTGGGCATCGAGAAGTGTTATGCCGTCATTTCCGATAACGTCGCCGTTTATCTCACCCTGTTCGGTAATGCCTGCTTCTTTGCCTTTTCCGTAGATATCCGGATTGCTGACAGCCTGCATTATCAGAACTGCGTCCGCCATATTTACCTGAGTGTCACAGTTTGCATCGCCGTAAATGATAGTCTGAGGCTTGCCGGCAATGAACCGGATACTGTTTGCTTCGGCATATGTCTGTGCAGCTGAGCCTTCTTCGCCGTATATGATGAAATCCTTGTTTGGTGAACTTGTGCTTGAAGTGTAGCCTATAGCATAGTCACCGATAGTTGTAACAGTTTCCGGTATGTATATTGATTTCATGGCGCTGTCAAGAGCAAATGCGTATTCACCGATCTCAGTAACGCCGCTGCCGATAGTAATGTCGGCAACCTGTGACTTATGGAATGCGGCGGTGCCGATCTTTTCGACGGTATCCGGGATAACGACGGAGCTTATGTCGTTGTTGTATCTGAAGGACTCATCGCCGATGACCTTGACAGAATCCGGGATAACATACGAATCGGTGTTATGAACGAATCTGAGTTCAGTCTTGTCCGCATTGAAAAGTGCAGTGCCGTCATATGTAAAATAGGGGTTATCAGCGTCAAGAACGATATCTGTAAGCTTGTAGCAGGCGATGAGATTGCCGGGAGCAATAGTCTCAACTGAAGCCGGGATAGATATCTTCTTCAATGCTGAGCAGGCAAATACTGAATACTGCTCAATTTCCTTCACTGAATCCGGTATAGTTATCTCAGTGACGAAGTCGTTATTGTTGAATAGTCCGTTGCCGAGTACCTCAACAGGTTTTCCGTTGTACTCAGCAGGGACTTCTATGGCAGTTCCTTCTTCCTCTATGCCGTCATACTGATAAGCAGTCAGACCTTTTGTAGTATTCTTGAAGCAGAACAGAGAACTGCGTTTTGTCACATGATAGGGACGCGGTGCAGTGGTGGAGTAATAACCGGCTTCCAGTTCATAATAGTTTTCACCGTCCCATGCGAGAACATTGCGGTGACCGGAACCCGAGCCGGGATCGTTCCTGCCGTTTCTGAGACGTGCATTTATTCCCAGCATCTCGCATTCCTTTATTATAAGGTCACAGCTTGCCCAGCAGTCGCCACCGCCGTATATTATCATGTCCCTGTATCCCTGATAGTGCGCATCATAGACATAAGTAGCAGGCATGCGGGTTATGGCGTCAAGCTTTTCTTCGAAAGTCATATCGGCAGTGATATTCTCAGCGAAATAGTCATTGATGACCTTTTCAGCGTAAACAGTGGCATAATCCAGCACATGCACAGTTACATCATAAGTGTTTTCAGCGGTGGTAACTCTGACAACGGAATCTCCGGTCTTGTATTCTATCTCAACAGTTTCGCCCTCAGCACCGGATGGAACAGTTGAACCGAATCCGCCGTTCCAGTACCATGTGGTAGAATTCGGGGTTATGAGTCCCTCCTTAGTGACTTTTACCGAATTGCCCGAAACGACTTTGCAG
Organism: Ruminococcus flavefaciens; assembly: GCA_002373775.1. GTDB lineage: Bacteria > Bacillota > Clostridia > Oscillospirales > Ruminococcaceae > Ruminococcus > Ruminococcus flavefaciens_M. The sequence goes on along the minus strand of DFJW01000065.1, from coordinate 1,883 downwards.
CTGACGATATCGCCTTCATCAGCCGAAAGCTGAAATTCCGTGAATGAGTCTTCCGGGATAGATATGTTCTCCTCATACACATTGCTGAGAGTCATAAGCGTTACTTCTTCGGCATTCAGAGCGGCATCTGTACTTAAAGGTCCGCAGAACGGGAACAGTGCGGCGGTCATAGTAACAGCAGTCAGACCTGATATAATTTTATGTGAATACATAGGTATGCCTCCTTCGGAATGATTTACATAATTATAACATATCAACAAACGAATGTCAACACGTGAATAAAAACATGTATATATTTACGATAATAATACATACTGTACTATCATCGTCTCCGGAACTCGGCAAAAATAAAAGGCGATCCAACGGATCGCCTTGACTGAGTCAGATGTTACATAAGCTCGCAGATGAGATTTGAGAATTCCACAGGATCGTCAATGCTCATGCCTTCAATCAGAAGAGCCTGATCGTACAGGAGTTTTGCGTACTTGCCGAGCTTGTCCTTGTCACCAGAAGCGCTGAGAGATGTAAGCTTGCTGAATATATCGTGTTCAGGATTTATCTCAAGCACTCTCTGTGCATGTACCTTCTGGTCAACGGGCATGGAGTTGAGTACTTTTTCCATTTCCAGTGATATCTCGCCTTCACTTGTGATACATACAGGATGAGATTTCAGACGCTGTGAGAGGATGACCTTTGAGACCTTTCCTTCAAGAGCCTCACCAAGAGTCTTGAGCAGATCTGCGTTTTCCTCTTCTTTAGCCTTGATCTCTTCCTTCTTTTCATCAGATTCTATACCAAGGTCATCAGCTGATACTGACTTGAATTCCTTCTCCTTGTACTGATGAAGAGTTTTTACTGCGAATTCATCTATGCTGTCGGTGAGATAGAGTATCTCGTAGCCCTTATCCTTGATGAGCTCAGTCTGCGGGAGCTGTTCGATTCGTGCAGCATTTTCGCCGGTAGCGTAGTAGATGAATTTCTGATCCTCACGCATACCTGCAACGTATTCGTCGAGCGTAACGAGTTTCTGCTCATTGGAAGAAGTGAACAGCAGGAGATCCTGGAGCTTATCCTTATTCATGCCGTAATCGCTGTATATGCCGTATTTGAGCTGAGGACCGAAAGCCTTCCAGAATTCCTCATACTTTTCACGGTCGTTCTTGAGCATTTTCTTCAGCTCACTGCTGATAGTCTTCTCAATGCTCTTGGCAATGACCTTGAGCTGTCTGTCATGCTGGAGCATCTCACGGGAGATATTGAGAGAGAGATCCTCAGAATCCACAAGACCTTTGACAAAGCTGAAGTAGTCGGGCAGCAGGTCAGGGCACTTATCCATGATGAGCACGCCGTTTGAATAGAGCTGAAGTCCCTTTTCGTACTCTTTGGAATAATAATCGAAAGGAGCCTTAGCCGGAATGTAGAGCAGGGCATTGTAGCTGGGCATGCCCTCATTCTTTACATGAGCGTATCTGAGCGGTTCGCTGTAATCGAAGAACTTCTCAGTATAGAAGTGCTTGTAGTCCTCATCTTTGAGTTCGGACTTGTTCTTTTTCCAGAGCGGCACCATACTGTTGAGAGTTTCTACCTCGATATAATCCTCATATTCCGGAGCCTTCTTGGCTTCCTTTTCCTCCTCGGTCTGCTCCTTTGGACGGCTGTGTGTACATTCCATCTTGATAGGGAAGCGGATATAGTCAGAGTACTTCTTTACAAGAGATTTGAGACGGTACTGATCGAGAAATTCGGTATAGTTCTCATCATCTGTATCATCGAGCATTTCGAGTATTATCTCAGTGCCGGCATTGCTCTTTTCTGCCTCTGTGACAGTGTAGCCGTCAACGCCTTCTGATTCCCATTTATAAGCCTTGTCGCTGCCGTAAGCC
>DFJW01000062.1:1323-8259 GCA_002373775.1 Ruminococcus flavefaciens | reverse complement strand
GAGATAAAGGGCAGGAACTGCATCATCATCGACGAGATACCCTACATGCTCCGCAAGGAGAGACTGCTCAAATCTATCATCCAGCTTGTCCGCGACAAGAAGCTGGAAGGTATCTACGACCTGCGCGATGAGTCCGACAAGGACGGCATGAGAGTAGTAATCGAGCTGAAAAAGGACGCTGTACCGCAGATAGTCCTCAACAAGCTCTTCGCCATGACTCAGCTTCAGGATACCGTCGGCATAATCATGCTGGCTCTGGTCAATAATGAACCAAAGATACTCACCCTGAAGCAGATGCTCAGGGATTACCTCGACTTCCAGGTGGATGTCATCCAGAGAAGGACACGTTTCGACCTGCGCAAGGCTCTGGAAAGGTCACATATCCTGCAAGGCTTCGTGCTCGCCGCTGACTACATCGACGAGGTAATAGCTATCATCCGTTCCAGCGCGACCGTTCAGGAGGCAAAGGAGAAGATGATGGAGCGCTTCAAGGATGTGGACATGTCCGCTCTTCTTGACCGCGCACAGTACGATTTCACAGGTCTGCACCTTGAAAATCAGACCGGTCTTTCCAATGAACAGGCTGAGGCTATCGTCCAGATGCGTCTCGGACAGCTCACAGGTCTGGAAAGACAGAAGATAACCGATGAACTCTACGGCCTGCTGACCAAGATATCCGATTTTGAGGACATCCTTGCAGACGTGAACAGAGTTTACGCCATAATCATGGACGACCTGAACGCTATCAAGAAGAAGTTCAACGATCCCCGCCGCACGGACATCGAGTCTGTAAGCGGTGAGGTGGATATAGAAGACCTGATACCCGAGGAGGACTGCGTAGTTACTCTCACCAACAACGGCTATATCAAGCGCATGCCCGTTTCCGAGTACAAGACTCAGAAGAGAGGCGGAAGAGGTATAACCGGCATGAAGCAGCGTGAGGAGGACTTCGTGGAGGAAATGTTCATCTGCGGTTCACATGACAACATCCTCTTCATCTCCAACAAGGGCATAATGTACAAGCTGAAATGCTATGAAGTCCCGGACGGCTCAAAGGCTTCACGCGGCTTCAATCTCATAAATCTCCTTCCCCTTACAGAGGGCGAGAAGATAGCAGCCATGATAAAGACCACGGACTTCAGCGACGAGAAGTTCATCACCATGGTCACAAAGAACGGCAAGATAAAGAGGACAAACCTCTCGCTCTACAGGAACGTCCGCAAGAACGGTCTTATAGCTATCGGTCTTGACGAGGGCGACGAGATCGCAGGCGTCCGCATGACTGACGGCCACGCACAGCTTTTCGTAGCCACAAGGAACGGCATGGCTATCCGCCTTGAGGAAGAAAAGGGACGCGCACTTTCACGTTCCGCTCATGGCGTAAGGGCGATAAAACTCCGTGAAGGCGACTATGTAGTGGGTATGGCGAGAGTCCGCGAGGGCGCATCTCTCCTCACTGTCACCGAAAACGGCTACGGCAAGAAGACCGAGATAGACAGCTACCGCATCCAGAACAGAGGCGGCTACGGTCTCACCAACTACAAGGTGGACGACATCCGCGGCCATGTCTGCGGCATCAAGATAGTTGACGAAACAGACGATATCATCCTCGTTTCCAGCGACGGTATCATAATCAGGATACTCGCCAGCGACATCCGCATCATGGGACGTATCGCAAAGGGCGTCCGTGTCATGAAGGTCAACGACGGCGCAAAGGTAGTGGCATTCACCCGTGCTGAACACGACGACAACGCCGAGACCGAAAAAGTGGAGCAGCTTACGGAAGAGCAGCTGAAACAGGCAGAAGCCGAAGCCGCTCTCGAAGAGCAGAACGAAGTGGTCATAGAGGCTGATCCGGAGGACAGCGAAAATGAGTGAGGATCAGAATCCGGGAAGCCTTAACTATAAGGCAGGACCGCTTTCGGCGCTGGTCATATTCATCCTGAGCCTGTTCATGCAGTGGTTCATATGGTACCTTTTCGAAAAAATTGGCTTTGGCTGGGGATATATGCTGCTGCTTCCGCTGATCCTGTGCATGATGTACCATTTCGTGCAGACGGATTCCGGAAAGAACGGGAACTTCTCCCGGCGGTTCTGCTTCATATTCTCGGTCATTGCGCCGCTTGTATCCGGAGTGCTGCTGACGCTGATAATGCGGGTATCATCTCCGGACATGAGCATATTTGATCCTGCCGCGGACTACAGCGGCAGCACAAAAGAGATAATTGCCACATATGCCGGCAGATTCATCTATACATCCGCTTATCTGCTGATATTTGCGGTAATAGATATACCGCTCAGCCGCATTTCGGCGGAAAAGAGGACACAGAAGTGATATTTTTAGTCATTGCTGCCCTGCTGCTGACAGCAGTGCTGGGATTCTTTGTGAGGGACAATTTCCTGCCCTTTTCCGTGCGGCACGAGTCCCTGACGGACAGGACGGAAGATCGCATCAGGATAGTGCAGATATCCGACCTGCACAAGCGCAGATACGGCGCGGATAACAAGCTTCTCTGCGAGAGGACGGCGGCAGAAGAGCCGGACCTCATATTCATCACCGGCGACCTCGTTTCGAGGACGGAAAAGGACCTCACCGCCATAAGGGCGACCATAGATAAACTTTGCGGAATAGCGCCGGTCTACATGATATTCGGCAACCATGAGCAGAGCCTTGCAAAAAAAGTGCAGACGGAGCTCATCGACATCGTGCTGCACTCAGAAGCCATACTTCTCAGGAACGAACGTTTCAGCGACGAAGTGAAGGGCAGGGAGCTGATGATATACGGCATCGAGCCTTCCTACGCCACCTACATCAAGTACGGGAAATACAAGGACCTTGACGACCTGACAGCCGATGATATGCGGAAGCTTTTCGGCGTGCCTTCGGAAAAGGAGACTCTGCTGCTGGCGCACAATCCGCTTTTTGCCGATGTCTACGCGGAATGGGGAGCAGACTTCACCTTCTGCGGACACGTCCACGGCGGCGGAGTGCGGATATTCGGCAGGGGAATGCTGTCTCCGGAGAGGAAATTCTTCCCGGCTTACGCAAAGGGCGTCTACCGGAAGGGAAAGAGCAGTATACTTGTATCAGCCGGTCTGGGCGGAAAGATAAGGCTTTTCAACCGTCCGGAAATGGTGGTCTACGACATCTGACCTCAGACGAAAAATGAAAACATAATGAGCATAACTCCTCCCAGCCATGACATATCGTGGTCAAGGGAGGAGATCTTTTTTCCTGCGAGACATCCGAGAGCGAAGGCGATGCAGCCGAGAAAGAATGCCGAGAGAGCAGCCGCAGAGGCGTTTATGCCGCTCAGACCGCAGGAAAGACCGGCAGCAGCCGAGTCGAGAGAGCCGGCAAGTGCCGCAGCAGAAGCCTCAGCCGGGGAAATGGAATTGGAGTTGTCGAGGTCGGCGGCAGTGTCGTCGAGGTAGAGCCGGAGGACGATATTCCTGCCCATTTTCAGGGAAAACTCCTTGCCGGTGAGATTCCGGATGACGCTTTTCATTACGGTGAGAGTGCCGATGAAGACCATGACCGCAGTGCCGGCAGTATGGCAGATATCTGCCGGTACGCAGCCGGAGAGAAATGCGGCGGATCTTATGGAAATGCCGAGAACGGCGGCACTGATGACATTTATGACGAGAGCCGAGATGAGCGGGATACGGATGCCGCTGCCGGAGAGTGACGCAGAAACGAGACAGGTATCTATGCTGACTATGAAGGCGAGTAGCAATTCTTGGAACATTGAAGCACCTCCTGTGGTCATTATATTCAGGAGGATGAGTGGGAGTGAGTAGAATGTAGAGAGTAGAAAAAAGAAAATAATAAAAGACGGCGAAGCCGGCAAAATAAGGGATTCCAAAGGGTTCACAACCCTTTGGCGGATGGGTGTGCGAGGGAAGGCAGAGCCTTCCCTAAAAGGTAAGCAAAACAGCGCAGCGCCGTTTTGCGTCCCTTCCGCATTAGTAAATCTCAAGCACGAAATCCAAATGTAGGGGCGGCGTTCCGCCGCCCGTGGTTATGAAAAGAGAGTAGTGCTTAGAGAGTAGAGAGTAGAAAGTAGTAGGGGCGGCGTTCCGCCGCCCGTGGTTACGAAAAGAGAGTAGTGATTAGATAATAGAGAGTAGAAAAAACGTTACATTTCTGCGCTAAGTGTAAATGTAAAACAACGCGAGTTTGCGGGCGGCGGAACGCCGCCCCTACAAACTACTTTCTACTCTCTACGCACTACTCACTACTTTCTACTTGCCATTTTCTTCACTATATGTTATAAGCAGCGTGACGCTGCACCCTTGAACGCGGAATAGTTTTACGAATGGCAAGTTTTTTCGCGCGTCTCTTGCCATTTTCTTCACTATATGTTATAATATCTTTATAGTTCAGCAAAAAGGAGGAATGAGATGTTAGCTGGGATATCTACAGCCTGCCTGTACCCGAAACCCTTGGAGGAAAGCCTCTATGACCTCGCAGTGAACGGCGTTTCCTGCGTCGAGATATTTATAAATACTCATTCCGAGCTGACTAAAGGCTTCGCTCACGGCGCCGCAAATCTCCTTAAACGCTTTGACGTGAATTGCGTCTCCGTACACCCTTTCACCTGCGAAATGGAACAGATAATGTTCTTCTCTGACTACGAACGCAGAGTTGAGGATATTCTGGATTACTACAAGTTCTACTTCCGGTTCATGAATATCGTCGGCGCTGATGTCTTCGTCTTCCACGGCGGAAAAGCTGTCCGGAATAAGGAAATGTACTGCGAACGCTACAGCCGGCTTTTCAGACTGGGCAAAGAGTTCGGCGTCACCGTCGCCATAGAAAATGTGTCACGCTGTCAGTCAGGTTCTTCAATTTATCTGAGAGACCTGTCCGCTATGCTTGGAAATGAGTGCGCTTTTGTGCTGGATACGAAACAGGCTGTCCGTGCAGGCGAGAACCCTTACAGATTCATTGAGCTTCTGGGGGGAAAAATAGTCCACGCCCACGTCAGCGACTCCGGTGAACTGGGCGACTGCCTCCCGGTGGGGAAAGGCAGATTCGATTTCAACAGGTTCTACGAGAGACTGTGGAAAGTCAACCCCGGCTGCACCAGTGTCCTCGAACTCTACAGAAGCGGATTCGGCGGCATAAGCGAGCTGATATCAAGTTACAATATTCTTTCCAATATCACTGGAAAGTTCGGAAAGGAGCAGACCGGATGAAATGTCCTTTCTGCGGATACTATGATTCAAAAGTCATAGATTCCCGTCCCACGGAAGATAAGATACGCCGCCGCAGAGAGTGCATCCAGTGCGGCAGCAGATTCACCACATATGAAGCAGTGGAAGCTCCTCTGCTCATGGTGGAAAAACGCTCAGGCGATTTTGAACAGTTCGACAAGAGCAAACTGATAAAAGGCATCTATACTGCCATTAAAAAGCGTCCCGTAACAAGGGAACAGGTGGAGGGCATCGCGGATTATGTCGAAAATTACTGCGCCGACCACCTCAAGACCGTCGTGCGGTCCAAGGAGATAGGCGAAATGGTCCTTGACAGACTGAGGGGCATTGATCCCATTTCCTACATCCGTTTTGCGTCGGTCTATGAAGATTTTACCGATACAGCCAGTTTTGTCGCCATAATAAGCGACATGGAAAATAAAGATCACACGGAGGAAGAAACATGAATGATTTACTCGAACAGTTCAACGACAGCGCAGCTGAGAACAGCTTTGCGGAGGATGACAAGAAGAAATATTCGCTCATCGCTATGCTCTGCTACATTTTCTCATTCCTGTTTTTCGTGCCGATAGTCATCGACAGGAACTCAGCATACTGCAAATTCCACGCAAATCAGCAGCTTGCTTTATTCATAACCGAGGTCGCAGCAATTGCAGTCGGCTGGATACTTGGTCTGATACCGGTGCTGGGCGTACTGTGCGGCATAGTTATCGGACTTGCACTGGTAGTTATACTCGTTTTACTCATTGTTGGAACATATTTCGGCAAGGCGATAAGGATACCGTTTATCGGTTCGATGCTGAACGTATTCTGAGATTCAGCTGACAGCGAATCTCAGTGAACCGCCGTCCTCGCTGTAGACAAGGGAGGCAACGGCAATATCATCGCAAACCAGCAGCTCTGCAAGCATATTTTTGCTTTCAGGGCTGTAATTCTTGACTTCGTAGAGATAGAGCTGAGCATCTGAGCCGGCGTATTCACGGAGAGGGAGACCTTGTTTGTCCTGAATGCGGGCGTATTCCTCATAAGCCGGAGAGAAGACTGAGGGGATGACGACATTGCGGCAGGCTATCTCGTGGACATCCCAGCCGTGGGAGGCGAAATAGTCGATACGCTGACTGGGAGCAGAAGCAGGGACGGAGTCGGTGGGATTCTGGTGGGTGGATATATTGCCGGGGAAAAGGGTAACAGCCGCAGCGAGGATGAGTGCGGAGAGAGTGATGATGAGAGTACGTTTTTTCATAGAGCCTCCAAAAATTGTTAATTAAAAAAGAAAAATAAAAGACGGCGAAGCCGGCAAAAACAGGGATTCCAAAGGGTTTGCAACCCTTTGGCAGGGTGGTGATCGAGGAGGGACGGAGTCCCTCCTAAGAAGTAAGCAAAACAGCGCAGCGCCTTTTGCGTCCCTTCCGCATCAGTCGCTCCCGGCGAAGACCGGCGAAAGAACCCTGTAGGGGCGGCGTTCCGCCGCCCGAAAATTCGCGTTATCTTGCATTCACCGTTAGCGCAAAAATGTAACGTCTTTTTCTACTCTCTACTTTCTGAGCACTACTCTCTTTTCGTAACCACGGGCGGCGGAACGCCGCCCCTACATTTGGATTTCGTGCTTGAGATTTACTGATGCGGAAGGGACGCAAAACGGCGCTGCGCTGTTTTGCTTACTTCTTAGGAGGGACTCCGTCCCTCCTCGGTCACCACCCTGCCAAAGGGTTGTGA
>DFJW01000062.1:0-1250 GCA_002373775.1 Ruminococcus flavefaciens | reverse complement strand
AACCCTTTGGAATCCCTTATTTTGAGGGCTTCGCCCTTCTTTATTTCTTTTTTTTGTTTTTTTTGTTTTTTTCTTTTTCTCTCTTCAATATATTCCCAAAAGGAGGAAACTATGCCGCTTATCCGTCTCGATAAATTCATCTCCGAACGCACAGAGTTCACCCGTTCCCAGATAAAGTCCCTCGCCGCTTCCGGTAAGATCTCTGTGGACGGGATCACTGTTAAAAAATCTGACACCAAGATCGACACCGAAAAAAATACCGTCTCCGTCAACGGTCAGCCCATCTCCCAGAACCGATTCCGCTACATCCTTCTCAACAAACCCGCCGGCTTCGTCTGCTCTACTTCCGACTCCGACGGCACCAATGTCCTCTCCCTCATCCCCCCCGAACTTCGCTCGAAAAACCTCTTCCCTGCCGGAAGACTCGACAAAGACTCCCTCGGCGCCCTCCTTATCACCGATGACGGAGACCTCGCCCATGATCTCCTCTCCCCTAAACATCATGTCCCAAAAATCTATATTGTGAAACTTGCCAGACCATTCGAAATTAATTACATTAACAAATTTAAAAAAGGTATGAAATTAGGTAACGGGGAGCAGTGCCTCCCGGCTGAGGTCAGATGTGTGGAAAACTGCGATAAACTGGCATTTGTGCAGATATGCGAGGGAAAATATCATCAGGTCAAAAGAATGTTCGCCGCAGTTGAAAACCATGTTGAATCATTAATGAGAATTTCTGTCGGAGGGCTTGTTTTGCCCGAAAAACTGGGCGTTGGAGAGTGTATGGAATTATTGCACAAAGATGTTGAAAACTTGTTTTTGCCCCTTGATTTTGAGGATTTTTGCGCCGGTTACGGGGCTGTTTTTTCGGCAATTCTAATAAACAAGTAAATGAAACTTTGGCAATTTAGAGACTTGAAAAAATTATTAAAGTTTGGTATTATATTAATATAGCTGATACTGTAAAGATATAGATATCGGCACAAAGAATATTTGAACTGGAGGACTGGATTAAATGGCAGGCTTAACACTTAAAGGCATTTATAAAAAATATCCGGGCGGCGTTGTTGCTGTTTCAGATGTAAATTTAGAGATAAGAGATAAGGAATTCATCGTTCTCGTTGGACCTTCCGGCTGCGGTAAGTCAACTACTCTCCGTATGATCGCCGGACTCGAAGAGATCTCAGAAGGTGAGCTCTACATCGGAGACCGCCTTGTAAATGATATCGCTCCCAAGGACAGAGATATCG
>DFJW01000018.1:118063-128249 GCA_002373775.1 Ruminococcus flavefaciens | reverse complement strand
ATATACTGGATTGAAAAGCAGGGCTGATTGTGGTATAATTGGTAATATAACTTTATAAAGATTGAGGCGATAACATTGACAAACATGATATGCTTTAACTACAAATCAGACAAGGACGCTCTGAAAGATGATCTGAATATGTCAAACGGCGGTACTTCTGTGTTTATCAATGTACTATGTCTAAGTGGTGGAAGGCTTGCCGAAACAGAAAGCCAGAAACACTTTATGGTGTTTCTCGCTGAAAAGAATCAGAATGTATGCGGAATTGGTACTGTCGGTTTTGATATAGTCGATATGCCTTGGGATAAGAATAGTTTCGATGAAGATAAAGCCTTTATGCTTAGAGTGATCGAGGGTGCAAGACAGAAACTTGGTTGGGAAACACTCGGCTATGAACCGAACGAAGAATTTGTTGCGGAGTACCTTGATACATTCCAAAAGCTGATAGAGCGTATGACCGCTGAAGACATTATCGAAGAATCGCTGACCGAATGGTCGTCCGAAGCTGACGAGAACGATCCTACCAGATGTGGTTTCCCAAAATGTAAAATACACGATGCCTATATCAGTATTCATGGGTGCCAGGTGTGTATAGATTAAAAGAAAAGGTGGCGGAAAAATGGGAAAACTCGGTGATTATTTGGCTTCGCAGTGTGGAAATCCGCGCGGAGTTATAGGAAAAATCATGACATGGGCAATGAACCGTGCAAATAATGTTATGTACAAGGGCATTATAGAAGAAATTAACATTTCTCCAAAAACTAAGCTACTTGATGTAGGATTTGGAAACGGATACCTTGAAAAGCTGATAATTCGGAAATCTCCGTGTTCTATCACTGGAATTGATATATCTGAAGATATGGTTAGAAAGGCAACCGAAGCGAATCGTAAGTATGTTGCTTCGGGAAATATGAAATTTCAGCTTGGTGACTGCTGCGACCTTTCCTTCAAAGACAGTTCCTTTGATGTGGTCACAACGATGAATACCATATACTTTTGGAGCGATACTGCTAAGGGAATAGCTGAGATTAGCAGAGTATTAAAAGAAGGCGGTATATTCTACAATGCTGTAATTTCAAAAGAAAACTTAGATAAATTCTTCTACACTAAGAACGGGTTTAGAAAATTCACAAAAGAAGAATATATCGCTCTTGGAAAAAAAGCAGGGTTTCGGGGAATCCGTATCAAAAAATTAGGGAACGATTATGGTTTGCTGATTATTTATATGAAGTAATTTCTAACACAGAAATAAAGGAGATGTTTCATAGTGTGTACTTGGTTCTATGCTGATTATAAGTCGCTTGAAAACTACATAACCAGAGCACAGAAGTCACCGCTGGCAAACGAGATAATGTTAACGATGTCCAGGAGCATAGCTATGACCGGAGACATCAGACCGACCGATGTTGCTGCTGTTATAGCTTCTGGCAGAAGCGGTAATATGGGAGTGTTCCCGATGGTATGGGGCTTTACCAACGAAGCTTACTCCAAGCCCATCATCAACTGTCGTATTGAAACAGTCGACCCAAAGAACCTGTGGCGAGAGTCATGGCATGCCCGCCGTTGTATAATACCTGCTTCCTGGTACTATGAGTGGGGCGTTCTCCCTACAGAGGAAGGATATAACACTCTCCGGCAGCAGCGTGATATAAAAAAGACCCGCTTCATAATTCAACCGACAGGAGCTGAGATAACTTTTCTTGCAGGGCTGTATCGATATGAGGAGCATAGCGGAAAGCAGATTCCTATGTTCTCAGTCATCGCCAAAGTTGCGGTATAGTCTGTCAGGAGCATCTAGGACCGGATGGAAACAATAAGGGAAAAATCACAATACAAGGAAAAAAGGCCGGTCGTCAGACCGGTCTTTTGTATCATTATTATCCATGCAAAATCTCAGTATCCTGAGATTGATAATGTATATATTGTCACGTCTATTCAAACGAAAGTACGCCCCATTTGCCTTCGAACTTCGCCCACGCCTTGCCGTCGTGAACAGGTCTTACGTCCTCGAGGATGCCGAATGGGATAACTTCATTTCCGTCAAGGTCAAGATAACCGTACTCGCCGTCTTTCTTGGCTGCGATATACCCCTCAGTAGCACAGAACGGAGCAGGCTTTCCGTATATGTTTTCAGCAGAATCATAACTGTCAGCATTATTAAAGAAAGCAGTCACAGGGCTCCACCACGGAGTCAGATCAAGGTTGCAGTCAAAAGTCTCAAGGTCAGATGCTATAAGATATCCGAGAGAATCATAGACGTCCCATTTTTTCATGTCGTTTGAGAATGCTACGGTAGTGTAGCCGTCCGTGATAAAGCGGTTGTCCGGATAGCCTGACCACCCACAACTGCCTTGTCCGTTCGAATATACGTACTTGTAGCCTTCTGTGACAAATGATTCTTCCCCAAGTCCGCCGCCGGAGTAAAGGTAGAATTTCTCGTCAGTCGCTGAAGACTCCTCTATTCCATACTTAGAACGAACACAGTTTATCTTCTGCACGACATAGGAAGCATCAGCACTGAAAGTTTCTTCCGGCTTATTGGAAAAGCTGTTCATTTCGTAGAGCTTACCATCGTTTTCATCGATGAAGTAGGTTGTCGCATTCGTGCCTATACCCGGCTGACCAAATGCTTTTTTCTGTTCGACCATTTCCCAATTTTCGTTGCCACTAGTGTTGTAATTCTGCACAAAAATGGTATCACCTGATTTGGAGTCATAAACTGCGACAAAGTCGTCCAGACCGTAAAAATCGTCGCCGTTGAAGCTGTCATATTCCGGGTCAACGGCTATCTCTCCGTCATACCCGATAAGGCCGTACTTACCATTCCGCTCTATGTAGACATATGGCGAGGACAGAGAGGTATCAAACCCTGAGTACCTGTCGCCTACGATTATATCGTCTGCGTCTATCGTTGGATTAACAACCCATTCCGCTCCGACTATGCCGTATACTGCTTTACCATCGGATTCAGATCGGTACATCACAAAATCCTTTTCCAGCACACCAGCAGTGACCTTAATACCGGTGACCTGAATATCCTCGAAGCCATCCGCGGTAAGTTCTATGGTGTAGTTGCCAGGAGGCAACGTAAAGTTATAAACATAACTAGTTGTTACAGTGATTCCGTCGGAACCTGAAGTACATGCCTTAGCTTCATTTGTAGAGTAGAATTTCTCGCCTGTTTTATCATTCACCGCGCAGACTTCTACAACACTCTCCAAGAGCATTCCCGTATCGCCGTCATAGATGCTTCCTGTCATATAGCACAGATTCGGTGCATTCGGGTCTGCGTCAGGCTTATAGGGAGCAGGGAGCGTAGGCACCTGACCGCCATTCAGTGAAAGCGCGCAAGAAAGCGCTTCCTTCGCGTTGACGATGGTATAAAAATAGGAAGGACCGCGTATTGCCTGAGCCTTGCCTGTATTGCATACGATAGTCTTGACGACAGAATATTTCAACGAAGGATCCGCACCATATACAAGAGCACAAACTCCAGCTGTCATGGGTGCAGCCATAGAGGTTCCGGACATGTTATCGTATTCATTTCCATAGTAAGCATTCAGTATGTCTGTACCTGGAGCAGCAACATCTACCAAGTCTCCGTAGTTTGATGATTCATTCAAAGCGTATGCATTTCCGCTGCCCCAAGTATTAACGATCCAAGCCGCCAGAGAATCACGCAGTATATCTGTATCAAAAATGTTGTCAGTACAGTTTGCCACAATAATAGTATGCGCACGAGCGCATGAGCCTGTTGTCAGAATTCTGTTGTCGAAATAGTTACTTGCATCCTGACCTACCCCTAAACTATTGCCGTTTCCAGCAGACTTTATGACCAGGAAATCGTATCCCTGATCCTCTAAAAGCCTGAAAGCACGGTCTGCGTAATCTGCAAGTACAGCCTCTTCTTCACCTGGTTCCGACTTCTCACTGCTTCCGACACTCATGTTTATGACGCGGCAGCCGTTCGAAGCGAGCCTGCTTATGCCGTACATCATACTGTAGAAAGAACTATAGGCTCCTCCCGGAACTAGGTCATCTTTGAGACTCCCCAATGGGTATTCACTGTTGCCGCTGTAGTAGTACCAGTATGTGCCAAAATACAGATCCGCATTCGGTGCTACGCCTGCAGCACCTGTGCCGTTGTTAAGCTTAGCGGCGATGATACCGGAAACGTGAGTTCCGTGATTCTTGAAATTACAGAAAACACAATTATCCCGCTTTGAGCCTGAACATTGATGTGAACTGTTGAGGTCATAGAATTCCTCAAGGTGGCTGAGAGTCCGGAACTCATCTGTTGGCAGTACAAAAGTATGCTCCGGAGGTATTTGCAAGTCATCGTGGTCATGGTCAAGGACAGAATCGAGCACACCGACTTTGACTTTACGGAGCTTATCACGGTACTCCCACGCACCGGGCGCGTCTATAAGCTCAAGTCCCCAGTTGTTGCCGCCCGGATCAGAGATGTCCCACTTATTGGTATATTCCGGATCATCAGGATAGAACGTTTCATCATTCTCGAAAGCATAGTTCCAGCATACGGTTTCAACGAGCGCCTTCTGCCCGAGAGAATCAGCGATGTTCTCTATGTAATCCTTTCCCGAACCGGTGAAGCGTATCTGATAATCACCGAGGATCTGGTTGCGTCCTACTATCTCTCCGTCATAGCTTTCGATGAGAGCGTTAATGTCGTTTTCAGAAGCTAAAGGATCAAAGCAAACGATGAGTTCGTCTGATATAAGGTAAGTGCCGTTGTCGAGCGGCACGAATGCTTCTGTATTCGGTGGGGAGGTATAGCCTATATCAGCCAACGTCTCCACAGTCGGCTGCTCCTTGGCCTTACGAAGTTTCGGAAGCACCTTGAAAGCCGCGAAAGTTCCTCCGCCCAGGATGACCACAGCCGTACAAACCACTGCTATGATCCTGGCTGCCGGCTTCCCCTTCTTCTTTTCTGCTCTTTTTGTGTATTCAGAAGCAAACGGATTGTAAATATCATGATGCAACTGCTCAACAGTTCCCTGCTGGTTGCCGCATACAGGACAAATATATGCTCCGTCATAGATCTCTGAACCGCATATTTTACACTGCATATCTGTTCTCCTTGTCATATAAAGGCTATGATCCGGTCATATGTGTTTTATATCGAGACCTGTTTCGGCCGAGACAGGCCGTACTCATAAAGCCGCTTTAGCTCTCACCCTATTGCCCCCAACGCCCTCTCCAGCACATCAGCAATGCGTTTCTGCTCGGCGAGGGGCGGGAGTGGAACTACAAGTTCATGGACACGCTTTGAAGAAAATCCTTGTAAGCCTATTCCTCTTCCGTCAATCATTCCTTTATCCTTATACAGCCACATGAGGTAGTAATAATACTTCTGACAAATATCAGGAATATAGCCACGCAGTCTATGCAGATGATTCTGTATTCTCATTTCAAAATCAAAGTTCCATATAGCGGAACGTCCTATATCTCCGCCTTCGCATATAAGCAAATCACCCTTAGTAACTGTGCATTTTTCAATTTCACTTTCAGTGAAATGCATCTGCTTTAAGCAGTCAAGTTCAAACCTGTCCCAATAGACGTTTGATGTTGTTATGTATTCAAGCAACTGTCCGTCAGTATTAGCGGAATTAAGTGCTTTACCAGTATTATGCTGAAATAGCTCACCAAGATGAACCCACATCCAATTCTCCGGAATCTCGAAAGGCACTTCCTCAGGTGAGACAGGCGGCAGGGGCTTTTCCTTTTTGAGCTTGCCTGCCTTGATAAGCTCCTTTTTTTCGGCTTTGATACGCTGGAGCAGTACGCTTGCAGGCTCATCATCGGGGTTCTGCGGAACGAGCTTGCCCTGCACCGCCATCTGGAGTATGGAGTTTTTTAACTGCTGTGCGGTCATGATAAGTCCTCCGTATTTATTCCGAGAATGCCTGTTATCTGCTCAAGGATACGGTCAATATCCGCATTCAGACTTGCACGCTTTTCCTGATACTGCTGGATCAGCTCCTTCGGAGGGAGTATTTCTTCTTCCTCATGAGGGAAACCGCAGAGGTCAATATTATAGCTTCTCTCCGCAAGCTCCTGCGCTGTGTACTTCTTTGCCTTATCAAAACCGTCAATTGTTATCTCTTCACGGTTGTTCCACCATTCAATTGCAGGAGTAAAGTGTTCAAGCTTCATCGGCTTGGTCTTGGAGAAGTTCTTATAACCGTCAGGCATATCAAGGCGATAGAACCACGTTTCCTTTGTAGGACCTGTCCTGTCAAAGAACAGGATATTTGTAGTAATAGAGGTATACGGGGCGAAAACGCTGTGCGGCATACGAATAACCGTGTGCAGATTGAACTCGCTCAGGAGCTTCTTTTTGATAGCGACCTTTGCATTATCCGTACCGAACAGGAAACCGTCAGGAAGGATAACAGCAGCTCTGCCGTTCTGTTTCAGGCGGTACATGATTACAGACATGAAAAGGTCAGCAGTCTCGCTGCTTGCAAGGTCTGACGGAAAATGATTCTTGACCTCGTTCTTCTCGCTTCCGCCGTAGGGAGGATTAATAATTATCTGGACTTTTCCAAATCTTCAGCAATGCGAGAATCACCACTATCGCTTTCAAGAATTATATCAGAAAATATTTGAATATCAAGGCTAAAATGCACGCTAAAGCGGCCTTGACATTCAAATATTTTCTTGATGATTTACAAATAAGCGATCGAGGGTGATCGAAACGTTAGGTACGTTGAATACATATTGATTTTTAATCCAGATAATAATAACAATTATACCATAAATCGATAATGATTTCAATAATAATTTACTCGTTATTCAATTATCATTATTGAAATTCGGAAAAGTCAGATAATGCTAGCCGCCATCTGGCGGCTAATTAACTAACAAATTATATTGACTACTCATTTAACCAATATTATTAACCCGTATGATTCTTTTTATGTTGAATATCATTGACTTGTATCTATTGTTGCGCTATAATTATAATTGAAGAAGTAATTATTCTTATATTAGATATATTAGATAAATATTTAATAGATGACGTATTGTTGATATAATTTGATATTAGAGGAGGTAGCCAAGTAATGGAAATAGGGTATAGCAAGCTTAATGAAGAAAGTGATTCTTTTTGGGATGTAATCATTGCTGCTTCAGCATTTATTCCAACATATGGTCCGATTATAAGTTCGTTATTGTATGTCGGTAAACCGGCAATAAAAGTATTTCAAAAAAATCATGATTTAAAAATAGTATATGATAGGTTATCTAGAGTTGGAAAGACAGAAAAAGTTAGTGATTATACTGTGAAGGTCCTAAAAGCTATATCCTGTTATCTAAAATCAATACCAAAAGATCCGGAGAAGCCATCATTATCTAGTTAATATTCTGACGCTGAAATAGATAAACTCATTGATTCAATATATAATATATTCGAAAAGAACGAATCATATACGCGCTCTAAAGAACTAGAATTAGATATTAGACGATACATACGCGAACTTGTTAGTGTTCTGATAGATCCTGACAATTTAATCGTATTAACAACAAATGATCAGATTTTAAAGGAACTTATTGAAGAAACTAGATGTTTACATACAAGGGTGAATACCTTAGAAAAAAATCGCTTAGTACCTAATAATTCATATCTAAATTCTGACAATGATATGTATATGGCGATGTTTAAGGAAAAGCTGTTTCTTGAAGATGAAAAATCTACAATCTCCCTTGAAACAATGTATGTGCCACCTCGTATAAAAGGAACAAAAGATTTAGCTTCCGATTATATAAAATCTTGGTATAAGGAAAGTAGCAGCTCTTGTTTACTTGTTTTCGGGGATGCGGGCATTGGAAAATCCAGCGTTGTTTCAAAAATTGTTTATGATTCATATAATTTAGCACACCCAACAAATAGTGAATATTGTTTTGCTAATGATGAGGTTCTTGCTGTATCTTTACGAAATTACAAAGAGTGTTTTAGCGATTTAGATGACGACTTTTCTTCAATTGATATAGTTTTAAAACTGTTTTCAGCTCAAAATAGAAATCAATTGAAAAATAAAATATTAATTATTGATGGCTTAGATGAAATAACTGTTTTGGTTTTGTCTTTTTCAAAAGATAGGGCAACAAGGTTTATTGAGGAATTGAACAATCCAAAGAATGGTTTAAAAATTCTTATTACCTCAAGACCAGGGTATTTTGAATTAGATGAAAACGCTAGAAGAAAAGTCGAGTCGGTTTCTCTAATATGGACGGAAGATGAAGTTGATAATTGGTGCAGGCTGTATGGTAATTATAAACCAGAATTCAAAGAAAAGTGTGATTGTTATAAGGAGCAATATCGTAAGTTACCTAAAAAATGTGATGATAGGCGATATGAAATATTATGTATTCCCTTTATCATGTATATTGTATGTAATAGCGGTATTGATTTAAATTCAAATATATCAGTCGGTCAAATCTATTATGATTCTTTTCGTAGTATTTTAATTCGAATATATAATAATGAAAATCAATTATTAGAAAATAAAAACGAAAAGAAGCTTCGACTTATACTTTGGCAATATACAAAAGAAATAGCTTATCAAATGCATTTTATTATGGATTTGAATTTAATCGATGACGAAACCTCTAATGACAAACGTGCTATTGGGTTCAGAAATGCTCAGGATAGAACAATTCAGATTCTTAGAGAAAAATTGTATCAGGAATCTGATACAAGTATTACTGAAATTGACAAGTCCATATTAACTCTCTCTAAATATCTCGCTATATTTCACTTTGCAGAATCCGATGGAGTAAATGCTGTTTCTTTTGTACACAAATCAGTGTATGAATATTTTACTGCAGTCAAGCTATATGAAGATTATTTTGCTAAATTTAGTACCGAGTATTTTGAGAATAGTAATAGAAATAAAGAACTAAGACAACAAGTAATGATCGAAGTAATGGAAACATGGATAGAAGCTTTTCGTTATACAGTAATAACCCCTGAAATTTTTAAGTATCTTTCAGAAATGGAACGTCCTGCTTTTTCTGGAAACTATTCTGAAACTTTGTATCCTGAAAAAATCGATGAAAAGAAAAAATTCAATAAAGAATTATTCTTGGATGCATTGGCTGAAGGAATGGAAAAAGATATTTTGTCCCAAATTGCTATAAATAGTGCTGTAAAACAGTACCTAGTAACAGATGATATTATAAATCCTTTAAGATACATTCATCAACAGTTCAGCCTTGCGTTTTACAACTTAACATGGTTTTTAACTGGATTAGGTTATCGAAACAAAACTAATTATACTACATCATTTGACTATATTGTTAGAACAACCAACAATACTGATACGGGCTATAATTTCAACTCGTGGTTTTTTGACGAGGGGGATTTTGAAGATACAAACCTTTTTGCTGCTATATTTAAGAATGCTAAACTAGAGAAGGCAATCTTTAATTATTCGGTATTACATTACGCAGATTTCAGTAATGCAATTTTAACAAATACTGGTTTTATAAATGCTAAAATGAATCATTCGCAATTCATAAAATCAAAACTAAATAATGCCGATTTTACAGGTGCAAAATTAGAATACTCTAGTTTCAAGTATTCAGATTTAACGAGTGCTGAGTTATTGGATTCGAATTTAAGTAATGCATATATAAGGTTAGCAAAACTACATAGAACAAATTTAAGCGGATCCAATTTAGATCATGCTTGTCTCAATTTTGCTTCTCTAATAGACTCAAATCTTACAGGTACAAATTTAAGTTATGCGGATTTTACAGATGCATATATATCAGGTGCTGATTTCAGTGAGGCCATTCTAATTGGAGCGGATTTTAGCACCGCAAATATTCTAAATAATAAATGGGATAATGCTATGTATTGTACAGAACCGGATAATATGACAAAGTTCCCATATGGTTTTAACCCCAAAGATAAAGGCATGATTGAAGTAGACAAAGAAGGAAACATACTTTAAATAAAAAAAGTCTCCTAACAGGAGACGAGAAAAATCGAACTAAACAAAAATGTACACCAATTTGTACACCAAATTCTGAAAAAAATATTCATCAGAGTATAGCCATATGACCGTTGTATTTCTCGAAATATAGCACTTTGTAACACTCTATGATACAGCGTGATACATACTCTGCAATCCTCATAACCCGAAGGTCGTTGGTT
>DFJW01000018.1:52308-118009 GCA_002373775.1 Ruminococcus flavefaciens | reverse complement strand
CAAATCCAGCCGCCGCAACCAAACGAAAGAGGCTTCAAATCTGAACCATTAGTGTGAGATTTGAAGCCTTAATGCTTTATAAGCGGCTATAAATAGCCGCTTTTTATGTTTCTCAAAATGAACAGATATTGCGAAAACACTAAAGTTGGAAATCAAAATGCTGAAACGATTCTTTTGCGAACCTGTTGTGTTATGTAAAAACTATTGTATAAGGCTGTATAATGCTATATTTAGTTTAAATGATCAGTCAGACTGATGCCTTTGGTAATAATTGTTTTCTGCCTCATCAGAAGTTTTGTTATTAAGATAGTTATGAGGCCGCTTTGTATTATAGAATTCGATATATTTATCGACAGCTTTCCGGAATTCAAATTCAGAATGGTATCTTGTGCGATATAGTTCTTCTGCTTTCATATTTTTGAAAAATGATTCAACTACTGAATTATCATATGGAACGCCTGCTTTTGAAAATGATGCTCCACATTGTAGTCTCTGAGCTATTTCTGATATGTTTTTGATGTGTAATTCGCACCTTGATCGCTGTGAAATATGAGCGGCTTGTCAGTGTTTCTTGACGCGTATGCGGCTTTAAAAGCAGCTGAAATGAGCTGTGTACTGTTATACAGAGAAACTCGGCAGCTGATGATCTTTCTTGAAAATAGATCAAGGATCACACAAATATAGTAATTCTTTTCTTTAAAATTGTAATATGTCACATAGCCGACCCATACTTCATTTGGACGGTTTACATTGAATTGCTTGTTGAGCGATTCTTTTTCTTTGCCTGTTCTTTAAGGTAAAGCTTTTTTGAACTTGTTCGGATAGGAAAAAGTCCATTTTCATGCATTATATCTTCAACTGTTTCTTTAGTGACTTTGTATCCGCGGTCTTTTAGAATGGCGTGTATCTTACCGGAGCCGAATATTTCATTGTTGTTATGGAATATCGTCTCTATTATCGGCTTGAGTTTTTCTTTCTTACTCTGCTTCAGCCATGAATAGATGGTGCCTCGTGAAATTCCTGTCTCCTTTGAGATCAGTGCTATTGTTTGACCTGATTCGTAGCGTATAATAACTTCATTTTTATCTTTTCCGTATATTAACTCATCTATAAACCTCATTTCTTTGAATTAGCATTAAAACATATCTTTAGGATAACACATTCATATTGGAAAATCAATATTGCAATAAATCGGATAGTATGTTATAATGCATGATATAGGAGGACAGGGTCATGGATACTTTCAATAATCTTCGGATAAAAGATAACGAATTCAAAATGCTGTCATGTGATTACGAACTGAAAAGAGGAATTATCTATGCTTTTGAGTGCTTGTATGGCAATGATAATTATCTTATTGGTAATGGCTTTGAAAGTCATGTTGATGAAAGAGCTATTGTATTCAGATTTGGTTACTATTTCCAGACTTTTCTCGAACATCTTAGACCTTATAGTGATTATGTAGTCGATGTTGAGTATAACAGAGACGGCAGCTTTTCTAAGCGTGTTAACGGAGATCTTAAAATACCTGATTTAATATTGCATAAGCGCGGTACTAATGATAATCTCTTAGTAATGGAGTTCAAAACTTACTGGAATGTAAATAATGAGGATGAAGTAAAAGAGGATATAAATGAGCTTAAAGAAATAACTAAGCAAATAGGTGCTTATAAATATAGATACGGCTTGTTTATCGTTATCAACAAAGATAAGCCGCTGGTAACTGTGTTCAAAAACGGCGATTATTACAGTGGAGTTAATGAGAGATCATACTTTGATAATAAAATATGATAATAAAAACCTGTTTTGGATAAAGGAGAAAAAATGATATATACGATTAATACTGCTACAAACGTTATGTTTCCGGTTATAAAATCTGTCTTTAAGCTTTCAGACGAAGAAGTTTATAGAATGATAAACAATGAACATTCTAAACTCTTAGACAAACTTCAAAAGAAAGACATAAATTATTCAGAGCTTAAACGCGCTCTGATTCCAAATCAGAAAAAAGAAAATAATGAAGTATGCCTTGTATTTGATACCATACAAATAAAAGAAGATTTTTATGGAAATGAAGTATTTGATAAGCTGCTTCCGCTTATGGATAAAGATAGTACTTATAGTGTATTGATCGGTGATTATATTGATATATTGGGTGAAGTAAAGGATTCTCAAAAAATTCTTTTTCAAAACCTGAAAGAATTAATTGAACTTGTCAACGAAACTATATTCAGGTACAGTAATCAGTACTTTATAGTTTACATAAATAGTATTACTGACGGACAGCTATCATCTATTATAGGAGGATTGAAGGAGTATAAGGCTTTTACAGGATATTCATTTCTGAGAACAGATTCAAAATTCAAATCATATCTTTCCTACATCCTATCAGATCTTTGTGTAAAAAATAAGAATACTGTTATTTGCTCACATCCTTCAGATCTTGATGACAATACAAACATAAATCAAAAAGGATATCATTTTGAAGAAAATGGTTTCAAGCTAAAGAGCATTAATGAAGATTATTATGGGACCTTCCTTAGTTACAAAATTGAAACTATTTTGCCTGATCCGGAAGATGTTAGCTTTTCTTTCAATGCTCTGTTTCCGCGATTTGACAGCATGGAAAAACTTGCATTGGATATCCCCGAAGGAAAATGGTGATATATCAACGACGAAGAAAAAGGGAAAGGTAAAATACTGCATACGATTGGATTTGACTATCAGAAAAAAAGAGAATTTTCCGAAATGGTATTCAAAAAAATCTGTGGTAACTATATTTACAACATCAATAGAAACGAATATGGTGATCTGATGTTTGATGTATGTATTGAATTGCCAACAGTAAATGGTAATATACGCAGAACTACGATAGGTCTGAAATATCATCCTAACACGGATAATATATCACTCGTTACAATTACTTAATAAAAGCAATTTTTCCGTCAGTAGAACAAAACTATGGATGATGAAAAATGACTCCGTACACTTCAAATGAAACGGTTATTCATATAATAATACTTCGTGGATAAATGAATGTCGTCAATTTTGTTACGCTCAGGCAGAATTTTGGGACTATGTTGCTAAACATAGTCCCTTTTACCCATTGACAGAAAAACAGGAGTTCTGTATAATGTATTTGACATCAGAAATTGACGGAGGGGTTCAAATGAAAAAGGGGAAAAATGTAAGAGAGGATGATATTCCCATTGATGTGGGAAATAATCAATGTATCAGATGGTATTGTCCAAACTGTTCTGCCCCGCTCATTACTTATACGGAAAAATCAAAAGAAATAGAAACATCATGCAGCAGATGCGGAATACATTTGGTCAGAAAGCATATAAGCAGACGCATGACAGACATCAGAATATTTATGTAACAACTGAATAAGGCGTTATTACTGCATGCGATATAATGATGTTTAATATGATAGTCCCTCTGTGGGATAATGTCGGAGATCATAGAACTATGATCGCTGCAAAATGAAAGGAGGCATTATGAAAAAGCAGGTATATAAAGTTTTGGCAGCATTTATTTGTGGTTCATTAGCCGTTTCGTCAGGTCAATACGCCGCTGACAGACGGTTCAGAGCTGTTGCCGATGAAACAGCAGCAGGAGATGTGAATGGTGACGGTGAACTAAGTATCGCCGATCTGGTACTGTTTCAGAAATGGCTGCTTGCTGTGCCGGATACTCATCTGGAAAACTGGAAAGCAGCTGATCTATGTGAGGATAACAGGCTTGATGCGTTCGACTTGTGCCTTATGCGAAGAGCTCTTATCGAAGCTCAGTTTACAGATAACGTGACTATTGTATCAACTGCTTCGGAGTTGCGTACTGCTGTGAAAAATGCAAAGGCTGGGGATATAATAAAAGTTGCTCCGGGAGAATACGATCTGCAAAGGCAGAAGGTCTATTCAGAAGCGGAGGGGACCTCTGATCTGCCAATAACTATTGAAGCCCTTGATAAAAATGATCCGCCTGTGCTTAAATGTTCATCGCCTGAGCACAACTATGTTTTGCACATCATTGGCGACTACTGGCGCATAGACGGCCTTATCCTCTCCAACGCTCAGAAGGGGATAGTCCTTGATAATTCTAACAACACTGTGATACAGAACTGTGAGATATATGACATTGGTGCTGAGGCAATTGCTATCCGCGACGGAAGCTCCCACTGCACGATACAGTCTTGCTATATACATGATACTGGTCTTATTTCCCCCGGTTATGGAGAAGGAGTTTATATCGGAAGCTCCAAGGACAAAACAGAGTTTGACTTCAAATGCGACTACAACAAGGTAATGGACTGCACGTTCAAAAATGTCGCAGCAGAGCATGTTGACGTTAAAGAGTATACCACCGGTACTGAGATTGGCGGATGTACATTTTACGGAGACGGAATGACCGGTGCAAACTATGCAGGCAGCTTCCTTGACCTCAAGGGAAATGACTGTTATATCCATGATAATGTTGGTTACAGGAATGGGAATGTCAAGATAGCTGCGGCATTTGAGGTGCATGAACAAGTCGAAGGCTGGGGCTATCATCATGTTTTTGCGAATAACACTCTATATATGGATCAGCCTTACGGTGCAGAGGACACGTCAAGAAGAATGTATGTCGTGGACGGCTGGTTCAGTGATTTCTCGGTCAGGAATAATTTTGTTGATTACGGGGACGGACTTATTCTTGCAGAAGGCACGGAGTTTTACAATTCAGACAATGTTACATATCTGAATTGAGAGCAGAGTGATGACAGTTATGTCTGATACTTACAAAGAAATGGTATGATACATATGGAAAAGACAAAACAGAATAAAGCTTATTTTCACCTTCCGGGACTGTTTGAGTTCTATGAACTTTACAGCGTATTTCTGCCGCTGTACCGTGAGCATCGGGAATACTTCTACGACTGGTGCGAAATAGCATCTGTCTATGGTGCTCCTGCCGATTGTATCTGGGGCGGCGGACGTGTCGGATTCGGCGAATGTGAAGCTGAAGATGTACTCACACTTATGAATGAGTACGGTATTTCTTCAAGGCTCACTTTCAGCAATTCGCTTATAAAACCTGAACATCTTACCGACAGAAAATGCAATGCCCTGTGTGAGCTTTTCGCCGGAAGCAAAGGTGTACAGAACGGTGTGATAATCCACTCGGACCTTCTGCTTGAACATATTAAGAATAATTATCCCGGCATTTATTTCGTTTCCTCGACTACAAAGGTCCAGACTGATTTCGATCAGTTTTTTAAGGAAACAGATCGGAGTGATTTTAAATACGTTGTTCCTGATTTCAGGCTGAATAAGCTATACGATAAACTCGATACACTCTCTCAGTTTCAGAAAGATAAAGTCGAATTTCTGTGCAATGAATGCTGCTCGTTTTACTGTAAAGACAGAAAAGCCTGCTACGAAAATGTCAGCCGGAAAAATCTCGGGGAAAACTGTCCAGATCACATCTGTACTGCGCCTTATGCTGAGGAAGGATACCGTTTTTCAAAGGCAATGAGAAATCCCGGATTTATCAGCATAGATGATATTATCAATACCTATCTCCCCTTCGGTTTTTCTAATTTCAAAATCGAAGGCAGAGGTCTGGGAAGTGCTGTCAATCTGGAATTTCTGCTTTATTATCTCACAAAGCCGGAATACCGGCTTACTGTCCGCGAAGAGATCTATCTCGACAGCATGCTGGATCTGTTCTGAATAAATCAGCTACATGTGCATTCTCATAATGACCGTCGGCATGCATACTCTGGCGGATCATTCCGAGAGCGCAGCAAGTTTTTCATTGCTGTCATCAGCATAGTAATGTCAATCGCTTTTTCTATCAGTTCTCGTCAAGAGATTCATCGTGAAAAGGCTGGTGTGACGGCATGCTCTGTGAAAAGCAGTCAAGTACTGCGATCATGTCCTCCGGCAGACGTTTTCTGCATTCTGCCGCCAACTCTTCAGGCACGCCGTAAAACGCCTCTGCCATACTGCCGGCGATACAAGTGAGAGTATCACAGTCACCGCCGAGCGATACAGCTGTACGGATAACATCTTCAAAATCCTGACCTTCCAGAAAAGCGGTTATCGCTTCCGGCACAGTTTCCTGACAGCTTTCCACATGATGATATCCCGGTCTGATCTCATCGCAGGTGCGTGAGAGGTCATAACCGAACTCATCTATAATGTAGGTCTTGATCTCTTCCTTACCGCTTCCTGTTCTGGCAAGAAAGACCGCACTGGCGATCGCCTCTGCCCCCTTGATCCCTTCCATGTGGTTGTGGGACACAGATGCAGTCAGCGCCGCAATATGACGAGTTGTTTCGAGATCATCGAACAGCCAGCCAACAGAAGAAACTCTCATCGCTGAGCCATTTCCGAAGCTGCCGTACGGCTTCGGTTCCGTTTCGTGCAGCCAATGGCTGAACATAATGCCGTATCCGGCATTCGGATATTTCCTGCCCCACTTCTGTATATATGAAACCAGTGCCGCAGTGATGTTCTCATCGGGCTGTCCGAGAGTGACGAGCAGTGCCTCAGCGACGGCAATCGTCATAACGGAATCGTCAGTAAACTCTGAACGCTTGCTGAAAAGCGGAAAATCCTTTGTTTTGTCACCCCTGTCAAACTCATAGGGTGCACCTATCATATCACCTAATAATGCTCCGATCATATCGAATACCTCCTTTTCTTTAATGATTACAGTATACCACATATTAAGAAAAAAGTGGTCGTTTTTCAAGCGACAAATGAACAGCTTCCATAGTTATTCACCGGGAATCAGCTGTCCGTATTTGAATAGGATCGCACTTATCCCGAAAATATAAGCAGAAGTGCGATATCGCATCAGCGACCGCTACTGCGGTCGACCGATCGAGAAAAAAACTACTTGACAATCTCAGGATTCTATGTTATGATGGGAATACCATAAAGAGTACGCGAGGGACAAGCCCGTTGACCGTACAGCAGCCTGCGAAGACGTAAGGTGCTAAAGCTTGAACGATGGGATGATAATGATGCTTGTTCAGCGATCCTGTCGTTACGATGGGATCGCTTTTTTGTACTCTTATGGAATATTTTATAAGGAGTGCATATTTAATGCGTACGATCAGAGAATTGTTAGGATGCGACGAGAAGGTGTGGGTTTATCTCAACAGTGAGGAGACATGGAATGAGTTTGCACGTATGGCTGCAACTGAAGGCTTCCACTTCGGTGAACTTCCGTTAGAGAGGTGGAAATTCGGCTATGTAATCGCCGTACACAGCAACGGTGAAATGGGACATCTGCCGCTGTTTGTATGGTGTCTGTCTTTCTCTTCAGGAACTGGCTCTTGTCCGAGAAAAGTCAGCTTTCTCAGCTATGTCAATGATGAGGAGGAGTGTCTTTGCAAAGAATCAGGTTTCCATTTTTAGAATAGAATTTATCAACCTTAAAGGAAGATGCTTTTCCGAGGCATCTTCCTGTTTTTTTATTTTTATAAAAAAACACTTGACAAACTGTAAAGCGCCTGCTATAATTGTATACATAGTAGTTATACAATTTAGACTTTACTGATACAGTCCGGAATGTGCAGCAAAGCTATATAACCACAAGGAGTGTACACTTAAATGAATATCAACATCAGTAACTCATCTGGTGAGCCGATATATTTGCAGATCGCAAACCAGATCAAGACGATGATACTGGAGGGAAAACTCAAAGAGGGCGAAGCACTGCCGTCTATGAGGGTGCTTGCCACTGAGCTCCGTATCAGTTTCATGACAACGAAACGCGCCTACGAGGAACTTGAACGCGACGGCTTTATTGAGTCGTATACAGGCAGAGGCTCTTTTGTAAAGGCGCAGAATCTGGAGCTGTATCGTGAGGAACAGATAAAGCGTATCGAATCCCTGCTTATGGAAGCTGGTGACACTGCTCGCAAGGCTGGCATCACGATGGATGAACTCCATGAACTTCTTGACCTTGTAAACGGAGGGGAATGACATGAACGCATATGAAAATGCGATTGAGATCAAGGGCGTTACCAAGCGTTATGACGGCTTTACGCTCGAAAATATCAGCTTTGATGTACCTAAGGGCTGTATCATGGGCTTTATCGGACAGAACGGCGCCGGAAAGACCACAACTATCCGCAGTTTGCTGCACATCACGGACATCGACAGCGGTGAGATACGTCTGCTGGGACTGGACCATGTGAAAGACGAGACAGCGATAAAAAAGCGTATCGCCGTCGTCTTTGACGAACTGCCGTTCCATAATATTTTCAATGCAAAGGATATGGCGAAGATATTCGAGGGCATGTATCCCGAGTGGGATAACGCTGTATATACGCAGTATTTAGAGCGTTTTCAGCTCCCTGCCAGAAAGAAGATCGGGCAGTTTTCAAAGGGCATGAAGATGAAATTGCAGATAGCCTGTGCACTCTCCCACAATGCGGAACTTCTTGTCATGGATGAGGTAACTACAGGTCTTGATCCCGTTGTCCGTGATGAGATCCTGCACATCTTTATGGAGTATCTTCAAAACGGTGAGCGCTCTATCCTGATGTCATCTCATATCACCTCTGACCTTGAAAAGATCGCCGATATGGTGACTTTCATCGACAAGGGAAGTATTCTGCTGACCGGTTACAAGGATGAGATCATCGAACAGCACGGCATCCTCAAATGTGACAAGGACAAGATACAAGAGATAGATGCCGAAGATATAATCAGCATTCGCCTGAACAACTTTGGCGCAGAGGTCATGGTGAATGACCGTGAGAATGCAGGGTATAAGTACCGTGACTGCGTGATCGATCCGGCAAGTCTTGACGATATCATGCTCTACTACGTTCACAGGGATGCAAAGGAGTGGTCGTGATGAAAATGTACAGTTCACTTGTTTTCCGTGAATTAAAACTGACACGCAGGCGTTTTCTCCTGATGCTGATACTGTTTCTTCTGCTGGCGCTGCTTATGCTGACACCGATCATGCTCGGCGGTTTTTCAAAGCCTGATGAGGGCGAGGATACGCCAGTCGAAATAATACTGCTGTTCGTTGGAACAGTCTCACTGACAGGCGGTTTTCTGGCAGGCACCAACAACGGCTTGCAGAAAGCGGATATAAGTTCAGGCTGGAAGCGGTATTCCTATGTCCTTCCGCCGACAGCAAGACAGCAGGCAGTTGCCGATCTGCTGGTGAAGCTTATGCTTATCCTTTTCTTCGGACTTCTGTCAGCGGCATTTGCTATGATATACAGCATAACGGCAGATTACAATGCCTTTGGTCTTATGCTGAATATTTATCTCGGTGCAGTCTGTGCTGTGATGCTGATAGATGTGCTGTACAGCTATATCATCATGTTTGCAAAAACGAAAAATGACTTGGCTGTTGTTGGTTTTATCGCATTTATCGGTGCTGGGCTGATAATTAAAGTTGTTAATCTGTTTTCAGTAAGGACAGGTCTTTTTAAAAAAGATAAAGCCGCAGATCCTCCTGCTGAGGGCGACCATCTTATCCCGGACGAAGCATTTAACAAGTTCGTGAATGCGTTAGGCTCAGGAAAAACAACACTTTGTATCGTTATTGCGTTTGCAGTGCTATGTGCCTTGTTCTTCCTCGTGATGTGGCGGTCACGTGAAAGGAGAGAGCCGTAATGACGGGATTTGTTTACAAGGAATGGAAGCAGAACCGCTGGTTTATCTTATCCATGATACTCTGCGGCTTTGCACCGGTGATCGCTTTACTTTTCATGCACAGTGAGATACCGGTCATGGGCAAGTCTCCCATACGGATCGGCGGACTTATCGCAGGATTTCTTGCGGCAGGTTCTTTGCAGATGATGGTATTGCGCGGTGACGACCGAAAACTCTGGGCGTACTGGGTAACCGCATCGGCTGACGGTTACAAGGGCTTTCTCCGTGTGAAATATGAGCTGATATTAGCGATGATCGTGCTGTTTCAATTATCACTGAAGTGTGTGGATATGGGATACTGTGCAGCAGCTTCCGATATTGGAAAGGCATATGCCGGACAGATCAGCAGCATCTCTGCTCAGCTCTGTTTTGTGCAGATACTCTTCCGCGCCATTGACATCCCGTTCGTCTACCGTTTCGGCAGCAAGAAAGGCAGTATCATCAAAATGATCTGTATAGTCACATGTACTGGCATTCTGTCTGCATTTCTGATACTGAATACAGAGAACTGTGACAGACTCATCAGGATGTGCAGAAAAGTGATAAATGTACAGAAAAGTCCGCTGGCACTGTCGGTCTGTCTGGTCACATGCCTTGCGCTGTATTTTCTTTCCTACCGTATCACTTGCAGACTGTATCTGAAAGGCGCAGAGCAGTACGACCACTAAAAAATCTGATCGCAATGCAGATCGGCATTTACAACTCGTCCGGAAAATGATATAATAAGGAGAGAATGTGGTGCAGAGAGATCCTCGGATGTACTATGGACTACTGCATTTTTTAAAGTGAGGTAACAGCTATGCAGTCATATAGAATAACCGCTGATGAAGCTAAGAAACGTCTCATTATCGGGAATCAGAAATATATCATGTCAGATGAACTCAGTAACGATGTA
The DNA here is from genome assembly GCA_002373775.1 of Ruminococcus flavefaciens. GTDB lineage: Bacteria > Bacillota > Clostridia > Oscillospirales > Ruminococcaceae > Ruminococcus > Ruminococcus flavefaciens_M. Next base: position 107,437 of record DFJW01000018.1, on the reverse strand, counting down.
TCGCCTGAGAACCTGCTGAGATTCAGCCGGAACGGTCAGCAGCCTTATGCTATAATCATAACTTGCTCGGATTCGAGAGTAGTTCCTGAGCTTATATTCTCAGCAGGTATCGGAGACCTTTTTGTTATCAGAGTTGCCGGCAATGTTATCGACTCACACCAGCTCGGAAGCATCGAATATGCCGCTGAACATCTCGGCACAGGACTTATCGTGGTCCTCGGTCACGACCACTGCGGAGCTGTGGATGCGGCTATGAATCACGAACCTGACGGATATATCAAGTTCATAACCGACGAGATCGTGAAGGCTATCGGTGACGAAAAGGATGAAGTCAAGGCATGCTGCCTCAACGTCAAGCACAGCTGTGAGATCATCGAGCACAGCCTACAGATACAAAAGGACGAGCTGGAGTACGGTCTGAAGGTGATGGGGGCAATATATCACCTTGAAAACGGAGAGGTCGAGTTTTTATGATAAGGATAATGTTTGTGTGTCATGGTAATATTTGCAGATCACCTATGGCAGAGTTTATAATGAAGAAGCTGGTCTCGGACAGCGGACTGTCCGGTGAATTCTATATAGCTTCAAGTGCGACCAGCACCGAAGAACTTGGCAATCCAGTATATCCGCCTGCAAAGTCCGAGCTTGCAAAGCACGGTATAGGCTGTTCCGGAAAGACAGCGGTGCAGCTTAGAAAGTCCGACTACGATAAGTACGACTGTTTTATCGGCATGGACACTGCCAATATCCGCAATATGAACCGCATTTTCGGAAGTGACAAGGACGGGAAGATATACAAGCTTCTCACCTTTGCAGGGCGTGGTGACGATGTTTCCGATCCGTGGTACAGCCGCGATTTCGGCACAGCTTTCTCCGATATTGAAGAAGGCTGCAAGGGGCTTCTCCGGCACCTTTATCAAGGGAAGTGATCCTGTTCGGTATCCTTCTGTGAAACTATTCACATGAGAATAATTAAAGCATATCACCTCTTCAGCATTTGCTGACTTGAGGTGATATGCTTTTAATTTATCTTGACGAACTTATTGTAAAACCTTTCGGGAAGAAAGCTCTTATATAATCGGGAGTAATAACTTCTGATCTCATCTCCGGAGTGATCCTTATTCAGATCAAGTTCCAGGATGACAAACTCCACTCCGAAAACAGATGCCGTCACACCTGTATCTATGAATCTGTTGCGCAGATAGAAAGCTATACGCCGTCTCCTTATATCAGCTTCACTTCTGACAGCGGTATTCGTACTCTCAGCTTCACAGAGCAGCGCTTCAACACCTTTGAATTCATCGTAGAGCATATTAAGGAATTCAGTGCCTATCCCCTGCCCTCTGAGTCCGTTTACTGTGGCAAAATAATCAAGCAGGCAGTACTTCTTTCCGTCTTCTGTCAAGGAAACAAAGTAAGCGTATCCACAGAGTTCATCCCCTTCGAATATGCCGTAACAGATATACTCATCTTTTTCAAGAGAACTCAATATCCGCGAAAGCGGCTTTAACTCGTCTTTTGGGAAGTCGTATCTCATATACCTGTTGTAAGTATCTGCTATCTCGCTTTCTGTCAGCATCCTGCAATGATACATAGCAGTGACATCTCCTTTTTCGGTCTCGGTATGATCTTTGCCGGGAGTTATGCTTCATTACCGAATACATCCATTGCTCTGAATTTACGCATAATCCCGCCCTCTGCCTGTAAAGACTGCCTCAGTCCGGTTTTGCACCAGATAGCAAAATGTTCGCAGTTGTTTCTGTGCAGTGCATATCCGCCGTCGCCGTTTCCGAAATTGGTTTTTCCGATGCAGCTTTTTGCCCTGCGTACTGTTTCTTCCGGTGAATAGAGATGATAATGTGCGTATGTATCCAGAGCTTCATCGCAATAATCAAGGTATCTCTCGGCATCTAAGTTTATGCTTTTTACAAATGCAATTATGTTTTGTACTATACTTCCATTTGATCGTTCATGGATCGGCACATCAGGTGAAAACATCAGTTTTCCCGGTATACCATATGAAGACGGAAAAACAAGTACAAAACATTTCTTGGATGATCCGATAAACTTGCTCAGAGTCGTCCTATGAATGATAGGATTCCCCATATCATCATCAGTATCTGCAAATTCTATTACGGAATCGTCATTCTCATAAACTCCGTAATGATCGTATGCAAATCCGCGGCATACGCCTATTATGTCTCCGAATTCCGGCAGCCTGATAGTATTGTTGATCTTTATCAGTTCATCAAGTTTGAGATCCATCATCTCATACCTGCCAGATGCTACACAAACATCTCTGGGATCAAGTATACGGCAGTTTTTGAAAAGAATGTTTTGCTGCAAACGATATATGCCTTCTGTACGTTTATCTTCCCAGTATGCTTTCCCTCCTAATGTCGCTCTCGGCTTCTTACCAATTTGTTTTTTTATTGAATCCGGATCACTTTTCCCGGTGGTCAGGTCTGAGAATATCTGCCGCATTTCCAGTTCTTTTCCATGTGCGATACGAATGTCCTTACTGTCAAGTATCCTCCAATGCTTGTCGATCTTATGACACTGTAATGAATAGCCGCTTTTATTAAGTACCGTATCCCACCACACTTCACCGCCAAGTGTCGGTGCTTTGATGTTTACATACGTCGCCTTCATGCCAAGTCCGGCTTTTTCTCTTTGGTCAAGTTTTTCAAATTCAGCGATCATGCTCTCTTCTGAACCGTTTGCAATTCGTACATTATCATTTGTCAGGATGCGGCAGTGTCTTGTGATCTGATGCTGCTGAAGTCTGTAATTCTTATTCTCTCTTATCGTATCCCAGCATATCTCGCCGCCAAGCGTTTTCATAGGGATGTTGAACGATCTCTTGTTCTTATGATTATCAAATATAGACAATAGGCTCACCTCCTGAAATTACTGCACAAAAATCCGGACAATATATATTTCCGGAAGACGGATAAGACTGTATCTTGTTACTTAAATAATACCCCATATTCCTGCAAAAGTCAATAGAAAATATTACGTTCAACTATTGACAAAAGTGAAAAAAGGTAGTATACTGCATTTATAGGAAGTATACTGCCTTTTTAATTCTGAGGAGGTTCTCATGTACGATTTTGATAACATGGATCAGCGGCTCATAGCATATGTCAACATCTTTATCTGCGCTAACAGGCTTCAGGCTATTATGGACAGCGGATTTGAGGATATAACCGCTAAGCAGTGGCTGGCTATCACTATGATAGACGCTTTTCCGGAACCGCCTACTCTGAAGCAAATTGCGGAGATGTCCGGTGTCACCCACCAGAGCATGCGTCAGATAGTAGACCGGCTCATTGATAAAGGATTTCTGAACGTTGTTCCTGACCAGAAGGACAAACGCGCTATACGTCTCGTCAAGACGGAGGCTGCTGAACATCTTCGCACAAAAAAAGACGGTCAGGATCAGCGTTTCGTGTTCAGGCTGTTCGAGTGCCTGACAGATGAAGAAACTACTGCCTACTGTTCCGCACTTGCCAAGCTATGCGACAGACTGAATGAACTCAAAGAAGAAAATAATGCGTGACATAAGGAGATCATGATATGAAAACTATTGTTGTTTATAAGTCTAAATCTGGCTACACTCGGAGATATGCACAGTGGATAGCAGAAGAACTGAACTGCGATATCAAGGAGAATGCCGAACTTTCAGATATCCTCGGTTATGACGCTGTGATATACGGCGGAGGGATGTATACCGGAGGTTTCAACGGTGTAAAGCTCATAACTAAGAATCTGGACAAACTTTCAGGCAAAAAGATAGCTCTGTTCGCAGTCGGCTCAAATCCCGGAAGAGAACATGAGATGAAGCCTTTCTGGGACAAAGTCCTGACCGCAGAACAGCAAGGATCAATCGGTCATTTCTATCTCAGAGGAGGCTTTGATTTCAGCAAGCTGACCAAAGGTGATAAGATACTCATGAAAATGCTGAAGATACGCCTTCAGAAACTGAAAGATCCCACAGAGGATGAAAAGGGAATGCTTGCCGCTTATGACGTTCCCGTTGATTTCTCTGACAAAGCGAATATTAAGGAACTGATACAGTTTATCAGGAATTGACCGGTATACGGGGATTGACTTCCAGCGGTAAGAGTGGTAGAATGAATTATAAAAGTGCTATAGACTCGTTGCTTTAAGCGTGTAACTATAATGGCGATTATGACGAGTTCGATGACTTTGAATATCTGATGTATTTTATCAGAAAGGCAAAAGAGGAACGTAAAAATGATGACGATCAATATCAGCGGCAGGAAGTGTCATATCATCCTGAACGGTGCTGAACTTCCCGCTGTGTACTGGGGCGAAATGTCGGACTGTTCAGAAACTGTCCGGAAAGTCCTCGCCATGTGCGAGAATATGAAGTGCAACTTTATCATATTCGAAAACAAGGACTGGAACTCTGATCTCTCGCCGTGGGAATTCACGCTCAATAAGAAGAATCAATTCTCCGGAGGCGGAAGAAGAACTCTGGACTGGCTGATGAATGAGTGCATCCCCTATTGTGAAAAGGAATACGGTCTTTCCGGAAAGCGCATCATCTGCGGTTACTCCCTCGCAGGGCTTTTCAGCCTGTGGACGTTCTATGAAACTCAGGCATTCAGCGCGGTCATCTGCTGTTCAGGCTCACTGTGGTTCGGCGGCTGGATAAGCTATGCAGAAAGCCACACTGCACCGGATAACAGTTACGTTTATCTCAGTCTCGGTAACAAAGAGGAAAAAGCACGAGACCGCATTATGGCAACTGTGGGAGACTGCACCCGCAGACAGTATGAGCTTGTGTGCGATGATAAAAATGTGTCTCGTCACATCCTTGAATGGAACGAGGGCGGACACTTCAACGAACCCGAAATGCGTATTGCAAAAGGGATAAAATGGACTATGGAATAATTTTTTCAGTATAGAAACGGAGGCTGCTATGGCGTTTGATTTCAAAAAAGAATTCAAGGAATACTACATGCCCAAGAACAAGCCGCAGATCGTAGATATGCCGCCTGTGAACTACATCGCTGTCCGCGGGAAGGGTGATCCGAACGATGAAGGCGGCGAATACAAAAAGGCGATCGAAGTTCTGTACGCGGTGGCTTATACGCTGAAAATGAGCTATAAGACTGACTATAAGATCGACGGCTTTTTTGAGTACGTCGTACCTCCGCTGGAAGGCTTCTGGCAGACTGATAACGGCGGCGTTTTTGATTATGCGGACAAATCTCAGCTGAAATGGATCTCAGTTATCAGACTTCCGGATTTCGTCACAGTCAAGGACTTTCAATGGGCTGTAGATACTGCTTCAAGAAAGAAAAAAATAGACTGCTCGGCTGCTGAATTTCTGACAATAAATGAAGGTCTGTGCGTTCAGATCATGCACAGCGGTGCTTATGACGATGAACCTGCGACTGTGAAGATAATGGACGACTTCATCTCCGGGAACGGCTATAAGAATGACATGGACGGTGAACGTCTGCACCACGAGATATACCTCTCCGATCCAAGAAAAACTCCGCCGGAAAAATGGAAAACTGTTATCCGGCATCCGATAAGCAAGATCTGACTTGTATTAATATCTGTACTGTAAGCGCTCCCTTTTCTACGGGAGCGCTTTTTATTGCACCTTTGGTAGATAATATTGATTCTCCTATCATAATATGAAATATTATGCTTACATACTAAAGAATAAAGTATGATATATCAGTTATTAAGCATTATGTGTCATTGAATACAGCATTGATGTGCTGTAAAATTATAGCTGTAAATTCTGGATCCGCAAGGGATCAACAAAGGGGAATTATTATGAAGAAACACATCACAGGAAAAAGGAGGACCGCAATTACAGCTGCTGCGTTTCTGATCGCCGCACTGACAGCCGGAAATCAGTGTACTCAGATCATTGGCATGACTGATAATTCGATAACGGCTTCTGCTCTCAGTGCAGATACCAGCGTCATAAAGCTCGAAAGCAAAGGCGGCTGGAATGAGATGCTGTACCTCGTTGTATCAGGCATCAGTCATTCAGATGTCACAGGTGTCTCCTACACCGGACCTTCAACGGGAACTCTATCTGCTTATGACCTTGAGTACCTTGTAAGAGACACAAGCAATGGCGTAAGGGTGGATATTCCCGGCTTAAAGGCTGGAACTTACTCAGTTACCCTCACTACGTCAAAGGGAAATGTCAATGCCGGTAATATCGCGGTAACCGCTCAGGATCGTTCCGGCTACGCTCATTTCAATTACGCTGACGGTGTCGGTGCTTATACTGACAGCGGTGAATTGAAGCCGGGTGCTAAGATAATCTACGTTACAGACGAGAACAAGGACACTATCTCCGTTACTTCTAAGGATGGTACTACTGTAACAGGCATAGGCAATATCCTAAACTCCGCCGGTCAGGATATGGGCGACGGAAAAACTTCCGGAGGCAGCACTGTCGTGAATACCAACAGCGGTATCATCAGGAAACTTGCAGAGGACGGCACTCCTCTCGTTATCCGCATCGTCGGCAATGTAACTGCACCCTATGGTCTTACCGCCTACAATACTACGGATTTCGGCGGTCTCAAAGGCGACAACGGATTTATGGCGAGAATGAGATCAGGCAAGGACATCACTATCGAAGGAATCGGCTCTGATGCCTGCATCAACGGCTGGGGACTTCATTTCATCTGTGAGGAATCTGCGCCGGAATTCGGCAAGAGCTTTGAGGTCAGAAATATCGCATTCAGAAATGTTCCGGAAGATGCTATCGGCATGGAAGGTGTACAGGTAAACGGCGTAGTAACTGCTTCCGTCGAGAGATGCTGGATACACAATAATGAATTCTATGTTCCGAATATCGAAAAGCCGGCTGAATCCGATAAAAAACAGGGCGACGGCGCCTGCGATTTCAAGCGCGGTCAGTATTTCACAAACAGCTATAACTACTACGAAGGATATCACAAGACCAATCTTGTGGGTGCTAATGACAGCAATCTCCAGTACAATATAAGCTTCCACAACAACTACTGGAAGGATTGTGCCGCAAGAGGTCCTATGGCAAGACAGGCAAATATCCACCTCTATAACAACATCTATGAGCACCAGACCGATGTTGGTCAGGATTCCCGTGCTAATTCATACTTCTTCTCGGAGTACAACCTCTTTGAGAACTGCGATGACTGCACAGTTATAAAATCAGGCGGCGCTATCAAGAGTTTCAATGACTCTTTTGTAAACTGCGAACATGAGACAACGGGTACTGTTGTAACTTCAAAAACTCAGGCTGTCTCAAACAATAACAAGTTCCCGGATTTTGATACTAACGCTTCCCTCTCCTATATCCCGTCAGGTGACTATATCCTCGAAACTGACACCTCAAAACTCAAAGCTGAATTTGAGATCGACGGCGGTACTATGGATGAGCCGGTATTCGGCGGTGAAGTTATTCCGGATACCGTTGCCGGTGATGTAAACGGTGACGGTGATTTCAGCATTGCAGACGCAGTCACGCTGCAAAATTACCTCTTGGGGAAGATCAATACTCTGGCTGACTGGAAAGCTGCTGATCTTTATGCTGACGAGCGTCTTGACATATTCGATATGGTACTGATGAGACGTTCGCTCAACAACAAGTAATTATATCCTTCTTTCTGCACAAGAAGGATCGGGTTTGTATTTTTTCAATGGGACATCAGATAATTCCTGCGGTGCTTTATGCGCCGCCATTTTTTTGCCCTTTTATCAAAACGATAGTTCCGCTCTTTTTTATCCACTCTGGCAGACTGAAACGCACTCGGTGATGATCGCTGGAAGATCTGCCAGATAAAATAAACGGCTCTGATCTTTCATTCAGAGCCGTTACCTGTCCCTTACAGTACAGTTTTATTTATGACACGCACCTGTGCAGTGGACGCTGTCATTTGTTTATCAGCATTCTTCTCATAAAGCAAAGGTCAAGAACATCGAGCTTGTCATCTTTGCACAGGTCGGCATTCTGCCAGTAAGAGAGCTGAGTATCCGGAACAGCAAGCAGCCATTTTTGCAGCAGAACAGCATCAGCTATTGTTACCTCTCCGTCACAGTTGACATCGCCTTTTTTATCAATGCCATACTGGACGTAAGTGCCGCCTGTATTCTTAAATTCGGCAAATTCTGCACTGCCGCTGATGACAGTTGAGGGGGCACTTGCATATACCCAGCCGTTTCCGTTTGGCAAACAATAATCCTTGACAATATCGCCGAAATCATTTCCAAGAGTTAATTTCAATAGATTCCGACATCCATCGAATATTTTTTCCATATTTTTCACACTGCTTGTATCAAAGCTACTTAGATCAAGCGACGCAAGAGATTCACAACCACCGAACATAAAGCTCATAATACTCACAGAACTTGTATCAAAACTACTAAGATCAAGTGATGTAACAGACGCACAACTACCGAACATTCCATCCATATATGTGACATTACTTGTATTGAAACAGCTTAAATCAAGTGCTGTAAGGGTTTCGCATTCAATGAACATACCCGCCATATTCGTAACATTGCTTGTATCGAAGCTGCTCAGATCAAGTGATGTCAGATTATTACATCCCTGGAACATCCACCCCATATTCGTCACATTGCTTGTATCAAAGCCGCTTAGATCAAGTGATGTCAAATTATAACAGGCATTGAACATAAACGACATATTAGTAACATTGCTTGTATCTGCGTTGGACAGGTCTATTGAAATGCATTGGCTGAAATAACCGAACAAGTATTTGCAATTTTCAGGCAAAATAGTCCCTTTCGCCGCCTTTATGCTTTTGACCTTCTCTTTCTCGTCAAAGCTTATTATTTCTTCAAGCACCACATTGCCTTTCAGCGTAAGTTGACCTGATGTGCTGTTGAAGGTGTAGCACTCGCCGGCAGCATCCGCTGTAATGGAATAGTCACTGACTGCCGGTGCATTGAACGTAAGCGCTCCGCCCACCATGCACAGCGATAACGCCGCCGCTATTATTCTTTTGATCTTCATAGAAAAACCTCCTTTTTACCAATATTTGCTTTTGTGGAATACGCCTTTTGTTTAGCACCATTTTACCACATAATTTGTGGATTGTCAATAGAGAATGATATGATTATGAATGATGTATCCAAACGTACTGTCAGACTGAAAATGTCCTTATGAGCCTGAATACCTGTTCTGCCGTACTTGAAAGATTTCTGTGTGCATTTGAACTTTCCATGGCTTCTTCAAGTGTGGAGATGCGTCTCAGCACAGGGAAGAATGCGTCTATGCCATGCCGGCAGCATAACTCTGCACCGTCATGGACTGCTCCGCTGAAGGCTATTACCGGTTTGCCGTACTTCTTTGCAAGTCCTGCTATGGCTGCCGGAGTCTTGCCCATTGCAGTCTGACCGTCAAGGCATCCCTCGCCGGTGACAACTATGTCAGCCTCCTTTATCATCTCTTCAAGCCCTGTAGTCTGCATTATAAGTTCCGCTCCTGCTTTAAATCCGGCGTTGAGATAATACATCAGCGCAAATCCAAGTCCGCCAGCTGCACCGGCACCTGCTGTATCGGGTGATGCAGACGGACAATATGAAGCTGTAAGTTCCGCATAATGCCTGAGACAAGCGTCCATATACTCTATGCTTTCAGGTGATGCACCTTTCTGAGGTGCAAATACTGCACTGCATCCATTCTCGCCGCAAAGCGGATTCGTAACATCACATGCAGCATAGAAACTGCATTCCCTTATTTCGGGCATGACACCTTCATCGGTTATATAAGCAAGCCGGGAAAGCTCTTTTACGCCGTACCCTATCTGCCTGCCATCCTTGTCGAGCATTCCGAAACCAAGCGCCTGTAGACAGCCTGCTCCGCCGTCATTCGTCGCGCTTCCGCCTATGCCAATAATTATCCTCCGGCAGCCGTGTCTTACTGCATCAAGTATCAGTTCACCTGTGCCGTATGTCGTTGTGATAAGCGGATCGCGCTCTGACTCCGACAAAAGTGTGAGACCTGAGGCTGATGCCATTTCTATGACTGCCGTATTGTCCGGAAGTATGCCGTACTGCGCGGTGATACGTCTGCTCAGCGGATCTTTCACCTCTGCTTCTGTCATCTGTCCGCCAAGTCCGCTGATAAGCGCTTCGACTGTGCCTTCTCCTCCGTCGGCTACAGGTCTTACTATTATATCAGCCTCCGGGAATACACGCCGTATCCCCTCTGCTGCGGCATTTCCTGCCTCTATCGAGGTGAGACTGCCTTTGAATGAATCTATTGCTATTACTATTTTCATTACTTCATATTCCCGATATATTCGCGTATTGCAGCTGCTGCATCATCATATCGCTTGCGGAATTCAGCCGCTGAGATCCTCATTGCACCGTTTCCGAGGATTATCATCTGCTCAAGTCCGTCTGATGTTGCTACTCTCACGCGATGCTTCTTTGATAGTTCATGAGTGACTCTCTCAATATAGGAATCAGCCGTCTCGGATTCCTTGGTATAGACTATGCTTATATTATAGTACTTCTCGACTTCACGGTGTTTTCCCTTTACACGGTATGCGTCAAATACAAGTATCAGTTCACAGCCGGCATATCCCTGATAGCTGCACATACGGTTGATGAGTTCAGCCCGCGCAGCATCCAGATTCTCCTCTGCTATGCTTTTCAGGTCATCCCATGCAAATATTATATTGTATCCGTCCACAAGCAGATAATCCGGACCTTCATAATCCGGAAGGCTGACCTGCTTGCTTTCAAAAGTGACTGCCTTGGTCTTTTTAAAAGCTCTTCGCGGATCACGGTTTATCTTGCCGTATGTGCGCTCGAAAATCTCCATGAGTTCTTCATCCGACACCGCACTCGCAACGTACCTTGCCGCTCTTTTCATGCGCACGTCGTCACTGTCATCCTGCTCAGGCGCAAGGCACGACGGAAGGTGCATATGCTCAGGCACTTTGTCCCACTTGACTATAAATCCTGCTCCGTGTGAACAGAATACGGAATCTGCACTGTTTTCAACGTCACTGTCACAGTCATATCCGTATGCCGCTATCACCTCTTCTGCATTGTGACACTCCCTGTAGCCTCCGACAGTGCATGTGAAATGTCCCCGTCCTCTGGTATAGCCTATCACCTCTCTCTGATATCCGTTGAGTTCAGATACCGGTCCGCTGCCGGTTATAACTGCCATTTCACCAAGCGTCTCAGGCGAGTTGAAATCTGCTGACATGTGCTGAAGATCGGCTATTGCACGTCCCACACATTCCGCCGGGAGCTCAAGTACATAGTCATAATATGGTTCAAGAAGGACACTCGGCGCACTTCTCAGTCCCTGACGGACAGCACGGTATGTAGCCTGACGAAAATCGCCGCCCTCGGTGTGTTTCAGATGTGCCTTGCCCGACCTAAGGGTTATCTTCATATCTGTTATCGGTGAACCTGTAAGAACACCGATATGTGTTTTTTCTTCAAGATGTGTGAGTATAAGCCGCTGCCAGTTCCTGTCAAGCTGATCTTCGGAACAGTCTGCTTCGAACTTCAGTCCGCTGCCGCGCTCTAATGGTTCAAGCAGCAGATGTACTTCTGCGTAGTGGCGGAGAGGCTCATAATGTCCGACGCCTTCTGCCGGGCTGCTTATAGTCTCGCGGTAAGTCACTGCTCCGTTCTCAAAGCTGACTTTGTAACCGAACCGCTGCCGGACGCGCTCTGTCAGTACTTCCAGCTGCACTGCACCCATAAGCTGTATCTGTATCTCCCGGAGCTGTTCGTTCCAGAGTATATGCAGCTGAGGATCTTCGTCCTCCAGACGGCGCATATCCCCGAGCGCATCGTATGGACTGACTTCATCAGGCAGGTGGATACGGTAAGTCATTACCGGTTCCAGCACTGCCCGGTCCGAATTTCTGATATCGCCTATCCCCTGTCCGGCATAAGTTCCCGGAAGTCCGGTGACTGCACATACCTCTCCGGCTTCGGCAGTTTCAGCATTCCTGAATTTGTCACCGGAATAAAAGCGTATGGAACTGACTTTTCCTGTCACTTCACTGCCGCTGCTGTCAGTATAGCTCAGCTCGGTCCGCATTTTCAGAGTTCCGCCTACTACTTTAAGATGAGTGAGACGGCTGCCCTTAGGATCATAGGATATTTTATATACACGCACTCCGAAATTCCCGCTTCGCTCAGGTTCTTCCGTAAAGCGGTCAAGCACCGAAAGAAAACTGTCAACGCCTTCGGTCTTCAGTGCAGAGCCGAAACAACACGGGAAAAGCCGTCTTGCAGATATCGCCTTTATCACATCCTCATCCGGTATGCTGCCTTCTGAAATGTATTTCTCCATTAGTTCTTCCGAACACATCGCCGCCGATTCCGCTATCTCTTCGTCACTGCCGGAAAAATCTGCTATATCCGGTGAAAGCCTCTTTCTCAGATCATTCAGCACCGCTCCCCTGTCTGCACCGACAAGGTCCATTTTATTGACAAATATGAATACCGGTATCTCGTATCTTCTCAGAAGTTTCCACAGTGTTGAAGTGTGTCCCTGTACGCCGTCAGTACCGCTTATGACCAAAACCGCATAATCCAGAACACGCATCGTTCTCTCAGTCTCCGCTGAAAAATCCACATGTCCCGGGGTGTCCAGAAGCGATATGCAGGTATCGCCTGTCCTGAACTCTGCCTGATGTGCGAATATGGTTATACCTCTTCCGCGTTCTATCTCATCTGTATCAAGCGCTGAGTTTCCGTTGTCCACACGGCCGAGACGGCGTATGCTGCCGGTCTTGAAAAGCATCGCCTCTGCAAGTGTGGTCTTTCCCGAATCCACATGCGCTGTAATGCCAAGTGTTATCCTTTTCATAGTATCACATCCACGATAGTATACTGTTATTTTAACATATACTTCGCGATTTGTCTATAGTACAGCCGATATCTGTAACATATTTCGCCGCGGCTGAATATAATGTCATTGAAATGCAGAAATGCATTCGATATATACTCTATCCAAGGAGGTTCACAATGAGCGATTATAACATCAACTCACGGCAGGACGGAGTTCCGGTCAGGGCAGACCGGGTTTTCGACAGCTGCAGCGATAAAGACTGCCTCACCGATCTCCGTGTCACCATAACTGACGGTGAGCTCCCACCGGGAATAAACATAGTAAGGAGCCGTGCGGCTACAGTTGAAAACGTCTGCGTGAATGTCGAACCTGTGCCGTTCAATAAGGGCTTCTATTCCATTGACCTTACATTTACTTTCAGTCTTGAGATCCTCGGGTACGAAAATGCACGCACAGCTCCGGTCACTTTTACCGGCACCTGCTACGCATCCAAGAACTGCATCCTCTACGGAAGCGAATCATCGGTAAGGATGTTCTCAAGCAATGATGACAACTGCGTTTCTCCGGCTGCTGATAATCAGTGCGGTATGATAAATCTCCCTACCGCCAGTGTATCGGTCCTTGAACCTATCGTCCTTGAAACAAGGATAACCGGAGGCGACGGAGGAAGTGACGGTGACGCAAGACAGCGCGGCATAAGTGTGACTCTCGGTCTGTTCTCGGTAGTCGAACTTACCAGACCGGTGACGCTGCTCGTTCCTACTTATGACTACACTATACCGCGGAAAGAATGCTGCACTGAGTCAGATTCTCCGTGCGAAGTGTTCGACAAGCTGAAATTCCCGGAAGAGGAATTCTCGCCCATTTCTCTCAGCAATTCTGATGGATGCGACGATCTCGACGAAGCTGTCCTCAACTCCTGAGGAAGATACGACTGCGGAGACATAGTTCAAAACACCGGGCAGGCTGTATCATCCTTGCAATACTCATGATAACAGCAGCGGCAGTCATACGGCAGACCGACCGTGCTCTCCGCCCTGTTGCCCGTATGCAGGCTGAACACTTCGCAATGCAGACCACCAACGAGATCATTGCAGATACGGTTGCCGCCTATATTGACGGCAGCCAATGTACATATGATGACTTCGCTGCGATCCTCTACGACGAAAATGGCAGGGCTTCATCTGTTGAAACCCTGCCATCCGGAATAAACCGTGTACAGTCCGATCTTACTCGCCTGATAAACAATCAGCTTGAAAACGGGATGTCCTCGCCTTCTTATATCCCCATAGGTTCGCTTACCGACTCGTACATGCTCGCCGGGAAAGGTCCGCGGCTGAAGATACGGGTATGCCCTGCCCGTGAAGCTTCGGTAAAACTCGTCAGCAGTTTCGATTCTGCCGGGATGAATCAGACACGCCACAGGATAACTGCGGTGATCCACGTCTCACTCACCTCTTCACTGCCTCTGTATTCTTTCGATACAGAAGCTGATTTTGAATTCCTGATCGCAGAGAATATCATCGTCGGAAGTGTTCCTTTCAGCTGACAAAGAGGCTCCGGCTGTCACTTGTGTCCTTCAGCACACACCCACTTCGTCCCTTCTTTTGTGTGGACTGCCACATCTGAGAATCCGGCATTTTCAAGCAGTGCGCTGAACTGCTCCGGTGTGGGATTAAAAAGCCTGTATTTTTCAATGCTTTTCAGGTCATCTTCATCCAGCTCTGCTCCTCCGTGGATGTCTGCTACGATGAGGAAAGTTCCTCCCGGCGCAAGAACACGGTATACTTCCCTAAGATCATTCTCAGGATCTCCCCAGAAATAAAAGCTCTCAACTGTGATGATCTTATCAAAGCTGTTATCGGCAAAGGGCATGTCTGATACGGAGGCTTCAACTATCTGCATCCTTCCGGAAGCTACTGCCTCACGATTGTGCTCTCTGCTCATCCGCACGGACACTTCTGAATAGTCTGCACCTGTCAGTGTGCCTTCCGGTACAAGTTCTGCCATGCGGCGCAGTGTCTCTCCGCCTCCGCATCCGATATCAAGTATACGGTCATTCTGTCCGAAACTGAAGAATCCCAATGCCCAGCCCGTTACAGGATAGTGGCGTTCATTCATGCCGTTCAGCATCTCTTCGCCTGCCTGTCCGTGAGGCTTGCGCGGATCTCCGAGTTCGGTTATGGATATGTGTTCTCTCTGTTCTTCTGACATAGTATCACTCCTGTTCCGATACTATTATACTACTTTTAACGCTGTCAGTCAAACATGATGAACAGGTTTATTTACTGCTTATAACACTTTCCCTTCCCACATATTCACCAAGTGCTGATATGAACAGCGTATTTGAAGGGACGTCATTCTGTCCCTGAAGCAGTGCATAGAACACCATATCGGCAAATCTCCGGTTCCTTCTGTGCCAGCCGGATTGTATGGCATGGCGTATCGAACGTTCTACAGCGCCGCCGGTAGTTTCAAAAGGCTTTGCAACTTCTTTGTAAAGCTGAGCAGAAGACTGCGCACGGCTTTCTCGGCCGGATATGTAAAGTGACACTGCCCGCCTCAGATAACGGAATCCCTTTGTGTTCGGATATATCCCCAGCATAAGCAGTGCCCGAACTGTTATTGCATCAACCTTTTCTGACATCATGATACCTCCTGTTTCTTATTACAGACAAATTATAACATATTCTGTCTGAAACGGAACAAGAGGTTTTGACGATTTTCATCTGTATTATGACCGATAATGTCGAACTTTGTCTGATATGGTCGTTTTTATGGAAGTAAACTTGTTATGCCGGACATTATTTGTTCTCTGAACAGAGCGCTTCTTTTACATCTTCTGCTGCCGCAAGTATGTATTTTCTGTTATTGGGACATTTACTGAATCTTTCATGCAGATACTTTCCGCCTCTTTCCCACGCCCTTTTCAGTGCAGTGCGCATATTGCGCTCAACTGCGCCGCATGTCGTGGCATGCATTAACGCAACTGTCGGATACAGCACCTTAGTGATATATCCGTGTGTACTTTCATCATTGATCGCCATCATTATTGCGTCTGCAAGCATTGCCCTTCCGGTAAGATATGTGGGTACCCGCGATTCAACAAGGATACGTTCAATAAACGCTGATCTTGTATCGGTGTTTTTGTCTGCCGGCGTGCATTCTTCTTTCCGAACCCCCTCCTCCCGCATCATTATCTGGTCACTTAGTGTAATTACTGCTCCATTCATTGCTGACAACTGATTCTCCTCATATTATTACTGATGTTATTTGCCGATCCTGCGTTTATTCAAGGCATTGATACCAATATATAATAAACGGCTTCAATTTATTATAACACATTAAAACCAAACCGCAACATCAGGTTTTGTAGTATTATTACCATTATCGTCTTTTCTTGTCGTTATTATTACTTCATATATGTTTTCATTTCTTAAGGATTTCTTAATAATTGTTGTGTTATTATAATAAAGCAAGAAAGGCACTTGCACTAAATTATAGGAGGAATAGGATTGAGGGTTTTCTTAAAGTACATCATCAAAAGCATGCTTGAAAAGAAAGGCAGGTTCTTCCTGCTGATATTTTCGATCATGGTCAGCACGGCACTTCTGGTATTCAGTGCCGGAACAGTAGACGTCATTCTTGACGGATACACAGACACTCTGAAAAACACTGCCGACGGTAAGGATGTGGCTATTTATTCCAATACCGAAGACGTGTTCTTCAGTGAAGACGATTTTGACTCCGCAGATCTCCGTGACTTTGAAGGCGAACTTGACAGCATGGGCGTTATCAACAAGGACGACAAGATCACTTATATCACTATCCGCGGCAAGGAGAACTGCAATAAGTACATGATCGAAGGTGAAATGCCGGAAAATTCATCTGAGGCTTACTGCATAATCTCTGAAAGAACTGCTGATGAGCGTGATCTTGAAGTCGGCAGCACCATTGATATCAATATCAATGGTGAAAAACACACTTTCACAGTAAAGGGAATATGTGCTCCTAAAGGCACTTTCTATGCTGATACTGAGTCAAACTTCGATATGGTCGTTCCGTATGGATTCATGAACGAACTGCTCGGTGCCGAAGGACGTTACAATTACGGCAGAGCAGGAATCACAGGCAGCGATTCAGTAAAGGCTGCGGAAGATTTCAATGAAGTCAACGAACGTGTAAAAGCTGCAAGCATCACAGATCTCAGCTATTACAAAACCATGGTACAGTCTACACAGAGCACTGTTTACATCATGTTCTCTATAGTCTGCATCATTTGCTGCATCATCATCTACGGTGCATTCAAGCTCATCATCACTGAAAGAATGACCGTTATCGGCACATTTATGAGTCAGGGCGCTACCAAGAAAAAGATCAGCAGGATACTGCTGGCTGAAAGTGTACTGTATTCCGTGATAGGTGCTGTATTCGGAATCGTACTCGGTGAGGTCATCCTCTACTTCGTGAACAGATATGCTTCACCGCTCTCTGATTACGGCATTTACATGGACTTCCATGTCAAGCCTTCACTCATCGTACTCGGAATAGTATTTGCAGTGCTCATGTCAGTTGTCTCCGCATGGATACCGATCAGAAGCATTAAGAAGCTTCCTGTAAAGGATGTTATCCTCAACAGACTTGAGGTCAAGCACAAGAAAGGTGCTGTCCGCTTCGTTATTGGTGCGATCCTTCTTGCCATCGCCGTATTAGGCGCTGTTTGCAAGGGCACATGGACAGAGGCTGCAAGCGTACCGCTGGTAGCTGCTGCTTTCATAGGTATCATAATGCTGCTCAGAAAATTCCTGAAAGTCTTATCAGGTGCTCTCAGCAAGGTATTCAGGAAGAACACTTCTATCTTCCTTGCACTCAACAATATAAAAAGTTCGAAGCTTCTCAGAGGAAATATAACTCTGCTGGTGATATCACTCTCTGCTATACTCTCTATCGCTTCTGTCGGCACAAGCATGACAGACGTGGTTACTAAGGCTTATGAAGAGATGTCATTCGATTACAATGTATATAATATCATAGGCAACAACAGCGATCCAACGACTACTGATATCCTTATGGAGAAACTCGCTGCTCTCGACTGTGTGAACAACGATTCTCTTGCCTCTATCTATGATGCAATGGGTACCGTCGATGATACTCCGATCATGATCGAAGCTGTTGATCCGATAAAATATGCGGATTACAACAAGTACCTCAAACTCAAGTCCGATGAGTACTGGGATGACGTTCAGGAACTCGCTGCATCAGATGACAATGCGGTAATGATAACTGATTACATATCAAAGGTGACCGGCAAGGAAAAGGGCGATAACATTGAGATCAATGTTGACAACAAGGTGGAATCATTCCGGGTTGTCGGTACTTTCAACGGCAAGCTCTACAACAACGGCTCTGTTATCATCATGAAGCAGGAGACTATAAAGAGAGTTTATAATTATAAGGAAGCCGGCAATATCATATTCAGGATAAACGGCGATGCTGACGCTGCTGAGGCTGAATTCAAGGGATTCCTCGCAGATCTCGGTGCTACATACATTTCACGCGACGATGCTATGGCTGACAACGTTGAGGCTAACAAGATGATAACCAAACTGCTCTCAGTATTCGCTTACCTTGCTATGGTAGTTGCTTCTATAGGTATTTTCAATAATATCGCTATCTCGTTCCAGCAGAGAAGAAGAGAGTTCGCTGTCATGGCTTCTGTCGGAATGAACGGCAAAAAGCGCCGCAGACTCGTACTGGCTGAGAATATGTTCTGCGTGATCTGGAGCATAGTCATCTCGATTCCTTTCACACTGCTTCTTACTAAACTTTTCTCGAAGCTCCTCGTACAGCTCAACCTGCCTATGGAGATCACATTCGACTGGGCTGCTGTTCCTCAGTACTCTGTAGTTCTCGCTCTGGTCATCTTCATCGCTTCACTTTCCACAATGAAGAAGAGCAAAAAGATCAATGTAGTACAGGAACTCAAATATGAATGATATGGGATAATCGGAGGTATTTAATATGAACGTTATAGATGTAAAAAAAGTAAACAGGTCTTTCCAGAACGGCAAGGAGATCGCTCATGTCCTCAAGGATATAGACCTTACTGTTGAAGAAGGCGAATTCGTTTCCATAATGGGACCTTCCGGAGGCGGTAAATCTACGCTCCTTTACCTTCTCGGCGGACTTGATATGCCGTCGTCAGGTACGGTCTGCATAAACGGCACAGACCTCAGCAAGCTCAATGACAAGGAACTCTGCAAGATGCGCAATGAGGATATAGGATTTGTTTTCCAGTTCTACAACCTTGTGCCGAATCTCAATGTTGAGGACAATATCTGCCTCCCGCTGATGATCGCCGGCAAGAGCATTTCCGATCACAAGGACAGACTCGATGAATGCCTGAAGATAATCGGCATGGAGGATAAGCGCAAGCTCACTCCAAGAGAACTTTCAGGAGGTCAGCAGCAGAGAGTTGCTATCGCAAGAGCACTGGTGTTCGATCCAAAGATCATCTTCCTTGATGAACCTATCGGAAACCTCGATTCCAAGACCGGTCTCCGCATAATGGAACTCTTCCGCGAGATCAATCAGAAGTACAATAAGACTATCGTGCAGGTAACTCACTCTGAGGAAGCTGCCCGCTACGGCACAAAACTCGTCAAGCTCGTTGACGGTCAGATACAGTCTGTAAGCGATATTTTAGCATAACACACCTTTCTCTGTAGGCGGTACGGGTATTTCTCCGTACCGCTTTACTTTTTGAAAAGACAATAATTCATATCAATAATACAAATTATCATTGACAGCGTTTGCGAAAAATGTTAAAATAGCGGTACGATACAATTATTATAAAGTGAAAGGAGTTTATAAATGTTGAAACCCTCTCTCAAAAAAGCAGCCGCAGCTGCTCTTGCCGGCATATTCATGTTCAGTGCTTCCGGCGTTCTGTGTGATTCGCTGATACCCTCTGACGCTGCTGCTAACAAATCCCGCGTCTCTGTCCACGATCCCTCTATCATCAAGGACGGAAATACTTATTATGTATTCGGTTCGCATATTGATGCTGCCAAGACCACTGACCTTCAGAACTGGAGGACTTTCGCAAACGGCTATGCCAAGACGAACAATGTGGAATTCGGCAACCTCTCACAGAATCTCAAAAAAGCTTTCGATTGGTGCGGTGAAGATCTGGAGGACTGCGAAGGCGGATTCTCTGTGTGGGCTCCGGATGTTATCTGGAATCCGGATTTTGTGAACAGTGACGGCTCAAAAGGTGCTTACGTCATGTATTTCTGCACCTCTTCTACTTATATCAGATCGGTGATCTGCTTTGCTACCGCTAAGAATATCGAAGGTCCGTATACATTCGGAGATACCCTCATATACTCCGGATTCACGAAGAATGACCAGTATGCTACCAGTTCCACAAAGAATGTGAACAAGAAGTATACTTCCACCAATATTGATGAACTCATCAGTTCCGGCGAAGTCACCATGAACAACAGCTGGTTCAGCGGCAATAACTACAACAACCAGCTCTTCCCAAACGCCATTGATCCGACTATATACTACGGCACTGACGGCAAGATGTATATGTGCTACGGCTCATGGTCCGGCGGTATATTCTCGCTGGAGATAGATCCGGCTACCGGTAAATGTATACACCCCAAGACCGGCACAACGTCCGACGGCAGAATGATCGACAGCTATTTCGGCACAAAAATATCCGGCGGTTACGGCAAATCCGGTGAAGGTCCTTTCATTGAGTACAATCCCGAGACCGGCTACTACTACCTCTGGGTTACTTACGGCGGTCTGTTCTCAAACGGCGGATACAATATGCGCGTATTCCGCTCAACAAGCCCGACAGGTCCGTTTACAGATGCTGCCGGCAGACAGGCTGTTCTTGCTTCCGGCACTAACCTCGATACTATCGGTCTGAAAGTAATGGGCAATTACAAATTCAGCAGTCTTGACAGGGCTTATATGGCTTGCGGTCACAATTCGGTCCTGCGTGATGACGACGGGAAATGGTACCTCTTCTACCACGCACGTTTCGACGACGGCTCTGAATACCACGAAGTCCGCGTCCATGAGATGTATTTCAATTCCGACGCATGGCCGGTAGTTACACCGTTTGAGTACGGCGGCGACCATTTCTCGGAAAGCGGATACGATGAATCCGACATTGCCGGTCAGTATGAATTCATAAATCACGGCAATGCTACCGACGGAAATATCATCAGCTATCAGAATATCACACTGAACGCCGACCACACTATCTCCGGTGCAGTCACAGGCACATGGGAAGAAGCTCCGGACAGTGCAGCTGCTTCTCTGAAGATCGGCGGACAGAATTATGAAGGCTGCTTTGTTGCGGCTGAGAATGAAAAAGGTGTCAAAGTGATGTCGTTCACCGCTGTGGGCAGCAATAACCAGACTGTCTGGGGTGCTAAGACAAGTGCTTTCAGCGGCACTGAGCGCGTCGGTATTGCGGATCTCACAAATCCGGACGCTCAGCTGGTAATGGCTCCTGATACGGTAAAGTCAGGCAGTGCTTCACTGAAACTCAGCGGCACGGATCTTCTGAGCGGTGTGAACTACTTTATCACCAACAAGAACAGTTCGCTGTCACTTGACCTGCCGGAAGGCAAACTCGATACAGGCACAAATATCCAGCAGTGGGATTTCAACAAGTCATGGGCTCAGCAGTGGCGTCTGACTTCAGTTGATGACCAGTACTTCCGTATCTCCCCTGTCGGAGATGAATCCAAGTGCGTGGCTGTGGCTGAGGATTCTGCGAATGACGGCATCAACGTTGAACTGGCTGAATACACCGGTTCAGATAATCAGCTCTTCAAGCTCGTCAAAAGCGGCTCTTACTACGGCATTGTTTCCAAATGCTCAGGCGGTAACGGCGGACTGGATGTATTCGAATGGTCCAAGGAGAACGGCGGAAATATCAATCAGTTCGCTTATCATGAATATGACTGCCAGCTATGGAAGATCGAACCCGTACATCCAAAGGTAACATCCGGAAAGTATACTATAAGAAATATCAACAGCGGTCTGTATCTCACTTCCAAGAACGGCAATGCTGTTCAGAGCAGCATGCAGAACTGGGATGTCACCGCTCTTGATGACGGTACCTATACGTTCAGGACTACTGACGGGAACGCTCTCACGGTTGAAAACGGCTCAGCCGACGACGGCGCAAATATGTCCCTCTCAGCTTATACCGGAAACGATTCTCAGAAGTTCAGCATCCAGTGCAACAAGGACGGCACTTACTCCATTCTCAGCGTTGTATCAAACGGCACCCGCTGCGCGGATGTCTATGAGATCAGCAAGGATGACGGCGCTAATATCTGCCAGTGGGAATTCTGGGGCGGTGACGGTCAGAAGTTCACTTTTGAACCTGCATGGAAAGAGATACTTCCCGAAAAGATACGCGGGGACGTTAATGCTGACGGCGAATTCGGCGTGGCAGATGTGGTGATGCTTCAGGATTATCTTCTCAGAAGGACCTCACTCATCGACAGCAATGCTGCTGATCTGGACGAGGACGGTATACTGGATATCTTCGACATGGTATCTATCAGAAAACTGCTCGCAGCTAAATAATGACCTGACATAAAAACGGACGCTTTGCGGAAAGCGTCCGTTTTTTGCTGTATATATCAGAGCTGACCGAGCAGCTCATTTATAAGCTGTGCAGATGCAAGTCCCTCAGAGAACGCTGTCGCGCCTCCGCATGCTGTTCCGAGTTTCAGCGCATAGCCAAAGTCTCCGGAAACTGCGCCGGCTGCAAATCCGGCAAGCATCGAATCCCCTGCTCCTACTGAATTGCGGACTGTTCCTCTGCATACTCCGCATCTGTGGGTATTGCCGTTCTCATCAAAGAGCATCGCCCCTTTTTCCGCCATGGATACAAGTACGTTTTTCGCTCCCATCCTTCGGAGTTCAGAGGCGTACCTGATTATGTCGTTATCACTGTTTATGGTTATGCCGAACATCTCGCCCAGTTCCTTATCGTTGGGCTTTATCAGGAACGGATGATACTTCAGTACATTCAGCAGCAAAGCACCTGTCGCATCAACTATGGTGCGCACATCCTTTCCGGAAAGCAGCGCAAGTATACGCTCGTATATATCGGAAGGAAGACTTGACGGTATGCTGCCGGCAAGTATTATCGTATCTCCGTCTGAAATACCGCTTATCTTATCAAAAAGCTTTTCAAGTGAGGCTTTGTCGATGTCAGGTCCCTGTCCGTTGAGTTCAGTCTCTTCCTTTGCTCTTATCTTCACATTTATTCGCGAATTGCCATGAGGCAGCCTTATGAAATCTGAATCTATCCCCATTTCACGGACGCCGTTTTCAATGGCTTCACCTGTGAATCCGGCTGTGAATCCGAGTGCTTTGGAAGGGACTCCGAGTTCGGCAAGTACTGCGGATACGTTTATACCCTTGCCTCCGAAAAATATCTTCTCAGAGGATGAACGGTTCACGCTTCCCAGCTTCATCTCTCCGGTGTTCACCACATAATCAACTGCGGGGTTGAATGTGACTGTATATATCATATTGATCTCCTGCTTTCACGGTAATTGCAAGTGATTAAAGACCGCAGGACTTTGCCGCGGTCAGCGGGGCAGTGTCACACTGCTTATATCACAGACATTACTATTATAGCATGTCTGAAAGGAGCAATCAAGGAGTTATTTCACTATTGTGCTTGATTTGTGTATATTCATATATCACCGTGCTGTATTGTCAAAGATTTTCGTGATATAGCTGTGCTGAAACGTGTTGACTTTTTAAGAAAACAAGTATATAATAAAACAATATTATTAATTCTGCTGATCCTGTGTCACAGCTTTATTGATGATATCATTTGTTTTCATACTAAATGAAAGAAGGGTGAAAAAATGTCAGCGATCATTGAGATCAGAAACGCAGTAAAAGAATTTAAAGTGCTCAACAGACGTGAAGGTCTTAAAGGCAGTCTCAGAGATCTTTTCTCAAGAGACTACAAGATCGTCCGCGCTGTCGACAACATCAGCATGAGCATCGAACAGGGAGAGATAGTAGGTTATCTCGGACCAAACGGTGCAGGAAAATCAACAACAATAAAAATGATGACCGGCGTACTTGAACCCACATCAGGTGAGATACTTGTAAGCGGCAATGTCCCCTACAAGAACCGCACCAGAAATGCACAGGAGATAGGAGTTGTCTTCGGACAGCGTTCTCAGCTGTGGTGGGCTCTCCCGCTGATCGAATCTTTCAAGCTTCTTAAAGATATCTACCAGATAAGTGACGAGAATTATGACAGCATGATGAAGCTCTATGCTTCACTTGTCGATATCGAACCGCTGCTGCATAAACCTGTCCGCCAGATGTCACTCGGACAGCGCACACTGAGCGATATCCTCGCTGCTTTCCTTCACGATCCTAAGATAGTGTTTCTCGATGAACCTACCATAGGTCTTGACGTATCAATGAAATCAAAGATACGCACTCTCATACACGCATTGAACAAAGAGAAAAATACAACTGTTATACTTACTACCCACGATATGGGCGATGTTGACGCTCTCTGCCGCAGGATAGTTATCATTGATAATGGCAAGATGCTCTATGATAATGATATCGAACACCTCAAAAACTTCTTCGGTTCATACCGCACACTGAAAATACGCATCGACGGCAATATCGAAAAGAACGCCGACATGCTCCGCAGTGAATTCAGCGACCTCGCCATAAGCAATGATGAGGACTGGATATCCGTTCTCGTCGATGAATCAAAGTCCGGCGTAATGGACGTTCTCGGCATGATACAGAACAAGCATCCCATACGCGATATGCAGCTGGAAGAGATATCAACAGAGGAGGTCATAAAGAAGATATATGAGGAGGGAGTGAAATGAAACTCAAAAGATACTTCTCCCTCACAAGAGCAGGTATGATCGAATCATTGCAGTTCCGTCTTGCAACTATCGTTATGATATTCGGCAATCTGCTGTATCTTGTAATAGTTTACTTCCTGTGGAAAGCTATCTATGCTTCTGCCGGCACGGATGTCGTGAACGGTATGACATTCTCCGATACGCTCATATACCTTGTACTTGCTACGGCTCTATTCAATTTCATGGAGATGTACGCTGTTTGGGAGATCGGAAGGAGCATACAGTCAGGAAAGATCGTGCTTGATCTGCTGAAGCCTATGGACTATCGCAGATACCTTTTCTGGTCCTACTCAGGCAGCTTCGTGATGAATTTCTTCACCACCTTCCTTCCCACATTCATCGTTGTCAGCATCGTTACACACGGTGCGATACATCTCGGGATCAATCTGCTGTTCTTTGCGGCTGCTGTTGTTATGGCAGTGCTTATAAATTACAGCATTGATTTCTTTGTGGGTACCATATGCCTTTTCACCGAATCCATATGGGGCATAAATATCATGAAGCAGGTCGTGGTTACCCTGCTTTCAGGTGCGACTATCCCGCTGGCTTTCTTCCCGGACAAGCTTCGCGAAATAGTCAGCTACATGCCCTTTGCTGCGATATACGATATTCCGCTGAGGATACTCATAAATGAAGATACCCCTTTGAATGAGGTCGCTGCCTCTCTCGGATTCCAGCTGTTCTGGTGTGTCGCTCTTACTGTACTGAGCAGGCTCTTCTGGAAAGTATCTCTCAGACAGATCACAGTGAACGGAGGCTGATACTATGAAAAGAAAAGGACTTCGTTTTTATTTCAGGATATACCTTAAAATACTGGCTCAGGGATTCAAAAGCCAGATGAGTTACCGTGCCGATTTCATCATATCCACTATCGGTATGATACTCACAAATGTCGCCGGATTCGTAAGTTTCTGGATCATGTTCAGGAACTTTCCTTCCATCAACGGCTGGAGCTACCACGAAATGCTCTTCCTGTACGGCTTCTCTCTGGTCTCACTGACTCCCGTTCAGTGCTTCTTTGACAACAACTGGAGTTTAAGGATATATGTTTACTCCGGTGATTTCATCAAATACTGCTTCAGACCGATAAATCTGTTTTTCTATTATCAGTCGGAAGTATTCGATGTCAAAGGACTCGGACAGTTTGCTTTCGGTCTTTGCACACTGATCTACTCATGGAACAAGATAGGTCTGCCGTTCACAGCTCTCATGCTGCTGAAAATGATAGTATTCCTCATAACGGCTTCTCTTGTAATGATAGCACTTCAGAATGCTGCGGCTGCTACTTGTTTCTGGATACAGAATTCATTCTATGTGCTCGATCTGGTATTCAAGTTCAAGGACTACGCAAAATATCCGATCACCATTTTCAGTCCGGTATTCCGCTTTGTTTTCACGTTCGTAATGCCGATAGCCTTCATAGCTTATTACCCGAGTCTGGTGATACTCAGACCGGATGAACTGCCGATTCTTTCGTGGCTCTCCCCTGCTATTGGCTGCATCCTGTTCTGGCTCAGCTATAAGTTCTGGATGTTAGGCGCACTTAAATACAGCGGTACAGGTTCATAATTATTGATAAAACGGCTGGTGCTCCTGCATCTGCCGTTTTTTTATGTTGCTATTTTCCGGTATTCATGCTATAATGTGGATGGAGGTGATCTCGTGGCAAAGGTTTTTATGACGTGCGGAAGGATATGCAGCGGAAAAAGTACTTATGCTGCATGTCTCAGAAGAAAATACAATGCTGTCGTACTTTCTGTCGATGAAATAACACTGGCTCTTTTTGGGCAGGATACCGGAGATAAGCACGATGAATATGTTGAACGGGCTGAAAGATATCTGTATGACAAGTCGGTTGAAATCATCAGCGAGGGTATAAATGTGGTCCTTGACTGGGGATTCTGGCAGAGATCAGAAAGAGAATATGCCAGACAGTTCTACGGTTCACGCGGCATTTCATGTGAACTGCACTACCTCAGCATATCAGATGAAGAATGGTACAGGCGCATCGAAAAACGAAACAGAGATGTGACAGACGGAAAAACCAAGGCATACTATATAGATAAGGGACTGGCTGAAAAATTCGCCGGGCTGTTCGAAGCACCGGATAAACAGGAAGCTGACATCATTATTGATGCGGACAAGGCTTCAGAAGGAGGATACCATGAGATTTGATCCGGATAATCCGAAATACGTTTTCGGTACAAAGCAGATCCTTACTTATGACGACAGAAAAGCGGTCAGAAAGCAGCTGTTTCAGCAGGCTATGGATACACTGAGGAATGCTTTTGATCTCAGTGCATTCGATGAGGACGGCAGACGAAAAACAAATTCCCCTGCATCACGCATCATTCCGTTGATCGTTGGCTTATCTGTTATGTTCGGCATAGTTATAAGTGCTGTCACAGGACATCCGCGGATAGCTATCGGGATATTCGGAGGTGCTGTGCTCCTTATCGGTCTTTCCGTTATAATCACAAACAAGGAAAGCGAATACGATTCCAATAATACCGGTCTGAAACCATGGCAGAACGGATTGTGGATATCAGGCGTCGGTGCTATAGGTGTTATCGGACCTGTTCTTTCCAATTTTTACAGCGTTACGCAAGTTATCTTGCTTGCTATGGGCTCTGTATTTTCTCTTGCTGCACTGCTCATGATAATAATCCAGTTCAGCAACAGGAAAAAGCAGGATCCGGATTACGGCAACAAAGTCGAAGGCGAGTGCATCGGTTATATACGAACACTTGAATCAAACAGCGATTCCCACATCAGCCATATCATAAGTGCTGCTGTTTTTGAATACTATATCGACGGAGAAAAATACACCGCTATTGACGGTAACTCTACATGGGACGATCCGGTAACTCCCGTCGGAAGTACCGTAGAACTGAATGTCAATCCGAGTGATCCATATGATGTCCGCTATAATCAGGAACTGAAACCAAACCGTGCAGGTTTTGCAGCAGGCTTAATATTCGCTCTTATCTTTGCCGCAGCCGGCGGATTCCTGATATGGTACGGAGCATCACACGATTTTTCAGAAAGCTCAAAAAACAGCGTCGTTCAGCGTGAAGACGGCAGATACGAAATAACAGACAGCATGATCTCTGATGAGATCGGAAGAAAAGACGACGAATGGCGCATTGAATACTATTCCGTCACTGATAAGTTCAAAGATGAGAATGGCAATACTATTATCGAATTTTCTGACGGAAGCCTGCATCTCTCACCGGATAAGGAAACGTCTGACAGCTATACTGTTGGCATGCATTTCTATCAGATCGTGGATGCTGAAAACGGTAATCCTCTGCTGATATACAGTGCCGAAAAATTCGTTTATGCCGGCAGCAAAAAAGTAAAGGAAAAGACTCGCGATTCATCTGCTGATATCACTGCATGATACACAGGCTGTGCCGCTCTTGACAACGGCATCAAAAAAATGTATAATATACAGTACAAGCTTTTTGAAAGGGTGATCTTGTGGGTAATCAGAGGATAATTGCACTCGCTATAAGCATCATTGCCGCTCTGCTGGTCATTATGGCTGGAAAGTCGTGTGCAGATGATATAAACGATACGAATAAGGAAGGAAACGGCGCCAGCACCACTTCCGCATCTGTTCCTGATAATAATAATAATAATAATAACAATAACCGCGCAACTTCTTCCAGAAGGAACGATCCGCCGGCTGTTGAAGAAATAACCGAAACTGTCCCCACAGAGCTTCCGGCTTTGGAATATGTTACTGACGAAGAAGGCAATACAATTGGCTACATACCTATAGAAGAGGAGACTGAACCTACTACTGCTCACTCTCTTATCGGTGATTATCAGGCTCGCAAAGCTGAGCGGGAAGCACAGAAAAATGAAGCAACGACCGAGGAGGAATATAAGGTTCCCTCTGAGGTGCATATAACTATCAATTAACGGAGGTATTACTATGGTAGTAATCGAAATGGAAAACGGAAAAAAGATCAAGCTGGAGCTCTATCCCGATATTGCTCCCATATCCTGCGAAAACTTTGAAAAGCTCGTAAAGCAGGGATTCTATGACGGCCTTTGCTTCCACAGAGTTATTCCCGGATTCATGATACAGGGCGGCTGTCCGAACGGTACAGGCACCGGCGGTCCCGGCTGGCATATCAAAGGCGAATTTGCTGCTAACGGTATCAAGAACGACCTCAGACACGAGAGAGGTGTGCTTTCTATGGCACGCGCTATGGATCCTGACTCGGCTGGTTCACAGTTCTTTATCATGCACGAGGATTCTCCTCATCTTGATGGTCAGTACGCTGCTTTCGGAAGAGTTATCGAAGGTATGGACGTTGTAGACGAGATCGCTGAAACCGCTACAGATTTCAGAGACAAGCCAGTTCAGCCTCAGATCATGAAGAAAGTTACTATAGAATGATCTTTATGGGCTGCTCAAAAAGCAGCCCTTGTTTTTATACTATAAATAATAAGGTGCAATGTAATGGATAATAAAAAGAAGATTGATCGTCCGCTTATTGCCACAGGTATCTGGTACATCCTGCTCGGCGCAGTGATTTTTCTTTCATACAGGGTGAAAACCGTGGACAATACGGAACAATGCTATCTGTTAGGCATAAGATTCATGGAAGGCGGCGATATTATTATGATAAATACTATTATTATATGTATGCTCGTACTGCTTTTCGCAGCTTTGCCGATCTTGCTCATGCTTTTCTTCAGTCAGTACAGCAAGCTGAAAAAATACAGCCGTGAAGATCCTGCATCACAGGATAAATGATTCTATATTCAGGACTTGACAACGACGGACAGATGTGGTAAAATTAATTTACAATCAATCATGATATCAAAATAATCCAAAGGCAGTCTTCATGACTGCCTGCACTTACAACAGGAGTTAATATGAAAAGAGTAATTTCTATACTTATAATGTCATCCCTTCTGCTGACAGGCTGTAACGGAGGAAAGGACAGCAGTTCTTCCGGCATTTCTGAACCGGCTGAGACAACAGTCTCTTCCGAAACTGCTGATACTTCTGAAACAGGATCAGTTTCCGGCACAGATACGGATGATGCTGATAAAAAGATTGAAACAACTGCTGCTACAGAAGGCACTGACGATAAACAGGTCTCAACCAGCACCAGCACTTCAACTTCTTATAAAATATCAGCCAGCAATACCGAAGTTACTTCAGCTGCTGAAGAAACTGTCACTGATG
This sequence comes from Ruminococcus flavefaciens, assembly GCA_002373775.1. Classification (GTDB taxonomy): domain Bacteria; phylum Bacillota; class Clostridia; order Oscillospirales; family Ruminococcaceae; genus Ruminococcus; species Ruminococcus flavefaciens_M. Next base: position 77,409 of record DFJW01000018.1, on the reverse strand, counting down.
CTGCTAAACCTGCTGAGACTCCGTCTGTATCAGATAATGATACGCCCATTATGCCTCCGCTGGATAAACCGCAAGGCAATGAGGAGACTACAGCCCCTTCTGCTGTACAGGAGACAACAGATGTTCCTGTGGAGACAATGCCGCGCAATGATGAACCCATTGAACTGCCGAATGATGAACCCATTGAACTGCCGATAATACCTATCGGCTGATACATCATCTTTTCCGGTATATGAATTGCGTCAAATGCCGCAGTTGTTGAACGACTGCGGTATTTTTGTGCGTCATGCAAAAAAGAGCCTTCCGTATCAACGGAAAGCTCTGCCGGATATGCTTTATATAATAGATTACTGACGTTCATATGCAAAGTGAGCGAGGCACGAGCGCCAACGTGAAACGCGCGCGCCAGCTCGGCGTGGAGCAGATAACGGGGGTCGAACCCGCCTCCTCAGTTTGGGAAACTGAAGTAATAGCCGCTATACTATATCTGCATCCTGTATTTAATTATATCACTCCTATTTTTTAAAGTCAAGAAATTATTTTTTATTTTTTCAAGTTTTTTTGAAAAATGCTGTAACACTTTCTCGATATCCATTGAGTAAGTATTATGAAAGCGCTAATACGAATATATTCAAATGCTTTCGGACTTAGTTCCGTAGATCTAATAAGTTACAGAGGTGAGCCTATGACAGATAACGAATACCGCAGGCTATATGATGAATCGCCTGTTGCTGCGCAGAATGCGCTGTTTAACGAATACCTGAAATATGTATACTCAATAGTTTACAACAAACTGAGAAGCTGCGGCACTCAGGAGGATATCGAAGAATGTGTCAGTGACATCTTCTCAGCTGTATTCCTCGGATACGACAACAGCAAGAACAGGAACGGTGATCTGAAAGGCTTTATCGGAGCAGTTGCTGTGAATAAAGCTATCAATATGTATCATTCGTTGTCATCTGCCAGAAGCAAGGTCACTCCACTGGAAGAACTGGACACAGATATTGCGGACGACAATTCTCTCACAGAACAGGCTGAACGCACTGAATTGCAGAATATCATGCTGAGGTGCATCAAGTCTCTCGGTGAACCGGAATCGACGATGATAATCCAGAAATACTACTATGACATGAAGTCAAACGAGATCGCAAAAAAACTCTCAATGTCTCCTGGTACTGTCAGAGTAAAGTGCAGCAGAGCATTGAAGAAACTGAAAGCGCTGCTTTCGGCTGAAGGATTAGATCTGAAGGAGGGACAGATATGAGAGATAATCGTATTGGATTTGATATCCTTGAAAATTCCGGACTGGATAAAATCGAAGAAATGGGGGCAGACAGCCCTATGATAAGTAAAAGGAGCAGAAATAGAATGCTGGAAATGAGCAGAAGAAAGTATGAAGAAGCAAAGGCTGCCGCTGGTGAGCCTCTGCCATACACAAATAATGATTCAGAAACTCTCGAAATGACAGTTGAGGAGTACAATAAGCCTCGCATCAAAAGGACAGTTATGACTGCGATAAGCTGTGCAGCAGCATTCGCGCTGATCGGCGGAAGCGTTCTGCTTCTCGGCAAAAGAAATAACGACCTTCCCGCTGTGACAGATTCTGATATCACTCTTAATTCACCCACAACATCCACAAGCGACGATGCTGAAGAAACTACTACCGCTTCTGACAGCACTGAAACAGGCACAAATACTGCAAAGACTACTACTCGCACAGTTACAGTCACAACTCCCGGCGGAACTACTCTTCCCTCTTCCGGCAATAACAACGGCATCACTGCTGAATCTCCTTCAGTAAACAATGATGACAATGTTATCCCCGTAAACGGAAGCGGTACAGAAGCAGCTGCTCAGCGCGCTCTCGATGCGTTCGTTCATTCAGATATTCAGGCTGGAAATATCAACTACAAGTTCATTGATATGAACAGCGACGGCACTCCCGAACTCATGATAAACTGCGAACACGCTTACTACGGAACTCTGCTCTACAGTTACAACGGTTCTGAGTATGTAAGCTTCAAGGATGCAAACGGACAGGATAATATTATCACAAGCACAACTATCCCGGCTGTAAGCCTGGACGAGAAATGCGTTTACCTCTGGGATAAGGAAAGCGGCGGAGTCGGTATCTACATCACTATGGATTCTGACAATACATTCAAGGCAGAAACCTTCTATCAGTCCTATGACTTGGAAGACGCTGCTGCTCACAGCGGAGACAGCAACTACTCTCCCAAGGAAGTTTACTACCACAACTCCAATATCGTCAGCCGCGATGAATTCAATTCATACCTTGCCCCCTACAACAGCTACAACTTCGCAGAAGTGAACGATTTCAATTTCTATGCTGCTGAAACAGACGGCCGCATACGTCAGAATGAGCAGTGGGCAACTATGGAAGAAGCACAGGCTGAATACGACAGACAGCATCCTCATAATTATGATTATGCAAATATCAATATCGACATGAGATGGCTCGTTGAAAACGGTATATTCGACGCAAACACTTCCTATGCGATAGAACACACTGATACTTACTGCGACGGCACAACATCAAATCAGTATATGGGTTCTACAGGTTTCAATGATCCTTATATCGACGGCGAAACTCTTATCCTGAACGTTCACTACGGTGATAACGATTACGCTCCGTGCCATGTGGTCGTAACATACACTTCCGATGGAAACAATTCCTATCCCCTGTTCGAAGCTGACATCGACTTCAAGAACAGAACATATACATTCAGCAATGACTTAGCTTATAACTATGCTTACCTCTGGTTTGACTGCCCGAGTGATTACAACGCAGACTGACCACCTCCTTATAGACTTTCAGCCGGCTTATGCCGGCTGATGTTTTTTTATAAAGAACCCGGTCACTTATAAAGTCTGACTTATAAGTGACCGGCGTCTTACATTATATGTTTTTTTGCGTCAGCAATTCAGATATCGTTGCGGATTACATCTTCTATGGTCTCACGCTTTACTGCTATGCGTGATTCTCCCTTATTCACGAAAACTACTGCCGGCTTCTGGAATCTGTTGTAATTGGATGACATGGAGTAGTTGTATGCACCTGTTGCAAGTACTGCGATGATATCACCGGAATCAGCATGCTGGAGAGGCATGTTCTCACCGATAAGGTCGCCGCTCTCACAGCATCTTCCGGCAATGGTAACCTTCTCATTTCTCTCCTCTGAGGCTTTGTTCGCAACTACAGCCTCATACTCGGACTGGTAAAGGATATATCTCGGGTTATCACCCATACCGCCGTCAACCGATACATATGTCCTTATGCCAGGTATCTCCTTGCGTGCACCTACTGTGTAAAGTGTAATGCCGGCAGGTGCAACGATAGACCTTCCCGGTTCGATGTAGACATACGGCATATCCATGCCGAGTGCTTCACATTCTTTCTTTACTACTGCGGATACTCTCTCAGCATATGTCTCAAAGGGCGCAGGATCGTGACTTTCAAGGTATTTGATGCCGAATCCGCCGCCAAGATTGAGACCGGGAACTGTATAGCCGAGTTCATCTCTTATCTTTCCCATGAAGCGCATCATGACTCTTGCTGCTTCTTCAAAAGGATCTATATCGAATATCTGTGAGCCGATATGACAGTGAAGTCCCACAAGTTTTACACTGTTGCAGCTGAGAGCTTCCTTTACTGCTTCAAATGCCTCACCTGTCTCAAGTGCAAATCCGTACTTGCTGTCTATCTGTCCGGTCATTACGAACTGGTGGGTATGTGCATCTATGCCCGGTTTGATGCGGAACATGATATGCGCTGTGATGCCCTTTTCAGCCGCTATCTTTTCAAGCCTGCGGAGTTCAGGGATATTGTCAACTATGATATGACCAACGCCGTTATCAAGTGCAAAGGCAAGCTCTTCGTCAGTCTTGTTATTGCCGTGAAAGCCTACCTTTTCCATGGGGAAACCTGCTTTCAGTGCAGTGTACATCTCTCCTATGGATACTGCATCAAGTCCGTCGCCCTCGCTTGCAACTATACGGCACATCTCCATACAGGAAAACGCCTTGCTCGCATAGCATACGATACCTTTTCCGTCATAGCACTTCTGCATGCTCTCATGGAAACGGCGAAGATTTTTTCTGATGAGTTCTTCGTCCATTACATACAACGGAGTTCCGTACTGAGCTGCAAGCTCTGTTGTGTCAATTCCGCCTATAGTCAGGTTGCCCTGCTCATTTACGGAAAGATCTTCGGATACAAACATATCAAACATCCTTTCAGTCTGTGATATCATGCTTCACAGACATTTATTCATCACCGCAGACGTCATTGTCTTCGGCAATATCCTCAACTATCGCCCTTAGTTCCTCGACACCTTCAAAAGTCTGAGAGGAAAACGGGATCACATGTATATCGTCAAAGCACGGTATCTCGCTTCTGAAAGCTTCCATGCGCTTTGCTCGTTCAGTTTTGTTAAGCTTATCTGCCTTTGTAAGTACTATCACGAAAGGCGTTTCGGTATCTATGAGATACTCTATCATTTTCACATCGTCCGCAGTTGGCTTATGACGCATATCCACAAGCATGAATACGAGTCTGAGGTCGCGGTCTGCGCTGAGATATCCTTCTATAAGTCCTGCCCAGCGCTCTTTTTCAGACTTTGAGACCTTTGCGTAGCCGTAACCCGGCAGGTCAACGAAATATATATTCTCAAGTCCGAAGAAGTTTATGGTCGCCGTCTTTCCGGGAACTGAACTCACTCTCGCAAGATTCTTGCGGTTGAACAGCTTATTTATGAGCGTGGACTTTCCGACATTGGAATGTCCTGCAAAAGCTATCTCTATCCTTTCCGGGGGCGGTATCTGTGAAAACTTTCCGTATGCTGCCGTAAACTCGGCTTTATTGTAATTCAGCTTCATTTCTATGCTCCTTTGCTGTCATGAAAGCAGCAGTATACAGTGTGCGCTTTCGTCAGGCATCGTTACTTTATGAGTGCTGTCTCAAGCACTTTTTCCAGCTTGTCTGCCGGGATGAACTCTATGGCATTCTTTACAGCATCGTCGATCTCTTCAAGGTCCGGCTTATTGTCCACTGGTATCAGCACGGTCTTGATCCCGGCTTTGAATGCTGCCATGGACTTTTCACGCAGCCCTCCGATAGGAAGCACCTTTCCGTGCAGAGTGATCTCTCCGGTCATCGCAACGTCTGCACGCACTTTCATTCCCGACAGTGCCGATACGAGCGCTGTAGTCATTGTAACACCGGCAGAAGGTCCGTCCTTCGGGACAGCCCCCTCCGGTGCATGTATGTGTATGTCGTTATTCTTATAGAACTCCGGATCTATGCCGTACTTTTCAGCCACGCTTCTCACATAGCTTACTGCTATCTTGGCACTCTCCTTCATAACATCACCGAGAGAACCGGTCACCTCTATCTTTCCTGTGCCTTTAAGCACCAGTACTTCAAGCGGCATGAGCACTCCGCCGACTGATGTCCATGCAAGTCCGTTTACTACGCCGACCTGATCCTTCTGTGAGGATATGTCTGCAAGGTACTTGTGTATTCCGAGAAGTTCAACAAGATCCTTTGGTTTTACCGATACCTTCTCTGCCTCACCGGCTGCTATCTGTCTTGCAGCTTTACGGCAGATGGAAGCTATGGTCCTTTCAAGTGTACGCACACCTGCTTCCTTTGTATAGAAGCGTATCAGGTCATTTATAGCTGCATCGCTTATCTTCAGCTGTGATGCCTTGAGGCCGTGTTCTTTCAGCTGCTTTGGGACAAGATGCTTCTTGGCGATATGGAATTTCTCTTCCGCTGTGTAGCTCGGGAGCTCTATGAGTTCCATTCTGTCCAGAAGAGGTGCAGGTATTGCGGAAACGTTATTTGCTGTAGTTATGAACACACACTTGCTGAGGTCAAACGGCACTTCGATGAAGTGGTCTCTGAAAGCATTGTTCTGCTCGCTGTCAAGCACTTCCAGCATTGCAGAGGAAGGATCCCCCTTGATATCACTGCAAAGCTTATCTATCTCATCAAAGAGGATGAGAGGATTAGCTGAACCTGCCTGCGTGAGTGCTGTGATTATGCGTCCCGGCATTGCTCCGACATATGTCTTTCTGTGACCGCGGATATCTGCTTCATCTCTGACGCCTCCGAGAGATACACGCGCGTACTTTCTTCCCATCGCCTTTGCTATGGACTTTGCCACAGATGTCTTACCTATTCCGGGAGGGCCTGCAAGACATATTATCTGACCTTTTATATCGGGATTCAGCATATGTACTGCAAGGAATTCAAGTATCCTCTCCTTGACCTTTTTCAGTCCGTAGTGATCTTTTTCAAGCACTGCTTCTGCCTTTTCCATGGAGAGCTTTGCCTTGGTATACTTCCCCCACGGGAGATCAAGAACTGTATCAAGATAGTTCTTTATCACGAACGCTTCCTGAGATGCCGGCGGGAGCTTGGTCAGCTTATCTGCCTCTTTCAGCAGCTTATCCTTTGACTTTTCATCAAGAGGCAGTTCCATGATGTCGTTGATGTACGCAAATGCGTCATCTCCGTCGTCCTCGCCGAGCTGTTCCTGTATAACACGGAGCTGCTCACGGAGATAAAACTCCCTCTGCCCTTTGTCTATGCTGTTCTTGGTCTGCTCATTTATGAGATTCTCCAGCTCAAGTATCTCTACTTCCGATGTAAGACACGCAAACAGGACCGACAGCTTGTTAATGATGTTCGACTCTTCCAGAAGCGTCTGCTTATCACGGTAATTGAGATTGCAGTTGAACGTTACCGTCTCAAAAAGCTTTATCGGATTGTCCTGAGTCATTACTGATGTAAGGAGTTCCTTCGGCATTTTCGGGAAAAATGAAGAGTATCTCTCAAATACATCCTTCACAGAGCGCACCAGCGCCTCTGCTTCTACTTCATCGTACTTTGCACGGGAATATGTCGGTGCACGTTTCACTTCCGCCTTCAGTGCGTCTCCGTCGTCGATAAGACGTACCAGATTAGCTTTGTACAAGCCCTCAACGAGAACTTTCATTATATTATCCGGCAGTTTGAGTACCTGCTTGATCTCAGCTACTACGCCGACTTTGTACAGATCCGATGCCTTTGGGTTCTCCACATATGTCTCGTGCTGCGTTACGAGAAACAGCTTTCCGCCTTCCTTCAGTGAACGCTCGATAGCCTTTACAGACTTTTCCCTTGATACGTCAAAATGCATGACCATCTTCGGGAATGAAACCAGTCCGCGCATGGCGACTGTGTATAATATATTACCGTTATCGGTACTTTTATCGCTTTTTATCATCTGTTCCATATAATCACCGCATTTCCTGTGTTGTTGTCCAGCCTTGCCGGACTCTATATCCTTTTCTTTCTAACGGATGCTGCCGTTATTCTATTATTATACTATACATTGAGCAAAAATGCAACCCCTTTACTATATATAGACACTATAACGTGCCGTTACTCCGCAAGGGATGAGAAAAAGTAGTTCTGCGTATCATTTTTAGCATCAATTAATAATTACAACTGAGAAAAGATTATTTTTTCATTACATTATCCATATTGATTTAACAATCGTTCCGTGTTATAATTATAAGAAGTATATGTCCGCTACATATCGGCGGGCACTGATAATCAAGGAGGTAATTATGACAAGAGACGAATTACAGGCTGAAGGTCTTGTCAGGATCAGAAAACTCAGCAGACGAATGCTCATCGGCTATACCGTTATCATTCTCGCTGCTATACTGACTATAACCATTTTTGCCGTAAGAAAATACGACAGGCTGGTAAAAGACAAGGTCAATTCCATGACCTATTCCCTCAATGCTCAGCTTAAACTCAATCTTGACAGCTATCTTTCCCGTATGGAAAACGTTGCAACACTCGCCTTCTCAGTTGACAATGCTTATACTTACGATCCTACCACAAGCACTCTCAGTGAATCGGAAGCTATTGATGTTGAAAAACAGATCTCCAGTGATCTGCTCAGCCTCTGCCTCATGGAGAATATGGTGGACTATGGTATCGTATACAGCACCAATCAGACTGTGGGCAAGATATCCAACGGAACTATCCAGCTTTTCGGTGATTCACTGTACACCGATCTCAGCAGCATGATAACCCGTGAACGCACATCCGACGGCTGGACTACCGGATACAACGACGACTATGAACGTATCTACTATGTAAAGCGAATAAATGAAAATGCCGTTTTCGCTATTTCATTCTATACCGCTGAACTGGATAAGATATTCGCAAGCCCGGATACTATCAAGGACATGACCATCCGACTTACGGATCGTTCCTACAAGATGATCTATTCTTCTGACAAGGATCAGCTCGGCTCTTCTCTCCCTGATGATGTGCTCGGTCAGGTAAAGGGACACGATACAGCTGTTATTTCCGATGATGATATGATATCTACCGTCAACCTCACTAATGGTGACTGGTACGTTATCTGCTCTACTCCTACTGATGTCATCCTCAAGGAAGCAAGAGACATGCAGAAATATATCTACATCGCTGCTCTCGCTGCCGCACTCGTCGCTCTTGCTGCCGGATTCTTCTTCATACGCAAGATCGCTGATCCTGTATCCACTGTTACATCTACGCTCTCTGATGAGATCAGTGAGGACGAATTCGACGGAGTACTCGGCAACAGGTTTTTCCGCGACAAGTGCGAAGCACTTATTTCCAAGACTCCTGAAAAGGAACTGCGCTCATTTGCTATCGTCGATATCGACAACTTCTTCGATCTGATCGACGCTACTGACCGCAAGACTGCTGCTGCCCAGATCAGCAAGCTGCTGAAGATATTCGAGAATATTTTCGGTGACGCAGAGTGTATCGGCCGTCTTGGTGAGGATACTTTTGCAGTAATCACTTCTCCCAAGAAGGAAGAACCCGAAATGTACAAGGCTCTCCTTGCAAAGAGATGCACCGATATATGCAGCATGTTCCGTGAAACTCTGAACGCTCATGGAGATTCACCTTTCGAGGCTACTGTGAGCATTGGCGCAGCAGTATGTCCTACAGACGGAAACAACTACCGCACTGTATGTGACAATGCGTACAAGGCTCTCCACATATCCAAAAAGACCGGCAAGAACAAGCAGACTATCTACAGCGAAGGAGGCGATCTTTCATGAACATAATCAAAAAAGCAGCTGCCGGAATGTGTGCCGCAGTCATGCTCACATCATTTGTTTCATGTGCTGAGGACTCCGTAGTAGAATCACAGGAGCAGCAGATCGAGATATCATTCTCCTGGTGGGGAAACGATGCAAGAAACAAATACACTCTTGAAGCTGTTGAAAAATTCGAAGAGCTCCACCCGGACATCAAAGTCAGCTGCAATTATTCGGAATGGTCCGGTTTCGAGATGAGAAATCAGGTATGGATGAATTCAAATACCGAATCTGATGTCATGCAGATAAACTACGGCTGGCTCGATACATATTCTGCTGACGGCGAAGGTTATTATGACCTCGGTGCTCTCAACTCAACACTCAACCTCTCATATATATCCGATAAATCCCTCAGCTACGGCTACAGGAACGGAAAGCTCAATGCTGTTCCGATCGCTATGAATGCAGAAACCGTCTACATAAACAAGACCATTTTTGACAAATACGGTCTTGATATTCCCAAAACATGGGATGACTTTTTCAATGCAGCAAAGGTGATGTCAAAGGACGGCATCTATCCTCTCAGTGCTGCCAAGAAGTCAATGTGGCTCTACCTTGAGACTTACGCTGAACAGAAGTCAGGCAAGACATTTCTGAATGCCCGCAGAAAGCTGAATTTCGGCAAAGAGGAATTCGCTGAAATGCTCACTTTCTATAAGAAACTCGTAGATGAAGGCGTGCTTCCGCCCGTCGAGCGCTATGAGCGCCTCCGCCTTGACAATGAGGAATACGCAGGTTCTGTTGCATGGGTAAGTGATGCCAACAATTATTTCGGCGCTGCTATTGAAAACGGAAGAGATATTCAGGTCGCTCCATATACGGCTATGGCTGGCAGCGAGACTGGTACAGGCTGGTATGTAAAGCCTGCCACTATGTACGCTATAAGCAAACATACCGCTCATCCTGAAGAAGCTGCGATGCTTCTCAACTTCCTGCTCAACAGTGAAGAAATGGCTCTGCTCCAGGGCGTTGAAAAAGGTATCCCGCTCAGTTCTGCTGCCCGCGATTACATAAAGTCGGCAAATATGCTCGAAGGCTTGCAGTATACTGCATATCAGGAAATGGATAAGTACATTCTCCCTCAGCTTCCCACCATACTTGAAAACAGCAGCCTTATTGATGTATTCTTCTCATATGCCAAAGCTGTTGTATTCGACGGGGCAGATATTGATGAATCTGCTGACGCATTGTACGCTGAGATCGGAGAATTCTTCTCCTGATCCAGCACTTGACTGAAATGATAAAAGGCAGATACTTCTTTGTGAAGTATCTGCCTTTTTGATCTTACATGCAGTATTTATCTTACTTTATTGCTTCCTTTACTGCGTTGAGAAGTTCATCATATGTCTCAAATGCAGGAAGTTCAGGATGATCCTTCTTGATCTGCTCAGTGCTTCTGAAAAGGAAGCCTGCTTTGCTGGCAAGTATCATTCCGAGATCATTATAGCTGTCACCGCTGGCGATCGTGTCATAGCCTATGGACTGAAGAGCCTTGACTGTTGTGAGTTTAGACTGCTCACAGCGCATCCTGAATCCTGTTATCTCTCCGTTTTCGGCAACTTCGAGAGTGTTGCAGAAAATTGTGGGCATGCCGAGCTTCTTCATAAGAGGTGCAGCAAACTGAGTAAATGTATCACTGATGATAATTACCTGACAGAGCGAACGAAGTTCGTCAAGGAACTTCTTTGCTCCCGGCATGGGATTGATCTTTTCGATAGTTTCCTGTATTTCTTTGAGACCAAGACCGTGTTCTTTGAGGATACCGAGTCTCCATTTCATGAGCTTATCATAATCCGGCTCATCACGGGTGGTCCTTTTAAGCTCCGGGATACCGCTTGCTTCTGCAAATGCTATCCATATCTCAGGAACGAGAACTCCTTCAAGGTCAAGACAAGTTATATACATTTTGATTTCCTCCGATCAGAAAATGATTACTTTTCTATTATACATCATAAGGCTGGATTTGTAAAGGGAAAATGTGAAAAAAATATCAGACTGATGTTACTTCGCGTATCCGTTGCTCTTTCCGGAATAATATGTTATAATGGTATAGTTGTGATCGGAGGTACAGAAAATGAATAAAATTATGATCGCTGAGGATGATATCCCGATAAGGGATGCCCTTGAAGAACTGCTGAAAAATGCAGGATATACGACAGCTTGTCTCACAAGATTCGAAGATCCGCTGACGCAGATCTCGGAGGAATCCCCTGACCTTCTGCTCCTTGATATCAATCTGCCTCATATGAACGGAGAGATGCTTCTGCGCGAACTGAGACGCGAAAGCAGCTTACCTGTCATCATGGTGACCAGCAGAGATTCCGAGACAGACGAAGTGCTGTCTATGAGTTATGGCGCTGATGACTACATAACCAAGCCGTATAATCCGACTATACTGCTGCTGAGGATATCAGCTGTACTGAAGCGGACTGCACGGACTGTTCAGCGCTCTTCTTACAGAGGGCTAAGTATAAATCATTCCAAGGGCAGCATATCCGACGGCAGCCGTGAACTAATATTAACAAAGAACGAAATGATAATCTTCAGTCAGCTTTTAGAAAAACAGGGAGAGATCGTTACAAGAGATGTGCTGATGACCGCACTCTGGGACAATGAAGAGTACATCAATGACAATGCGCTTTCCGTGAATATAAGCAGGCTGCGCTCAAAGCTTGCAGAATTCGGACTGCCGGACTCCATAGAAACACGAAAAAAACAGGGGTATATACTCATATGAGATTCACAAAACTTATTCTCGACAAGGCTGGAGCAGCAGTTATTACGTTTATATCGTGGGTGATAATACTGGTATTGATGCTGGCGTTCAATGCTGACGGTGAACTCATCGCTGCTGTGACGATCATATATTTTGCAGCCTCAATACTCAGACTCATCATTGAATACATCCGCAAGCACGGCTTTTATTCCCAGCTGGAGACTAATCTCAGCGAACTTGACAAGAAGTACCTGCTCCCGGAAACACTTGAACCGCCTTCTTTTGCAGAGGGTGAGCTGATATATGAAGTGATGCGCGAAACTTCAAAATCTATGTGCGAGAACATAGCCGGATTCAAGCGCAGCTCTTCTGATTTCCGCGAGTATATAGAACTCTGGGTACATGAAATAAAGCTGCCTATATCAAGCTTGATGCTGATGTGTCACAATGACGGAGAGCAGGGTGAAAAATATGTATCACAGCTTAAACGCATCGACGACTACGTTGAAAATGTGCTGTACTATGTCCGCAGTGAGAATGCTGAGAAGGACTATGTGATAAAGGAAACTTCACTCAAACGTGCGTTTACAAATATCGCAATGAAGCACCGCGAAGTCCTCTTGCAGTCAGAAGTGACACTTTCATCAAAAGGGCTTGATGTCAATGTAATGACAGATTCTAAGTGGCTTGAATACATCCTCGGTCAGCTGCTCAGCAACAGTATGAAATACTTTTCAGCTGACCGTACACCGGAGATAACAGTTACAGCAGAAGAAATGAGCGACAGGACCGAACTACATTTCCGTGACAACGGTATTGGCATACCGGCTGCTGATATACCGTATATCTTCGAAAAGTCATTTACAGGCGCAAACGGTCGCAGCAGGGCAAGGTCCACCGGAATGGGACTTTATATAGTAAAAAGCCTCTGTGACAGGCTCGGACACAGCATCGCTGTGACATCCGATCAGGGACGATATACAGAGATAACTATAACTTTCGGCAAAAATGATATGTTTCGCCTCGGCGGCAATCTTACATAATTGTAAGGTTGTGCAACATTGAAAGCGTGACTTTGAGGACATCAGGGTATATAATATAGTCATAATAACAAAGGAGGAAAAACAATGTCATTACTTGAGATCAGAAACATTGAAAAATACTACGGAAATAAGTCGAGCCTTACCAAGGCTATAGATGATATCTCCTTTTCAGTCAATAAAGGAGAGTTCCTTGCGATAATGGGAGCTTCAGGAAGCGGAAAGACCACTCTGCTCAACTGCATTTCCACCATAGACCGTGTAACAGCCGGAAAAATATCCCTCGGCGGAACAGATCTGACAGCACTCAGAGGAAAGCAGCTAAGCCGTTTCCGCCGTGAGAATCTGGGATTCATATTTCAGGACTTCAATCTCCTTGATACTATGACGGCATACGAAAATATCGCACTTGCACTTTCAATTCAGAAAGTGAAGCCTTCTGAGATAGAAAAGGCAGTCAAACTTGTTGCCGAGCAGCTGGACATAACCGATATTCTGAAGAAGTATCCATATCAGATGTCAGGCGGTCAGAAGCAGCGTGTAGCTTCAGCAAGAGCGATAGTTACCGAACCTCAACTCGTGCTCGCAGATGAACCCACAGGTGCGCTTGATTCAAAGGCAGCCAAAATGCTGCTTGAGCGATTCTGTTACCTTAACCGCGAACGTCAGGCAACTATCATGATGGTAACACATGATTCGTTTACTGCAAGCTATGCAGGCAGAGTACTGTTCATCAAGGACGGAAAGCTGTTCCATGAGATATGCCGCGGTGATGACAGCCGCAAGCAGTTCTTCGACAAGATCATTGATGTTGTTACACTTCTGGGAGGTGACGTCAGCGATGCTCTTTAAGCTCTCGGTCGGCAATATCCGCAGAAGCCTTCGTGATTACGCGATATATTTCTTCACACTCATAATTGGCGTATCAGTATTCTATGTGTTCAATGCTATCTCTTCTCAGACTGTATACATGCAGGTATCCCAGGACACGAGAGAAATGATCGACACACTTGAATACGCACTTTCAGGCGTAAGCGTATTCGTAGCAGTAGTACTCGGACTGCTGATAGTCTATGCCAGCAGATTTCTTATGAAACGCAGAAATAAGGAATTTGCCCTGTATCTCACTCTTGGAATGGGCAAGAGCAGGATATCCGCTATCCTTCTGGTAGAGACACTTATCATCGGCATCGGTTCACTTGCGGTCGGACTGATCTTGGGAATATGCATCTCACAGCTCATGAGCGCACTGGTTGTGAATATGTTTGAAGCTGATATGTCTGATTACAGGTTCACATTATCCGGAGAAGCTGTTGCAAAAACGATCATTTACTTCGGCATAATGTATCTTATAGTGATGCTGTTCAATACCGTAAGCATCAGCAAATGCCGTCTCATCACGCTCATGCAGTCCGGCAGGCGCTCGGAAAAGATGAAGGCGAAGAATCCATGGGTATGCGTTGCGGTATTTATAGCAGCTGTACTTGCTCTCGCCTACGCATACGACATTGTTACCGGCAGCTTCAGACAGATCACCGAAAAAAGGCTGTTACTCAGCATAGGTCTGGGAGCTGTATCCACATTCTTTATTTTCTGGTCCGTATCAGGACTTCTCCTGCGCATTTTCATGTCGCTGAAGGGCATATACTACAGAGGCCTTGGCAGCTTTACATTCCGTCAGCTCAGCAGCAAGGTCAACACAATGGTTTTCTCCATGACGGTGATATGCCTGATGCTTTTTGTGACGATATGCACTTTGTCAGCAGCATTTTTCATAAAGAGATCGCTTGATGATAACATGAACAAATGCTGCCGCACCGATTTTGAATACTCTTACTATACCGTCCGTGATACGGATGAAGCTGTGTTTGAGGATCCTGTTGAATTATTCAGAGAGAGCGGTGTGGACATTGATGAGTACTTCAGCGATCACGCCTGCATAACTTCTTACTATAACAGGAGCATGTTATTCAGCGATATTCTGGGAGATCATGCAGATGAGATGAAGAATTCCATATTCTACCCTGATATCGAATCCGGTGTTTTAACATATAAACTCAGTGAATTCAACGATCTGATGCGCCTGTACGGCTGTGATGAGATAGAACTTGCAGATGATGAGTATGCTGTACTTTGCAACGTTGAGAGTATGAAACAGAGCTTGACAGCTGCTGCCGAAGACGGGTGTGAGATAGTGTGCAACGGCCACACACTCAAACCGGCGTTCAGCAGACCGATCGACATTGGCGTTGATCTTGATGCTGCACCGACGACAGCAGGAGAACTTGTGGTCCCGGACAGCGTGGTCAAAAGTGAAGGCCTTATGACAAAACATTTCTTTGGTCAGTATAATACCAGCGACAAAAACGAAAAACGTGAGATCGAAGACAGAGTACATGATGAAGTGATCGTCGGGGTGTCGAACTATGTGCTTGACAATTATGAAAATGTTTCGCTGTCAACTTATTATGATTCAAGGCTTTCCCTTCGTGATTCATCCATCGGTGTCGGAGCACTTGTGACATTCTTAGGCATGTATACCGGACTTATATTCCTCATCGCATGCGGTGCATTGCTTGCACTGAAAGAACTCTCAGACAGTGTTGACAGCATAAGCAGATATGACATGCTCCGCAAGCTTGGCGTGGAAGATAAGAGCATATCAGGCTCACTGTTTATACAGACGCTGATCTTCTTCCTCCTTCCGCTGATACTTGCTTGCATACACTCGATATTCGGCATGAAATTTGCAAAGCTCATACTTGAGGTCTTTGGTTCTGACAAAATACTATTATCCGTATTATCCACCTCAGCAATAATAATCCTGATATACGGCGGCTACATGCTTATAACATATTTTTGCAGCCGTTCAATAATAAGAAACAGAAAATGATATGAAACTATTTACAGAGGAGAGATCTATGAAGATAATCGCAGTTACAAGCAGACATATCCTTTGGGATGAGACTATACGATATGCTGAAAACTGTTCATGGCGCGGAGGACATTACCTGGCGGAACAGATGAAGAAAGATATATTCCGCGGCTGGGAAAGAGTGTTCATAGCTTATAACGGCAGACAGATAGCTGGTTTCTGCACTTTTACGGAGAAAGACGAGATCTCCGACGAATATAGCTTCTCTCCGTTTATCGGCAGCGTGTTTGTTGATGAAGCATACCGCGGAAACAGACTTTCCGGATCGCTTATCCAGAACGTTATTTCATACGCCGGTGAGAACGGATTCGGTTCCGTTTATATAATGAGCGGTGAGAAGGGCTTGTATGAGAAATACGGTTTCTCTCTTCTTGGATACTATAAAACCATTTTCGGAAATACCGAACAGCTGTTTGTAACAAGTACACAGGGTAAATGATATGGGGCTGCTGATCGGCAGACAGGGAATTAATAATAAAAAGATCCCGGGAACAGATGCTTAACTGTTCCCGGGATCATCGTATATGTTCGTTTATTGTTCGGATACCTGTTTCTGTCCGCCGTTGAGTTCTTTAAGATATTCCAGCAGAGGAAGGTCTCCTTCAGATGAAAGGTAAGCATAGTATCCGAGGACTATGGAAGCATCTCTGCCATCCACAGCACCGTTGAAATCCACATCTGCAATGATGCTTTGTTCTTCGGTCATTGTGCCCTTTCCTTCAGCAGAAAGTTCTGCATACTCAGCAAGAATGGCAGAAGCGTCAACACCGTCTGTTTTGCCGCTGTTGTTGACATCACCGTAATTCTGATCGGAAACGATGATATTCAGCGGTCTGACAGAATCGCCTTCAGGGAATACTTCGATCACGCCCTTACTTGTGCGGTATACGATATCGCTGAATACAGTGTCTGTATTCGGAAAGTATATGGAGTATGTACCGGCTTCGATATCTGCCGGTATTTTTGCCGTGAATCCTGCAATCGGATAGTCGTCGGCAGAATCACCTGTAAAAGTGAACGTACTGTAGTTTAAGCCGAGATTATATGTAACAGCCTGATACAGTTTTACAGTGTTTGTGCTCAGGAGCATAGAATCAGATTTCTTAAACTCATTGAAAGGTGAAGCACCGGTGATAGTTATGGGATCGACAATATCAGTCAGAGTGATCTTATCCGTACTTGCTTTCCATTTTACAGTAACGATACCGATATCATTACGAGTCTCTTCCATGTATACTCTTGTTTTGATGTCTATGCCATTTTCATTCATATCCGCTCTGTTGATGTACACAGTGCCGTCTTTGAGTATGTGTATGCCTTCGGTCTGGTCAGCCTCAAAGAAGAGCTGAAGTGTCTCAGATGTGTCTTCAGCCATTGCATTGACGGACACCATAGAAGCTGACATTACAGCAGCAGATATAAAAGATATGATCTTTTTCATAATTCCTCCTGTCATAGCAGTTCAGTCATTCTGAGAACGATCTCCGCTACACGCTTTGCAGCGATCTTTTCAAATTCATCGAATGACATCGCTCCCTCATCATCCGCATTATCGGAAATGCAGCGCACGCTGACATAAGGTGTCTCGTTCAGGAAGCAACAGTGTCCCACGGCAGCACTTTCCATGTCTACTGCATAAGGATCAAATCTTGACTGTATATCAGCCTTGACCTCGTTGCTTGAAATAAAAGCTTCGCCTGAAACTATGCGGCCGCGAAAGCTCTTGACACCAAATTCACTGCACACTTCTTCCGCTGTGCTGATAAGCTTGTCGTCTGCCTTGAATATGCCGCAGTAAGGCGGATAATCCACCAGAAAATGCTGATCCAGATCATGCGGGAGCACTTCGCTGGAAACAACGATATCGCAGACTTTAACAGCAGAGTTCATACCTCCGGCAATACCTGCGTTTATAATGCAATCCGGTGCAAAGCGGTCGATAGCTGTCTGAGCGCAAAGGGCTGCATTCACCTTTGCGATACCGCAGCAAGCGTTGATAAGAGTCTTGCCCTTGTAATTGTTTATGTAAAAATCAAAGCCGGAATATCGCTGAACTTCAGCTTCACCGAGTATCCTTCTTATATCGGCAAGTTCAGACGGCATTGCTCCGATTATTACTATCTTTTCCATGATATCACTCCTTCAATTATAGCGGCACAGCCGCATATATATTATAACATAATGCGAATGAAATAGCAAGAGACGTGCGAAAAAAACTGACGCTCATAAAACTATGCCGCGTCCAAGGGTGCAGCGTCACGCTGCTTATAGAATAAAAGTATATGTCGGTGGGAAGTACAAGTTCAGTAAATAAATGAAATCATTTGCATATTATCCACCTTTTCTGTACTTTATGAGTTGATAAGGACGGATATCTGTGATATACTGTTTCCAGTGACCAGATAACGGAGTCAAACCGTATTCTATGGTCGGTATAATCATCCTCATATTTTGGTGTCCGGCAGGGCACCGCTTTTTTTGAACAAAAATACTGGAGAAAAAGCGATCTCCAGTATTTCTTTTATTATCAGAAAAGTACATCCTTGAAACAAAGCCGCGGTGAATTATTGTCATGGTCCCAGCTGTGATAAGCATCTCCGTGGCAAAATTCTTTTTCAGAGCAATCTGAACACTTTGGGTTGTCATCCGAAAGGTCACGGCGGAAAACCGAGAAACCGTTTTTCCATACCTCTGAGAACCGGTCTGTCAGTATATTTCCCTGCACGAATTCCGGTCGGCGCTCTATGTCAAGGCAGGCTATGATATCACCGTTAGCTGTTATGCTTGCAGTGTAAAGACCGGCTGTGCATAAGTAGTACCAGTCACGCACCTCACGCTCATACTCCATTCCAAGATAATGGCTGCATCCGTAGCATACCGGTTCGCCGGCTATGCGTTTATTCCTTATGAATTCGAACATGGTCCGGTAATCGTCATCAGTCAGCAGGAGTTCCGGATGATCCAGCGCTCTTCCCATTGGTTCGATATTTATAACACGCCATGAGTCGATATCCATTTTGCTGAATATTCTGAAAAGTTCATCGAGTTCGTTTATGTTTTTATGAGTTACGACCGTCGTAACTTGTACCGCCCTGAAACCGCCGACTTCCAGCAGATTCTCTATCCCCTGCATAGCTTTTGAAAAGCCGCCGGGAGTCCTGCGGAACTGATCGTGAGTCTGTTCAAGTCCGTCGATGCTGACAGATATAGTTCCCATCCCCACACGTTTGAGGTCGCGGGCGACTTCTTTGGTCAGCAGTGTTGCATTGCTGGTCATTCCCCAGCGGAAACCGAGTTCATTGGCGTGCCCCATGATGTCGAAGAAGTCTTTTCTGAGCAGAGGCTCACCGCCGGTTATGCAGAGCATTTTCTTCTGTACGCCCATATCGTCTCTGACCTGTGAAAGGAAGTCCTTGTACTGCCTGAGCGTAAGTTCGTCTACGGCTGATTCTCCGCATCTGCTTCCGCAGTGGATACAGTTCTCATTGCACCTGACAGTAAGTTCAAGGAAAAGATTCCTGAGTTCAGGAGAGCCCATGAGTTTTCTGCGATATTCCGACATTTTCTTAAGATCGGCACGTTTGATTCCGGTATCAAGCATAACTGTCCCCCGTCATTCTTCCAGATCCTGCGGAGGACCGTAGACGCAGGCGATCTCCTTTGTCATTATCTCCATATCTTCTGTAGGAAGACTGTCGATCTCGTTGTCGTCGTAATCGGCAGGAGGTCCGTAAACGTCGTAGATCTCTTCGGTTGACGGCTCATATGTCGTTTCAGGTACTGATGATGACGAAGAACTTCCGCTGTTTCCGTCACACGCCGAAAGACTGAGAGCCGCAGCAAATGCAGCAGCAGTCGCCAGTGTTTTCTTGCTTTTTTTCATAGTCCCACGCTCCTAAAGTCGTTTTCTTGTATTATAACACATAGTGTAAAAAATAGCAAGCAGAAAGAAGAGATGAATTTAGTTGGTAATAGAATTTACAGGCGGTGTTCCGCTGCCGCAACATTTTTAATCATTACACATAAGTACGTTAAATAAGTATCAAAAAGTTTATTTTCATACACGCCTCCAAAAATCGGCAAACTATTGATATCCGGAATGCAACGTGATATAATAGACAACAGATCAAAAGGAGCAATAATTATGTTTTACGATAAACAACTGTATAAAAAGCTATTTTCAATAGTGACGCCTATCGCATTCCAGTACCTTATGGCGTCGCTCGTGACTGCAAGTGACGCATTCATGCTCGGATTCCTCGATCAGGATTCACTTGCGGCATCTTCACTTGCCGGACAGATCGCGTTCGTATTCAGCCTTTTCTATGGTGCTTTCATCTTCGGCTGCAATGTTCTCGCAGCTCAGTACTGGGGCAAAAAAGATGAGGAAACCGTCAGTCGCGTCCTGGCGATAACTATGCGTTACTCGCTGCTGACAGGTCTGATATTCACACTCGGGACCGCACTGCTGCCCGAACAGATAATGCGCCTCTTTACATCAGACAGTGCACTGATCTCAGCAGGAGGAAAATATCTTCGCGCTGTATCGCTCTCTTACATACTCACCGGCTTCACTCAGGCTTATTTCGGTATTATGAAAGTATGTGACAGAGCTAAACTCAGTTCGGCTATAGGTTCGTCCGCCGTTATTGTGAATATCATTCTGAACGGAGTTATGATATTCGGTCTGGGAGCCTTCCCGTCTATGGGGATAACCGGTGCCGCTCTTGCAACTGTGGCTGCGCGTGTTTTTGAAGCAGTGCTGGTGCTGATCGCTGCCGCAAAAAGGAAGTGTCCTCCTCTCAGGATAAATAATATGCTTAATCCTGATGACAGTGCTCTTGTGCGCGATTACTGGAAATACACCATTCCGATACTTATAAACCAGATCGGATGGGGCGGCGGAGTGACGATGTACTCCGTCATAATGGGACACTTAGGCAGTGATGCTACTGCTGCAAATTCTATCGCAGGCATCGTCCGCAGCATGATCGCAAGTCTTTGCTGGGGTATTGCTTCCGGTGTGGGCATACTTCTCGGAGGAATGCTCGGCAGAAACGAGATCGAAAAAGCAAGAAAGGCCGGCGGAAGCTTCGTGCGCTTTTCTATCGTGATAGGCGCTGCTTCCGGACTTGTGATACTGGCTGTAACTCCACTGGTACTGAACGTAATAAAGCTTGAACCGCAAGCTCAGCATTACCTGAAATACATGATGATGATGGCAGCGTACTACATTATCGGAAATTCACTGAATTCCACTATCATATCCGGTATCTTCCCCTCCGGAGGCGACACTCGTTTCGGAATGATCTGCGATGTCGTTACCCTCTGGATCGTTGTCGTTCCGCTTGGTCTTCTCGGAGCTTTTGTTCTGAAACTTCCGGTGCTTGCGGTGGCTTTCATACTCACACTGGATGAATTCGTCAAGATCCCCGCTGTCTACAGACACTACATGAAATACCGCTGGCTCAGCAACATAACTAAGGATAACGAGCATACTGAACTGGCTGAAAGTGCTCGCGCATAACTCATCCCCCTGCATTCAATAAGATAGCAAAATGCTCTCGGAAACAGCATCGGCTGCCCGGGAGCATTTTTATCAACACTATCAGTATCACGCAGATATCCGGATCATACGTTGTAGATGATCTCGGAATAAGCCGGTATCGGCCATGCAGCTGCCGGCATATTGAGCTCTATCTCGTCTGCTATGCTTCTCATGATATCCATTTCGGCAAGCACATGATCGTGATATGCTTTTGCCTGTCCGAGAACATCACTTATTGCGCAGGCTTCCTTATCCTGCTCTTCAAGTCTTACGATAGAATCATAGAAACGGTCTGCAAGATCGTTGAGCTTCTTGGCGATCTTCTCTTCTGTCATACATGTAAAGCCGATCTGCTTCTTTGTAGCTATAGATTTGCAGAGCTTATCTATGTATTCAAGTGTTGCGGGAAGAAGCTGCTTGCGTGCCATTTCGACCATTGTGCGTGCCTCTATCCTTACAGTCTTGGAATACTTCTCAAGATGTATCTCTGTACGCGCTGTGAGCTCATTGCGGTTGTATATTGCAAACTTACGGAATATCCTCAGGTTCTTCTCATCTGTGTAATGCGGCATGCAGTCAACTGTTGAAGGATAGTTCGGGAGTCCTCTTCTTGCCGCTTCCTTTACCCATTCAGGTGAATAACCGTCGCCGTTGAAGATTATGCGTCTGTGTTCTTTCAGTACATTCTTCAGAAGCTTCTTTACTTCTGCCTCGAATCCCTCTGTGCCTGCAAAAGGCTCAAGTATCTCGGTGAACTGGCTGAGTTCCTCTGCTACGATAGTATTGAGCAGGACATTGGGGCATGCGATATTGTCTGAAGAGCCAACCATTCTGAATTCAAAGCGGTTTCCTGTGAATGCGAAAGGTGATGTACGGTTCCTGTCAGTTGAATCCTTCGGGAATGACGGCAGAGCGTTCACTCCGATCTCGAAAGTCTGGTTCTCGGTCTTGAATACAGCATCTTCCTCGATAGCTTTGAGTACTGCGTCAAGCTCTTCTCCGAGGAACATTGAGATTATAGCCGGAGGAGCTTCATCAGCGCCGAGACGGTGGTCATTTCCTGCTGATGCTGCCGAAAGCCTCATGAGATCTGCATACTCGTCTACACCCTTGATGAGCGCACAGAGTATAGTGAGGAACTGGAGGTTCTCCATAGGTGTATCGCCGGGATCAAGAAGGTTCTGACCGTCATTTGTGGACATGGACCAGTTGTTGTGCTTTCCTGAACCGTTGACACCTTCAAAAGGCTTCTCGTGAAGGAGACATACAAGGCCGTGACGGAGAGCTACCTTTTCCATTACTTCCATTGCCAGCTCGTTCTGGTCTGTACCGAGATTGGAGGTCGTGAAGATAGGAGCCATTTCATGCTGTGCAGGAGCTACCTCGTTGTGCTTTGTCTTGGAGTATATGCCGAGTTTCCAGAGTTCTTCGTCAAGATCAGCCATATATGCTGCTATACGGGGACGGAGATTTGCAAAGTACTGGTCATCCAGTTCCTGTCCCTTGGGAGGCTTTGCACCGAAGAGAGTTCTTCCGGTGAGGATAAGGTCCTCACGCTGATCGTACATTTTCTTGTCGATAAGGAAATATTCCTGCTCAGCACCGACTGTTGATGTAACTCTTGTTACTCTCTCGTTGCCGAACATTTTCAGGAAACGTACAGCAGTCTTGCTGAGTGCCTGCATGGAACGCAGGAGAGGTGTTTTCTTATCGAGTATCTCTCCGGTATACGATACGAATACTGTAGGTATGTAGAGGCTTCCGTCCTTTACAAAGCAATTGGATGTGGGATCCCATGCCGTATATCCGCGGGCATTGCTTGTCTGTCTGAGTCCTCCTGACGGGAATGATGATGCGTCCGGCTCACCTTTTACAAGAGCTTTGCCTGAGAATTCCATTATCGCAGTTCCGTTAGGAGCCGGACTGATGAATGAGTCGTGCTTCTCGGCTGTTGAACCTGTCATTGGCTGGAACCAGTGCGTATAGTGTGTTGCACCCTTTTCGATAGCCCAGTCCTTCATGGCAGAAGCAACGAAATCCGCTGTTGTCATATCAAGCGGCTCGTTTTTCAGCATGGTCCGTCTGAGTGTCTTGTAAACATTCTTCGGAAGCTTTGTCCTCATGACTTCATCACTGAAAACATTGCATGCGAAAATCTCGGGAATATTAACGTTCATAAAATGACCTCCAAAACAATATATATCCTAATTTATTATAACTCAGAAGCAATATATTCCGAAAGCTGGCGTATCGTTTCCTCACAGCGCCGGTAATATGTCCATTTGCCGTGCCGAACTGAGGTCAGCAGCCCTGCTCTCTGCATCAGATCAAGGTAGTTTGAAACTGTTGACTGTGATATGCCAGCCTTTTCGCGTAT
Organism: Ruminococcus flavefaciens; assembly: GCA_002373775.1. GTDB lineage: Bacteria > Bacillota > Clostridia > Oscillospirales > Ruminococcaceae > Ruminococcus > Ruminococcus flavefaciens_M. Next base: position 53,610 of record DFJW01000018.1, on the reverse strand, counting down.
CCTGCTGACGCATACACCGTCAGAAATATCTGCCTCGTCGCATGTTTCATCCTGAGGAGGGAAATTTGCAGCCGGATCTCTCAGCCATTTCAGTATATTAAGTCGCGTCTCATTTGACAGCGCCTTAACGATCTCAAGGAAATCAATGTCCAATTTCTCACCTGCTTTCTTTATGATACCTATGATTGTAGCACACATATCTCGATTTGTCAATATGTTGCAAATTCTTTTTGTAAAAACAGCAAACCGACAGCATCATAGCACACATACCGTCGGTTTTTGTTTATATTTATCAGATGATATAGAACCAGCTTTCATCCTGATCCAGCTTTCTGCGTCCCGGATCATCAAAGCTGTAGCGGAGTTCCTGATCGCCTATGCTTACCTTTGCACCTTCCGGGATAGAACTGGTTATGAACGCATTACCGCCTATAACCGCATTTCTGCCCACAACGGTCTTTCCTCCGAGTATGGATGCTCCGGAATAGATCGTAACATTGTCCTCGATCGTGGGATGACGCTTCTTGTTCCTGAGCGACTGTCCTCCTCTGGTGGACAATGCACCGAGCGTAACGCCCTGATATACCTTCACATTATCCCCTATCTCTGTGGTCTCGCCTATTACTATGCCGGTACCATGGTCGATGAAGAAGTACTTTCCGATAGTTGCTCCGGGATGGATGTCTATACCTGTCTGGCTGTGTGCATATTCAGTCATAACTCGCGGGATTATCGGCACATTCAGCAGAAAAAGCTCGTGTGCTATCCTGTTCACGAGTATTGCGAACAGTCCGGGATAGGAATAGATTATCTCGTCCATATTGCATGCAGCAGGATCGCCGTTGAAGGAGGCTTCTACATCTGTCTGGATGTATTCCCTTATCTTAGGCAGCTTGCCCATGAATTCAAATGTTATCTGCTCAGCTTTTCTGGTAAGTACGCTTTCATCAGCATCTTCATACTCCGGATCATATCTCAGTACTATGCTTATCTGCTTGATGAGCTTGTATATCACATCTTCCACCAGCATGGATACACTGCTCCTGAGCGTATATACTCTGTATGTCATATTTCGGAAATAGCCTGGGAATATTATTTTCCTGAGGCTTGTGAGTATCTCGACCAGCATCTCCTTGTCAGGCTGACCGAACTTCTTGACTTCGTCTATGGTCCTGCCCTTATCGTAATCTGCGAAAAGAGTATCCATAAGATTATTTATATCATTTTCAAGCTTGTGCATAAGCATCCTCCGTTTCAATAGATAATTCCTATCATTATTATAGCATATAATTCGGAAAATAG
>DFJW01000018.1:0-52182 GCA_002373775.1 Ruminococcus flavefaciens | reverse complement strand
ACGCTGCTTATAGCATATAATTCGGGAAAGAGCAATAGACGCGGGAAAATATTTGCCGAATGAAAAGCTCATCCGCGATCAAGGGTGCAGCGTCACGCTGCTTTCTGCCCTCTACTTACTACTTGCTATTTTGCACATTATATGCTATACTATCTATGATGATTCATGTATAGGAGGGAAATATGAAACTATCAGAAAACTCCTTCTGCTCAGATCCTGCTGAGACCGCAAAGGTCATCACTGAGCGCTATGGTATAGATATAATTGCAGATCACCAGCGGTTCTGTTCCGCTTTCGGAGATTTTGCTCCGAAACTCAGCCGTGAACGCAAGGCTTTCTTTATCGCTCTGAGTGAAAATATAGGTTCATTCTACCTCAGCCGGAACGAACTTGTTAACTCAGGTAAACTCTCACCGGATGACGTCGTCAATCAGGCTGTGTCTGAGATTGGTGAGTACCTGAACCATGAGAAAGCGGAAATGGTCGCAAAAAGCCTTGCTGCCGCTCTTGGCTGGGAACTTTCCAGCACTATCGGAGCCGACGATACCGGTGCTGAAACACTTCCGCTGACAGGCTCTGTTATCGAAGACCTGTACCGCAAAGCAAGTTCCGGTGATAATGACGCATGCTTCAATCTTGCTGAACGCTATTTCTATGGAAACGGAGTCCGTCCGGATCAGAAAAAGGCTGTGGATTGGTATACCAGATCAGCAGAACGCGGAGATTGCAGTTCACAGAAGAGACTTGCAGAGTGCTACAGATACGGTCAGGGAACTGAGAGGGATTTTTCAAAAGTCGCATACTGGCTGACCAAAGCTGCTGAACAGGGTGATTATGACTCACAGAAAGCACTCATCATGTGCTACAAGCTCGGAGGCGAAAAGCTTCCGCCGGATGAATCAAAAGCCGCACTTTTCTCCGAACGTTACGGCCTTTCTGTAAACACAGGCGAACTTGATTCCATTGCAGCGGCTGCTGAAAACGGGAACCCCGAAGCACAGTTCAGACTGGGGAATATGTATTTTTCCGGCAATGGTGTTGATGAAGACTGCATGAGTGCCGTACACTGGTATAAACTTGCAGCAGATCAGCAGTTCCCGGCTGCACAGTACAATCTGGCTTACTGCTATGCCTCCGGGATAGGTGTCGAACAGGATGATGAAAAAGCCGCGCAACTCTATGCTGCTGCCGCACAGAGCGGAGATGCTGACGCTATCAATAATCTGGCTTCGATGTACTTCCAGGGACTCGGTGTCCCGAGAGACAGAAAAAAAGCCGCTTCTCTCTGGATGCGTGCTGCCGATAAGGGACTTGCCCATGCAGCTTATAACTGCGGCGAATGCTATTACAACGGCTGGGGAGTTGAACAGGACAAGGAGATCGCTCTCCGCTGGTTCAGAAATGCAGCTTCCGCTTCCGATCCCGACGCTCAGTATTCCTGCGGCTGGTGCATGTACAGCGGTGAAGGATGTGCTGTGAATTATACCGCTGCAAAACGAATGCTCGAACTGTCCGCCGCACAGAAAAATCCCAATGCAATGAAACTGCTCGGATATATGTACATGAACGGCAACGGCATAGAAAAAAATTTCGGAAAAGCCGCTGAAATGTTCGCAGGTGCCGCTGCATGCGGTGATAATGAAGCTGCAAAAATGCTGGTAATCTGCCATAAATACGGCGGTCAGTACCTTGTGAGCAATGAACAGAAAGCCCGTCGTCTTGCTCAGAAATACTCAGTGAACTATAATGCGGTATAAAATACTGCAACAATAAATGCTCCTGCTGATGCGGGGATCATAAGCGGTTTGTCCAAAAAGGACTGAACTGCTTATATCCTGCGCACATGCAGGAGCTTTTTTTCATACTGACATGGTATCGTCACTTGGTTTTGAAGATGTTCTTCACGAGATTGTAGAAATGCGGCTGGATGCTGTTGTTGTCATGGCCGCCGTAGGGAAGAGGATTCCAGATGTGGTCAACGCCGTTGGCTGTCAGCATATTATGATAGTTTTCCGGATTATTTCCCACAACTCCGTCATGAACTGCACCGCTTATCATCACAAGATACGGCATGGTGTCAAACTTCATATCAGACGTGCTGAGCATTCCGGGAGCAAGTCCGGGCGCTGTGCATACGCTGCCTACATAGCCTATCTTATCGCACATCTTCACGCCGATATAGAATGACTCCCTTGCGCCCATTGAGAATCCGCTTATAGCTGTATTCTCCCTGCCGGTCCTGACAGAAAAATTCTTCTCGATATACGGCATGAGGTCAGCCTGCAAGTCATAGATGAAGTTATCGTAATTCTGGTTATTGATTGCGTCCATTCCTGTACAGTATGGCATGTCCTTGCTGGTATAGATGTACGGAAATACCACTATCATCTTCTCTGCTTCTCCGGATGCTGTAAGGTTGCCGATAATGTTCTGCAAACCGGAATCCGGATCGGAAAGTGTGGTCTCATCGTTCCAGTAACCGTGCAGCATATACAGCACCGGATATTTCTCATTTTCATTATATCCGGCAGGAAGCAGCACTCTGACAGGCGTCTCGCGCTCTCTTGTACTTGAATAATAAGTGCAGCTTTTCATCGTGCCGTAATCAACTCCGCTGACTTTGTCAGCAGCACCCGACGGCAGGCTGTCAACTATGTTCGATCTTGCTTTCTTCATGTAGTCTGCCGGAGTTATGGACGGTATATCTTCCGGTCCGCTCGTCTGTTCCGCCAGCATTTTTCTCATTGCTGCAAGATCAAATGCGTCCAGCCTTTCATCTTCACAGAGATCACCGGCTTTCCAGTCTGCTAACACAGTGCCGGGAACTGAAAGCACCCACTTCTGCATCAGCACAAGGTCTGCAACACCGAACTCACCATCGCCGTTCACATCACCTTTTACGCTGACAGGTCCGGCTGACTGATAGTGATAAACGTCCGGAAGTTCATCAAGTGTCAGCAGATAATCGCTGTTATACACCTTTTTCAGATACTCAGCTGTGTTTATCGCATTGCTGTCTATGAACGATGTATGCCACGTCATGAACCAGAGCCACTTTGAACCGTCTGCCTTCAGCTTTTCCGGATCAGGTATAGGACCGTTCTCATGGAGGCAGACCGGCTTGTCTGCGACCTGTGCAGTCTTATTATACATGCCTATAAGCGAATCTGTGTGATCTACATATGTGTCAGCACCTATTATATCCACATATTCATCTCCGGGATACCAGCCGCTGTTGACATCTCCGCAGTAGCCAAGGCTCCAGATGAGATTATCAAGTCCCCAGTAATTTGTATAACGGTCGTACATTATGCGCCAGAGCTTCTTGAAATTCTCAGCGCCGCCTTTTCCCCACCAGAACCATTTTCCGTCAAATTCATGGAAAGGACGCCATATGACCGGCACACCTGCCTGCTGCAATTCCTTCAGTGCCTTTGCACCTTTGTCCATTCCGGCAATAAGGGCATTGTATTCAGCAGTACCTTCAGTAAGTGCCTTGTCCCAGTTCAGCTGTGTGTTCATGGACTCGGTGTGACTGCCGCTGAAATCACTTCCGCAGTGCCAACATATAGTAACTATGCCGCCCTGCTCATACCAAGCCTTTGCACGACGATTGCAGCCGGAAAAATCGTCGCCCATATAGTCAAGTCCGCGTAGTGCCGGATACTTTCCGCTTGCTCGTTTTATAATATCGAATTCATAATTCTCGCTGCCCATCCATGTGGATTCCTGCTGACCTGATATAACATGATTGCCGTATGTGTCGCAGAGGAAACTGTACAGCGACTTTGTCTGTGCAGAAGCATTCGGATTGGAAAGACTGCCGCTGATGTTCACGTCAGAAGTTCCGCCGTCACTCACTGTAAGGCTGTCAAGATACGTCCAACCCCATGAGCCCTGAACAGTGACGGTGTTCTTTCCTCCATTCATGCTCACGGAAAGGCTGACTGTGCTGTATTTTCCCTCGCCTGTATATGCACAGAATATCTGACCGGCGTTCCTGCCGTTCACTATCACGTCCTGATACTTTCCGCCTTCATCATATGGCTGACAGTAACGGATAGTCAGTTTCTTCACACCGGCACTGTCCGAATCTACGTTCAGTGTTACGGAATCGCCGGAATCACGCAGGTCTATCACTTTTCCGCTGCTTGCACCCGGAAGTGTTACTGCTGCCGTCACATTATCGCCGGCATCGTATATCGTTCCGTTCTCGAATTCATATACCTTATCTGCTGCGTGAGTTCCGTTCCTGACAAACGGTACCGAGCAGGAAGCTATGACCGCTGCTGTCAGTGTGGATATGGCTTTTTTCATAATTGTACCTCCCTGTCATTATCGTGCTATAAGATATAATCATGATACTACATCCCGATCGTTTTTTGAATGACATCTTGCCCCAAAAATAATTCATTTTGAACCATTTGACAAGATATTATGTATGTGCTATACTTTTAGAAAAGGAGGTGCAGGATTGGTAACTACCGGAAAGATCGGGTTTATAATGCCCGAAATAACAGATCCTCTTGACTATGAACTTCTGGACGGAGTCTATGAACAGGCAAAGCTTATCGGCTACGATGTGCTGGTATATACAGGTGTGCTGAACACTATGTCAAGCGAAAAGCGCAGCTACTATGCAGACGGTTTTGAGAACATTTACTCTCTGATATGCAAGAGCGATCTCGACGGTCTGATATTTGCTGCTGACAGGTTCAGGAACGCTCAGACTGTCGAAAAGATCGCAGACTATATTGCGCAGACAAATATACCTGTGCTGGCACTTGAATATAAACACAACGGGATCCCTTATATAAATGCCGAACAGTACGGCGGCGCTTATACCATGACATCGCATCTCATTGAAGAACACGGTTGCAGAAAGGTATGGTGCATCGCCGGATTCCCGGATCATGAGCCCTCAGAAGAACGCTTGCAGGGCTACATCGACTCCATGAAAGATCACGGTCTTGAGATAGACGAAAACTGCATACACTACGGACACTACTGGCGTGATATACCCGAGCAGATCGCGCGAAGTATCGCATCAGGCAGACTTCCGTGCCCTGACGGCGTGGTATGTATGAACGACTCAATGGCGATATATTTCGGCAACGAACTGAAAAGGAACGGAATAGATGTCCCTGAAAAAATCAAGATAACCGGATTCGACGGAATGTGGTATTCTGCACTCCACGATCCTATCACTACTACTATCTGCGGACGTGACAGGCAACTGGGCGAGACCGCGGTATGCAGGCTTTATAAAATGATAACCGGCAGGGATTGTCAGCTCAGAGGCAGCAGACAAACTGTACGCATCGGTACCAGCTGCGGCTGCAACCATAACAATATTGCCGCGCATGATGAGGTGATACGTTCACTTGAAATGCACATTGCTCATCAGCTGTTCCGCGGATTCGAAAAGAAAAGCTTTCTCGGCAGTGATCTTGTGAGCAAGCTTTCAGATGCGGACGATGTATCCGGTCTGATGAATGAAGTTGACAGCACCGCCTATATGCTGCACGGCTGGAAATGGCTCGATATAGCTCTTTGCGAGGACTGGCAGAGCAGTCTTGAAAATCCTTACAATTTCCGTCAGCACAGCTATTCGGACCGCATGTATCTTGCGCTATCCAAGCGATTCGGCGAGAATGAAAAATGCGGATACTTTTTCAGCACTGATGAGATAATCCCGGCTCTTCACATTCCTCATGAGCCGATGATAACCGTGCTGACGTCACTGCACTGCAAAGGACAGATATTCGGATACAGCGCGATGTCTTTCAGCAGTCCTGATGACATTGAACTGGATGACTATTTCGTACACTGGGCAGATTCAGTTTCCAGCGGTCTGCACTCTTTACAGAAGCGGCTGTACATCGACTATATCCACCGCCAGCTGGAATCATTTTCCACCACGGATGCAACTACCGGTCTGCTGAACAGACGCGGTTTTACCGAGCAGCTCCCCGATACCCTCAATCGTCTCCGTGCAGGCGGCACAGAATACAGTCTGCTGCTTATCTCGTGGCTCAACGACACTGCCGCTTATGATACAGCTGTTGTGCTTGGAAATGCACTCAGGTCCGCCGTCCCGGGAAGTCTGACCGGCAGGCTCGGCGAGTTTGTTTTTGCTGTTCTGATGTCCGGAGATGCCGATCAGAAAAGCATAGCTGACGCACTGAACACTGCTATGTCTGCTGCTATCGGAAATCCTGCACTTCTGCCGGATATGATCACCAGAGAATACCGCTTGGAAGGGAAACTTCCTGCCGATATCGAAAAAGAGACAGGATCGTGCTTTGACAGTTTTTCCGAACTGCGAAGTGACGAAATAAACCGCAGCTCAACTTATCGTGAACTGCTCTATGCGCTCAGGAGAGACATTATGACCAAGCCTCAGCTTGACTGGAACATACCGGATATTTCCCACGATCTCGGCATAAGCAAGTCTCATCTGCAAAGGCTCTACCGCGTGCTCTTCGAAACCAGTATCAAGGACGATATAATCCTCTCGCGTATGACTCGCGCAATGCAGCTGCTGGCACACACCGATCTGCGTGTGCAGGAGATAGCGGAACAGTGCGGATACAACAGCGAGAACCATTTTATGCGGCAGTTCAAGGAACGCAACGGCGTAACTGCTTTGCAGTACAGAAAAAACAACCAATAGAAAAAACGCTCCAAAGGTGATACCGCCTTGGAGCGTTTTTGTTTAGCCAATTACTGAGTTTCAGCTCAGTTTAAAATATACATTTCTGTACCAGTCGATCGTCTCAGCGAGTCCCTTATCCAGAGAGTACTCAGCTTTCCAGCCAAGACGTTCAAACGCCTTTGTTGCATCAAGCTGCTGACAAAGTATCTCCGATACTTCACTTTCCTGTATCTCAGACGGGATATCCTCGCACTTCATTATTGCTTTTATCTTGTTTACAACTGTTTCTATATCAGTCGCGATACCTGTGCCGAAATTGAAGGCATTTCCTACTACTCCCTCTTTTTCAATGTTATAAAGCATGTACATATAGGCATTGACAATGTCATTGATGTAGAGGAAGTCTCTTTTGAACACGCCGTTTGCCGGATGCCTTACGACCGGGGATTCGCCGTTTTCAAGCTTCTGGACTGCACCGGGTATAAGTCTGTTGAAGTTATTGTCTCCGGGACCGTAGATATTTCCGAATCTGCCTACTACTACAGGAAGTCCATAGCTGTGATAGAAACTCCTTGCAAGCATGTCCTGACATACCTTTGATACATCATAAGGATTGCTGCCCTGAAGAAGTGTATTCTCCGTATACGGAAGTACATCGCTGTCGCCGTATACTTTATCACTGGATGCGACAAGGACTGCCTTTACTGTATCTGTATGAAGTCTTGCGGCATCTAAAATATTGTATGTGCCGACAATATTCACCTGGAAAGTCACCTTGGGCATCTTATACGCAAGGTCCTGAAGAGCAACTGCTGCGATGTGAAAGATTATCTCGACCTTCTGCTCAACGATTATCTGCTCAATGAGTGCGGCATTACAGATATCGCCATAGTATATGTTCAGCTTTTTTTCAAGTCCGCATATACTGAAATAGCTGTTGTTGTCACATCTTTCGATCAGAGCTGTGACATTTGCCCCCTGCTCCACAAGGTGTTTTGCAATGTGTGAACCTACAAATCCTGTAGCACCTGTTATGAATATGCGCTTACCCTTTAAATTCATTATATACTCACCTTTCTTTTACGTCAACTTTTAATCGCCGTCATACCGCAATGTGGGATCTGCATACATTTCCGAGCAAAAATATAACTGGCTGTATTAAATATATATTATATCACATTATGTGGCTTTTGTCAAACATTATTTTAGATAATGCCGATATTTATTTTCTGGCTATTGACGAAATCCAAGATCAGTGCTATAATATTGTTGTTTGTGTTCAGCAGTATAACGCATATACTGCTTACCGCTTATGTTTCCTTTGTTGAGAAACAAGGCTTCCGAGTCTGCTTTACGCATTCTTGTCTTGCAGCTTGTCTGACCGGGACAGATCCGGAATGCTGCAAAAACTATATTAAATACAGAGGAGAAAAAGAAAATTGAGTGAAACAATAAAAGCGGCTGTGCCGAAAAAAATATTTGTTGCAAATGGTGTTTTGCACGGTCATTTCACAGGCAGCGTCGAGATCGTGAGAGAACTTATAGATTTGGGATATGATATAACATGCTGTGTTACAGATGAATTCGCGGACAGACTGAACGATATCTCCTGCAAGAAGATAGTATATTCTTCGGATGTAAGTGAAGTTGCCAAACGACTTCCTCCCTATGCACCTCCGTTTGCTATCAATTCATTCCTTGTGGGAAAAGCAACTTACATGGTAATGGAGACATTATTGCATGATAATACAGACTATGACTATTACATCTTCGACGTTTTCTTTGATATTGCTGAGATGAACAAAGTACTGAAGATAGATCCTGCCAAGATCTCTATCCTCTATCCTTCCTTCGTCCTCACAGATGAGAACCAGTGCGATAATGCAAGACTTATCGGTCTGCAGTGGACAAGCCAGTACTATCGTATCAACCTTCACGATTTTGTCGGACTTATATTCACTCCCAACAATTTCAAAAAGCTCATCCTGACTTCTAAATTCTTCCATTTAAGACCGGAAGATACAGATGAGACATGTTATTTCATCGGTCCTCACATCGAACAGCGAGTTGCGGACAGCAGCTTTGATTTCAAGAAGGATCCGAACAAGAAACTGGTCTTCATATCTTTAGGAACGATCTTTGGCAAAGACCTCAGTTTCTACAACAATTGCATCGAAGCTTTCAAAGATTCAGACGAATACCAGATCATCATGTCAGTCGGCAAGTTTGTAGATATCGCTCAGACTTTCAAGGAGATACCGGATAACTTCAGCATCTACAATTATGTGCCTCAGACTCAGCTTCTGCCGGAAGTTGACGTATTCATCACTCATGCAGGATTCAATTCAACATCAGAAGGTCTGGCAAGCAATGCGTCACTTGTAATGGTACCGCAGGCAGTCGATCAGTTCGATGTTGCTAAAGTAGTCCAGAAATTGAATGCAGGCATTGCTCTGAATAAACACGAGATGAACATAACCGCTGACATTATCAAAAAGGCTGTCAGCGACGCTTATGATAACAGAGATAGTTTCAAGGCAGGTACTAAGGCGATCATCGACTCGTTTAAGGAAGCAAGAAGCAACAGAACCGCTATCTACAAAGAGATATTCGCTTGATAAGCATACCGTCAATTACATAATTACAAAACCGGACAGTGCCCACAGGGATCACTGTCCGGTTTTCAGCATTTTCAGCCCGTCCGCATCGGTCACTCAGCATCTGCTTCCGGTTTACTCCTGTATGAGTTTATATGCTGATATCTTTTTCATTCTTCCCGACATCAGATAGCTGAATGCGAATACCAGAAGCGTGACCACGGATACCGACAATACGATCAATTGAGGCTTGGCTATAAGATCTGCATTCATGACGCCGTATCCGCGCAGTATCACCGTGAACAGCGGATTCATCAGAAAGTATCCCAGCGCCGAACCCACAACAGACGCCAGAAATACTGTGGGAAGCAGTGACAGTGAAAGCTGATACCTCAGCTGTGTGCTCGTGAATCCGACAGCTTTCTTTATACCGAATTCCTTCTCCTTCTTTATGAACACTGTCTTGAGAAGCAGCCTTATCACCAGTATGACTGTGGCTATGCTGAGCATTATCATTATCATGACTATGAAGCTCACTGCAAAAACGGGCATATTGTCTTTGCTCCTCTGCCACCTGTAATCGTTGTGGGTATTGGCGATACTGCTGTCACCAAAATCTGTTATCCTTTCAAGTACATCGTCCACTTTCTCAGCGTCCGCATCATCCACTCTCACTCTCAGTTCGCTGTATGTCGTATCCACGCCAAGCTTCTGAGCCGACTTATCGGTCACGTACATCCTGTTGTTCATAACGGACTGCTGAAGCCCGGTAATAAGATACCTTGCGCTTTTACCGCCATACTCCACAACTATCTCGTCTCCGACACCTACTCCGAGCCGTTCTGCCACTGTACTTCCCAGCACCGTCTCGTTGTCTGCACGCATGATATCTCCTTCATATATGCCGCAGTAGATATAATCAGGATCGGTAACGTAGATCAGCGATATTTCGGAACCGTCTATATATGCAGTAGCAAAACTTAATCCATAGACCTGTGATACTCCCTCTACACTCTCGATCTCTGACTTCACCCTGACAGCAGTTTCGTATGAACTGTCAGTCAGATCAACATATGCGTCAGGAGCATCCCCCTCTATCATGCGCTGGAAATTGGTTATATCCACCTTTGCATTGTAATAGAGCATCGCCGAGAACTGCGTCACGAATGCAACAGCAGTTATGACAAGGAATACTATCAAATTCTGTCCCATGTTCTGCAAAGTACTTTTAAGCGCAAGAATCAGATTCAGTTCGCCCTTTGTCTCGCCGAGAGGCAGATGATTTTTCCTGAAACTGTTGGACTTCAGACCGAATCTCAGAGCCGTTGCCGGGGGCAGTTTCTTTATCTTCACCGTTGACAGGAACGCCGCAGTTACTATCACGATGAGTATCCCTGCAAGGACCGACACTGTGATAACCGGACAGAATCTGTTCTTCCACACAATGCCCGATATCTCCCTTATGTACAGATACTCGATTACTGGAAAAAACACATAGGAAAGTATAATGCCGATAACTGAACCTGTCAGTCCGAGAATGACATATTCCGATATAAGTGCCGTCCTTATCTGCCCGACAGTGTGTCCCACTGCACGAAGAGCACCTATATTCCTGATATCTCTGCTTATATTATTGCTGATCGTGAAGACTATCATGCACAGGCATATGATTATCATTATAAGAGCAAAGGCCGCCATAAAACCGGCAAGTATGTTTACTATGACAGTATATCCTTCCCTGCCAAGTGACTTTGTATATCCGTCGGTGACGTCACTGTTGTCACCGCGGAGTTTATCAAGTGCTTCTTTCAGATCGTCTTCCGGATCAGTCCCCTCGCTGCACTTGACAAAAACCATGCGCATTTCCGTCTGCCCTGCGTTTATTCCGGCTGTCTGAAGTTCCTTGAAGCTTTCTTCATCCACCATTGCCGACAGGTAGTAATATAAATTGCCCATAAGCAGATGCTGGTATATGCCTGCAACGGTGTATTCATAGGTGCCGATAGAGGTATCCAACCTTACACTGTCCCCCACACACAGATTGTTGCTGTAAGCTGTATAAAGATTGAGATACAGCTTTCTGCCGCTTACACTGTCATCACGCTCAACATATTCAAGTCTGTCATGTCCTGTATTGTCGCCTATCCTCTGCACATACAGCCTGCTGCTGGCCTTTTCTTTTCCTGTCTTGTAAGTGTATATCGTAATGCCGGGGATTATGACCACTTCCTCAGAGTGATACTCATCCACATTCTCAGAACTTTCCATGACTCTCTCTATTTTTTCTTCACTTTCATCAGTCACCATGAGAAAGTCCGCCAGTCCGGTATCTTCCGCGTATTCGTCATAAAGCCGCGGATATGTGGAGACCATTATCCCAGTATGCAGCAGCATTGTGGATATCGTGATTATCAGCAGGAATACGATAAGCACTGCCCTGTCTTTGCGGAATCCAGCCTTTATAAGCTTTACCATCCCATCTCCTCCAGAAATCGTCTTATCCTCTCGTGGCGGTCTTCGTCTCCGCTCACATATTTTCCCAGCTGACACTCCCCTATTATGCCGCCGTCCTGAAGATAAATTATCCTGCTCCCACGTCTTGCAGACTTGATATCATGTGTTACCATGATAACCGACTGCCCTGCGTTGTTTATATCCGTTAGCACGTCAAGTACAGCTTTAACGCCGGCGCTGTTCAGTGCACCAGTCGGTTCATCCGCAAATACTATATCGGGATCGTTTATAAGAGCGCGTACCATTGCTGCGCGCTGAGCTTCGCCGCCGGAAATCTGAGCAGGGAATTTCTTGGTCAGGTTCTCGTCTATTCCCATTTTCCCAAACAATAACATCGCCTTCTGCTTCAGTGCTTTCTGCTTCTGACCGGTGAGCATACCTGTGCTTATGGCGTTATCCATAAGGCTCATGCTGTCCACAAGATGTATCTGCTGGAAGACGAATCCGCAGTGCTTTCTGCGGAATACTGCCAGCTGATCGTCAGTCATGCCGGTTATATCCCTGCCGCAGTAGGTTATCTTTCCGAGAGTAGGCTTGTCCATTCCCGAAAGCGTATACAACAGCGTGGATTTACCTGCACCGGAAGCACCCATTATAACGGTGAAATCCCCCTTATATATCTCCATATCAAGATTCTTTATTACATGCTGCTGCTTTCCGCCGACCGAAAAGCTCTTTGACAGCTTCTCCGTGCTGACTATTACTTCTCTCTCAGTCATAATGCCACTCCTAAAATAGTATAAGGTCATACAGCTGCTTTACTGTATGACCTTATTATAGCACATATCTTTTTTAAAATCTTTGTCAGTTCTTTAACTGTTCTTTATCTGCGATTTAAATTTTAAGCAAGGACAAATCTCAGTTCAGCTGTGAAGCCTTCTCCGTTATTGCGGCAGGTCAGTTCTCCTCCCATACGTTCCATAAGGTACTTGGATATGTACAGACCGATCCCTGAACCTTCCTTGCCCTCGGCATTAGTCCCGCGCCGGAATTTTTCGGTGACAAGTTCTATCTCAGTTTCAGAAACACCGCCGCCCTTATCGGAAAACTCCACGATGAAGCTTTCACCTTCAAAACGGCTCACGACAGTGATGTCTGTGTCTGCATACTTGTAGGAGTTGGATATGATGTTTCCGACTATCTGTTCAAGGCGAAGCCTGTCAGCGACGATAACGCAGTCCTTTATATCGGCTTTTACTACCTTTTTCAGATGGTCGCTTTCGCATATGATATCCGTCAATTCTCTCGACGGCAGTTCATCGGCGTTGACTTCAAGCTGTTCAAGCTCTTCAAGCGTTGCGTGGAAAAGGTTAGAGACAAGTTTATCTATACGGTCAGCCTTGCTGTTTATGGACGCGAGAGTTTCTTTTTTCCCTTCATCCTCTGTAGTGAGTTCAAGGAAATCCACCATTGCCTTGATCGAAGCAACAGGCGTTTTGATATCGTGCGAAAGCTCTGCTATCATTTCCTTCCGGCTTTTGACGGCTGCTTCCTCGCGCAGACGTGACGCTTTCAGTTCCTCACGCATTATGTCAAAACTCTCGGTAAATGCGCCAAATATATTGCCTCTGTCCATTTCAAGCGGCGTTTCAAGGTCGCCGGCAGCTATTTTTCCGGCAAATCCCTTCAGCTTTCCAAACGGCTCGACTACACGTTTTTTCAGATATATGAAGTAGCCAAGCGATATGATGAGCATGAGCAATGACATACCGCCGATCATATAAGCGGTGTTCCTGTCATCCTCTTGCTTTATACTCTCATACGGATTATAGACGATCAGCCTTCCGACGATTTCGCCGTCCTTTTCTATATCGCGTATGATATCATAGTGGCTCGTCGCGGCAGAAATGGTCTCAGATATACCATGCCTTGTAGTGTAAAGCAGATCTCCTTCTATGTCAATAATAGCATAATCGAAATCCGCATCGTATTTCTTTTTTGCTCCGGTCCCCGAAGATACTGTGTCCCAGTCGTCTGCAAGAAGTACCAGAAGGCGGTTTATCTCAGTTGTGTGCTGCGGGATACGGCTTTCATGATCCGCACTCAGAACGATACCGCATATTACAGAACTCATCAGCATAAAAAATACGGCATAGACGATAATAAATCTCGTTTTCAAGCTGTGACCTCCAGCATAAATCCGACTCCCCAGACTGTCTTGATGAACTCCGGGTGACTCGGATCATCTTCTATCTTCTCCCGTAAGTGCCGGATATGTACATTCAGCGTAACATCACTGACATAATCCGTTTCCCAGACTTTCTTAAAGAATTCGTCTTTTGAGATCACACGGTTCCTGTTATTCAGAAGATATACAAGCAGCTTGTATTCCATTGCTTTCAGCGGCAATGTCTTTCCCTCTTTGATAACGACAGCCTTTTTCATATCAACAGAAGCATTACCGAGTTTTGTAAGTTCATTATCTCCGGAATTCTTTTCCCTTGCGCCGCTGTCCTCATATCGTTTAAGCGCAGCTCTGACCTTTGCGAGCAGCACTCCGAGCGAATACGGCTTGCAGATATAATCATCTCCGCCGATACCGAGGGCAAGAAGCATATCGTCCTCCGAAGAACGTGCACTGATAAAGAATATCGGCACATCCGTGCTTGCACGGAGTTCTCTGCAAAGATCGAAACCTGAATCTTTCCCGAGATTTATATCCAGCAGTATCAGCGAACAGGTATTGTCTCTCAGAAAATCCAACGCCTCCTGCGCATCAAGAGCATACTCTGCCGTGACACCGGATATGTTAAAGTATTTTGCAGTGTATTCTGCAAGTTCCGGCTCGTCGTCTATTATAAATACGCTTGTGTGCATGATCTCCCCTCTTTCTGTGCCGTTTGTATTATTATAGCACATGACAGTGAGGTTTTCAAGTATACGATGTTAAAGCAATGTGCCCCGGCTCCGGGTATTCTTGAACTAATAATCATTTCATGCCGTCAGTTATACTCAGGCAGCACAAAATCCCGGATATCCGGGATTTTGTGGCATATTATAAGATCTGCCGACACTGCCGCATGCGAAAGCAGACTGGCAGTTTCGTACAGAGTGAACAAGTAAAACGAGTGCCCCCGTGAATCGGGGGCACAGGCACTGTGCTGGTACGCCTGACTGGAATCGAACCAGCGCACACGGCGTCGGAGGCCGATGCTCTATCCGCTGAGCTACAGGCGCATATATTTGTAATTCAAATGTAACATATATATTTTATCACAAACTCTTGTAATTTGCAAGTATTTGTGATATAATATTTTCATAAAACTAAAAGGAGGGAGCATTTTGGAGGAATATATCTACATAGTTGTAGCACAGACCGGTACAAGACCTGCAAGATTTTTCAGATTCTTCACGCGAAAGCCGTATAATCATGTTTCTCTTTCAGGTGATGTCACCTTATCCGAAATGTATAGTTTCTGCCGGACTTACCGACCTTTTCCGCTTCCGGCAACTTTCAACAAGGAGATCGTAGGCAAAGGCACTCTCGGCTGCTTTGGCTTTATCCCATGCGAGATATACCGCATAACCGTAACAGCAGAACAGAAGGCTGCTTATCAGAGGATCATCAGACATTTCAACAGCAACAGAAATATTTATTCGTATAATCTGCTCGGACTCCTGGCAGTATACTTCAACATAGAATGGAAGAGGAAAAAGAACTTCGTCTGTTCACAGTTCGTAGCCTATACTATGGATAAGATAGGCATACCGCTCGAAAAACCGTTCTGTTTGTATAAACCGGACGATTTCCGGAAATTCCCGGGTGCTACACTGATATACTCGGGAGAACTCAACCGTTTCTATTACGATATGCAGTCAACGCCTGTAGCAAAGAGAAATCAGATATGCCGATGAACGTATATCATCAGGCGAAAGCATATATGCAGTAAAATATGTCTTGCTTTCAGCTGCAAATGCGCCGAGATCCAGCGTATACTTCTTATCAGTTATCATGATCGTTGCCGTCTCTTTTCCCATAACAAGCCCGGCAGGTATCATGTCTTCACCTGATATGCGATTGTAAGACTTTGAATAAGAATCAAGGAACATCCATAAGCCGACAGTCATCAGCAGATAAAGGAATACTGCTCTGACTGCGGCTTTTATTCTTTTTTGCAAATCTTCACCTTCTTACTTTGTCCGACAGCAGAAGTGCTGTCAGCGAACGGCCTAACAGTTGTCCGGAATACTGCACCTGTCCAAGAGTATTCCCATGAGAACCAACTTCTATCAGCAGGCTGCCTGTTGTCAGATCCTGATTGTAATGCCTGTAGTCAAATAGTATCGGACGGGTAAATCCAGGATGATCTGTTTCAAGCTGCTGCTGCAAACAGCAGGCAAAATGGAAATTCTTCATGTAATTAGGCATTCCGAGCGTACCGTCATCACAGCCGGATATTATCATTACCTGTGCCGCCTCTTTACCGTCTATTTCAATGAACGGCTGATATGCTTCTGTTTCTGTGGCTATAGCATCACGATGTATATCCAGTGCAACTTTTATGCTCGGATACTGCTCAAGTACAGGCAGTATACTCTCACGGCTCCTGCCGTATGAACCATTGTATGACGGATAATCGTGAATAGTGCGGATGTGTATAACGCCGATCCCTGCTGCCTCAAGTTCTGCCTGTATCGCGTCTCCTACCATTACCACATTCTTCGTTTCGTCAGTCGTCCGGTAATTGAAAGCAGCATCATAATTCTCGCGCACATAGGGTTCAAAACTCTCAGTGGTATGGGTATGATATATGAGTACCTGAGGTTCCGAAGTATCTGTCAGGGTAAAATTCGGAAGGCATCTGCTCTCATCCATGAGTTTCTCATTGGGGACTGATGTCTTATTATTGACCTGTCCGCCGCCCTCAAGATCAAAGAATGATGTTCCGCTGTAAGGACCATAAGTTGTCCTCACTATGCTGCCGCCTGCTGTCCATTCATTTTCTGCCGGATATGGCTTTTCTCCTGGGGAATCGGAGATCATATCCAGCGGATCCTGAAGTATGACTCCGGCAGGCACGTCCGCTGTTTCTTCAAGATATCCGTATCCCTCAGAAAGTATAGCACTGCTGTTCAGGATGTCCTCGGGTTCAGGCAGCCGCATGCTGTAACTGTCCGCAGTGCTGTCACCATTTGAAACGGCAGCAGATACCGCTCTGCCGAGCTTCATGCTGTTCTTGCTGTTCAGCGCCTTTTTTAATCCGGCTGCTCCTTTCATCGAATATGCAGTTATTATCGGCAGCATCAATAGTGTACACGCTCTTATCATGCCTTTTATCCTTCTTCGCTTACGGCTTGTCATCAGCTCACCTCATTATTATAACCTTTTGTTTGATTATATTCAGACTGACTGTAATATATAACAGATCTCATTTAAATGCCGTCCAATTTATGCAATATGTTAAAAAATGATAAATAAAAATGTGAATAATTCTATAATTTCTTGTGCAGTATTGAATAATCACATGATCTGTGGTATAATTATAAAGTAATAATAACAGCGATCAGCACGCGGCAGGAGGTATGATATGACTGCAAAAGAGGAGTTCATCTCCATTTATACTGAAAAGATTAAGCGCGGCGGAGCTGACAAACTGCTTGAGTACCTGAAAAAAAGCGATTTTTTCACAGCACCCAGCAGTACAAGGTTTCACGGTTCTTATGAAGGCGGACTTGTTCAGCATAGCCTCAACGTTTACCATTGCCTGAAAGACTATCTCTCACGTCCGAGAACAAAGGAATTGTACGGCATGGATTATTCCGAAGAGACCATAGCCCTCGTCGCCCTTCTTCACGACATCTGCAAAGTCAATTTCTATACGGTGGAATTCCGGAACAAAAAGAACGACGAAACAGGAGTATGGGAAAAAGTCCCCTTCTATACCGTCAATGACACCCTCCCCTACGGACACGGAGAAAAATCTGTATACATACTCTCCGGTTTCTTTTACGGTGAGGACCGTCTGACGCGCGAAGAGGCTTTCGCGATAAGATACCATATGGGATTCTCCGGCACCGAGGATAAAAACGTGGTCGGCAAGGCACTGGAAATGTACCCTCTCGCTCTTGCTCTCAACGTTGCTGATATGGAAGCGACATACTACCTTGAAGGTTCTGTCAAATAAGAGTCACTGCCCACAATATCTGTGGGTGTACATCATAAAAAGGAGTTTAAAATATGAATTGGTACGATAACGCCATAATCTATCACATTTATCCGCTGGGATTCTGCGGAGCACCAAAGTATAACGATTTCGGTGATACTGTATACCGCCTTGACAAGGTTCTTGACTGGATACCTCACCTCAAGGAAATGAATGTTGACGCAGTATACTTCGGGCCTGTATTCGAATCCGTTGAACACGGCTATGATACTGTTGACTATAAAAAGATCGACCGCAGACTCGGAGACAACGACTCTTTCCGCTTTATCTGCGATAAACTCCATGAGAACGGCATCCGTGTAATCCTCGACGGTGTGTTCAATCATGTCGGACGCAAGTTTCCTCAGTTCGTGGACGTTCAGGAACACGGTCAGGGCTCGGGATACTGCGGCTGGTTCCAGAATCTCAACTTCGGCGGTCAGAGTCCTTACGGTGATCCCTTCTGGTATGAAGGCTGGAACGGTCACTATAACCTCGTCAAACTCAATCTGCGCAATGTCGGCGTCTGCGATCATATCATTGATGCCGTCAATTACTGGATAGAGCATTTCCGCATTGACGGTATCCGTTTTGATGCCGCTGACTGCATTGATTTCGATTTCTTCAAGCGCATCAGAAGCTTCTGCAAGGGCAAGCGTCCGGATTTCTGGCTCATGGGCGAGATAATCCACGGTGACTATAACCGCTGGGCAAATCCCGAGATGCTTGACAGCGTTACTAACTACGAGTGCTACAAAGGTCTCTACTCTTCTCACAATGACAAGAACTATTTCGAGATAGACTACTCCATCAATCGTCAGTCCGGCGCAAACGGCGGTATTTATAAAGGTATCGACCTCTATAATTTCGTTGACAACCACGATGTGAACCGCCTTGCTTCTACTCTGAACAATCCGGCTCATCTCCCGTTAGTCTACACTCTTATGTATACGATGCCCGGCATCCCTTCGATATATTACGGAAGCGAATACGGAATACAGGGCAGAAAAGAAAATAACTCGGACGACAATCTCCGTCCCTGCCTGCATCTTCAGGATATGCAGCGCGAGAATATCAAGCTGTATGACCATATCGTGAAGCTCGGCAGGATATACCGCGCTTATCCCGCGGTACGCAACGGCGTTTACGAACGCATTCAGATCACAAATCAGCAGCTTCTTTTCAAGAAGGTACTCGGAGACCAGACCGTTTATGTCGCACTGAACCTCGGCGATTATCAGTATGATTTCAATTTCCAGACTCACCTGCCTGCACTGGTGGATGTGCTTGAATCGAATCCCATTGAGATAAATGGCGGTAATGCTCATATAAGCATGCCTCCTTACTCGGCTATGATAATCGTTTCTGACGATATCGTAAATGTTCAGCCTGAAGATACAGCAGCCGTCCAGCCGGCGGAAGAAAAAGAGACTGAGATAGTCGAAGGCGCTAAATATCGCCATTTCAAAGGCGGCGAATACGAACTCATGGCTGTAGCCTGCCACAGTGAAACAAATGAAGAATTGGTGATATACAGATCTCTCACCGACGGAAGAGTATGGGCAAGACCTAAGTCAATGTTCATAGGCAAAGCCGGTGAAGTAAGCCGTTTCACCAAAATAGACTGATAACCTGATGCCGGAGCATTTGCTCCGGCATTTTTATACGCTGACGTCAAGACTATTTGCTCAGTGACCGGCGATAAATTCAACAAATCCTCCTGCTAATTTTTGTTTATTATAATACTTGACAATATATATATATATAATTAATACATAGACAAATTTTAATTAATGGAGGTTTTTATGGAAAATCAGGGAAATGAGATTTGCAGAGCAAGATTCGGTGCGAATATTGTTATGTGTATTATCAAGGGAGTTTTGATATTCTTGATACCTTTTATCGTACTCGCAGCTGTAAACCGTCATTTTATGACTGAACCAAGTGTTAAGGACAGAGAAAAAAGGTTTATTACGGTCAAGAATGGCTTATTCACGCAGACTATCTCAGTCGATGATTCAATTGATATCGTCTCTATCCGTAATTTTGATGGGAAACAGGGATATACTGTAAAAGGTGATAAGGCTGAAAGGTATTATTTTTTCGGTGCTTATGGTTCATGGACTAAGAGTGCGTCTATCAGTTATATCATTTTGATCGCCGCTCTCGGTATTTATTCTGCTTTTATCCATATATTATTAGCCAAGCGATGCTTTCTTTCTATGAACAGGACACAGATAGAAGGTCAGCTAAAAACTACATTCGGCAAGAAAAAACTGCAAATGCCTATCGACCATGTTGACAGCGTTGTGACTTCATGCGGCTTCAAGGATAAACTCCGCGGAGGTGAAACATTGGTGATAAGTTCTAACTCAGGAATAATAAAGTTTCACTACGTCCGGAACGCCGATGAGTTTGCCGCAGCCGCTATGAAACGCATCGACGAGGTAAAAAAATCCGTCCCAGTGTCGCAGACTGCACCTTTACCGGAACAGAATACCGCCGGCGGCAATGCCATGGAAAAACTGAATTCTCTGAAACAGATGCTCGACTCCGGACTCATCACGCAGGAGGAATTCGAACAGAAAAAACAGGATATTCTTTCAAGAATATAGATCATATCACATCGCCGGGGAATGGACGCAGATAACGTTCATTCCCCGGTTTTTCATTATCCAGGGCAGCGGAACGCCTCCCCCTACACTTTCCAATCTCTTTTCGTGATCCCCGGGCGGCGGAACGCCGCCCCTACATCTCTACTCTCTACTCATTTAAATGACAATTTTTTTCGTGGTCTATTGCTATTTTATTTTTAATGTGTTATAATAAGAATGTACGAATGCTGCTCCGAAGAAAGGAGATCACTATGCTTAAAGCTATTTGTTCACATAAAGAGCTTACTGATACGGAATACTTTACGGATATTTGCGATATTATCGGCAGCGAGAAGATCGAACTGCTTAAACATATCACGCATCATATATCCACAACACGTTTCCAGCACTGTGTAAATGTATCATACTACAGCTATGTCGTGTGCCGCAAGCTTGGCATGGATTCCCGTGCCGCCGCAAGAGCCGGTCTGCTTCATGACCTGTTTTTCTATGACAGGAAAGAGTACAATGCTTCAAAACATAAAGGTCAGCTTTCTCACAGCGCTATGCACGCTAAGATCGCTTTCGACAACGCTTCTGAGATCACTGAACTCAGCGATATCGAAAAGGATATGATCCAGAAGCATATGTGGCCTATGACAAGACCTCTTCCCAAATACAAGGAGAGTTACGTCATTACAGTTATTGACAAATACTGCGCGATACTTGAATTCTGCATACCCAAATTGCAGAAAGCTCTCGGTCGTTCAGTTAAATAAAGGAGGATAATATGAATATTGAGACCAAATGCCTGCATGCAGGTTATACCCCAAAAAACACAGAGCCAAGAGTAGTACCAATAGTACAGAGCACAACTTATGTATACGATTCTACAGATGATGTCGCTGCTGTATTCGATGATCCTACCAAGAGCCTTATCTATTCACGTTTCGAGAATCCTACAGTTATGGCTGTTGAGGAGAAGATCGCTGCTCTTGAGGGCGGAATCGCAGCAATGTGTACTTCAAGCGGACAGGCTGCTTCACTTCTCTCTCTCCTCAATATACTCAAAGCTGGTGACAGCTTCATCTCAGCTGCTACTATCTACGGCGGTACTATAAATCTCTTCGCTTTCACAATGAAGAAACTCGGTATTGAGTGCATTTTCGTTGACGCTGATGCTTCCGAGGAAGAGATCCGTGCTGCTTTCAAGCCTAACACGAAGGCTGTTTTCGGTGAGACACTCGCTAATCCTGCACTCTCTGTTTTCGATATCGAAAAATTTGCAAAGATCGCCCACGAAAATAACGTTCCGCTCATCATAGACAATACATTCCCTACTCCTATCCTTTGCAGACCTTTCGAGTACGGTGCTGATATCGTTATCCATTCCACCACAAAGTACATGGACGGCCATGCTGTTCAGGGCGGCGGTGTCATCGTTGATTCAGGCAATTTCAACTGGGCAAACGGCAAGTTCCCGGAATTCACTGAACCCGATGAGAGCTATCACGGAACTATCTACACAAAGGCTTACGGCAAGGCTGCCTATATCATAAAGGCAAGAATGCAGCTCATGCGTGACTTCGGATGCTATCCTTCCGCTCAGTCTGCTTTCTATCTCAACCTCGGCCTTGAAACTCTCGCTATCCGTATGAAGCAGTACTGCGAGAACGCAAAGATCGTATCTGAATTCCTTGAAGCTAACCCCAATGTTGAGTCAGTGAACTATCCCGGACTTGAAAGCAACAAGTATCACGAACTCGCTAAGAAGTATCTCCCCGACGGATGCAGCGGTGTTATCTCATTCGTTATCAAGGGCGGCAGAAAGACTGCTGTCAAGTTCATGGATTCACTCAAACTTGCTTCCAATGAAGTACATGTTGCTGATATCCGCACTTGCGTACTCCACCCTGCAAGTGCTACACACCGTCAGCTCACAGACGAGCAGCTCGTTGCTGCCGGCATAAACGGCGGTCTTATCCGTCTCTCAGTTGGTCTTGAAAATGTAAACGATATCCTCGACGACCTCAAGGCTGGATTTGCTGCTATCGAATGATCCGTCTGACAGTTATCTCAGATGAATAAACTAAAGCCGCTGTTACGCAATGTAACAGCGGCTTTTTATGCTATACTTATTCGATCACTTTATAATAGGCAGTCCGGTCTCGGGATCAGTGTCCGGACCTGACGTTGCAATGACGTCTTCTGAGTCAAAAATGATTATCTGCATTTCCGGTCTGATATATGTATCCATAGATATTTCCTCCTCACTTTGCAAACTGAACTCCACCGGGTACTATATACGGCTCAGGTACGTTTTCTCCGGAAGTAGTAAGCTTCAGATCTACATCCTCATCAACTAATGTCTCACCGAAAATATCTGTGATGCGCAGTGTAACTCCGCCGTTGAGCGATGCTCCCTCCGGGAATGCGAAGTAGTTGTAGTCCTTCCTGCTGAGTTCTTCGAACTCACCGCTGCTGTTCTTGTATTCCAGTTTAGCTACAGGATAGCGATGATTCTGGACCTGTATCTCACACCAGTAGATCGACGAACCATTCTTTACCGAGTAGCGTACATTAGCATCTTCTGCTGAAGGAAGCGGCATAACACGCCATGTTACTGCCACTTTTCCGCTGGTGAAACTGCTGCCCTGCGTGAAAATGTTCTGCTCTATATCAACATCTCCTGCCTGCATCTGATTGTTGCCGTCCCTGTCTGTAACAAGTAAATATGCAGCATTTCCGCTGCTGTCTTTCAGTTCAAGATAAGCGCCTGCCATTTCCGAACCTGCATAATCCGGTACACTGAGCGCACATGTTTCGTATCCGTATTCACTGGCAAAGCTGTCAAGATTAGCACAGCCTTGGCTTACAAGATCGTATACTGTTGCATATCCGCTGTAGGTCTGACCGGAAGTCCATTTTTCTGCTGCCGGCTCTTCTATATCTGAAGCTGCAAGTGCTGCTTCGCCGTAGGCATACAACGCTTTGCAGACATCCGCGAGTTTCTCGTCATCATCAGCTGCTGCCGCTGCAAGATACTGTGCCGGACTGAAAGATGCCTTTACTGTACCGTTTGTCAGTTCGTAATCATCACCGAGTCTGAACGCCGGAACATCAATGGAAACTTCCAGATATTTGGTGCCGTTCTGCCGGACTGATGCTGTACTGCCTCCGAAAGTGAAACCTGAAAGGTAATCCTCGGCTTCGCTGATATCTGCTCCGTCTTCAAGTTCAAAGAACAGCGTGAACCTGGTCTCACTGCGAAGTGAAAGATTCATTCCGTAATACTTCACCGGTGAGCCTTCAAGAGTCTCATTGAAAGCCGCCTTATCAAACGGCTCTGCGTCGATCACTACGTCGCTGTAGTCAGCTCCGGTGATGCCGTCGCTGGGGGAATCCTTGGCATCAACTCTGAAGTATTCCTGAGCAGCACCGCCGTACATCAGCATAGCTTTTGCAAGAGGAACATACGCCTCATAGGCTGAGCTGCCGATTATCTCGTTGAGATATCCGCATACGGAGACTGTCTTTGACAGGACTTCTTCTCCATCCTTCTCAATAGATACGGTATGACGCTTCATCATATACATGGCATATTCTTCCGCCTCTATGTAGTATCCCTTCTCAGACTCCTTGATGTCGTATTCAGTTTGGTCAAGATACACTTTGTAATCCGAGATATCTCCGGGTACATCCACATAGAACAGTATGCCTATCTTCGAACCGCCTGCAAGCAGACTCATGCTGATAGAAGGATCGGCGGCACTCTGAACTGTGCTGCCGGTCGGTATGCCAGCTGCGTTTACAACAGGCAATGCTGCACAGAACGCCGTTGAAGCTATCACAGCTGATGCAGCAGCAGCCATGATCCTCTTTGTGATAATACGATGATTTGACATATTGACCTCCGTTTCTGTTATATTATTTCAACATTATTTTCGGTGTATAAACACCGGCTTTTATATATTATAACACATTTAATGCCGGATTGCAAGAGCTGAATGCTGCTTTTTTCAACAAAAAACAGACACTGCTTTTATGTATGCAGTGTCTGCTTGTATCTGTTGTAAAAACGGAACTATGCTTTATTCTTTTCGCCGCGCTTCAACTGCCTTCTGAGCACGAGCTGGGCGCAGACTCCGGTGAACGTTCCGGCAATTCCGCCTGATATCAGAAGCACGGGATAGTACACCAGTACCGCCGCTGAACGCATCATCAGCATTGCTGCCGCTATCTGGCCGGTGTTGTGGAGCATTGCTCCGACTATGCTGCAAAGCCATATGTAATTCATTGGTATCACTCTGCGAAGAAGCAGCATTCCCGCAAGACAGAGCATCGCGCCGGAAAGGCTGTATATCAGCGCCGATACGTTGGTGCTGAATACCGCTCCGAGTATCACTCGCGTCAGCACCATAAGAAATACTTCCCTGCCGCTGAAACGATAGACGGCATATACTGTGATGATGTTCGCAAGTCCGAGCTTTACGCCCGGAATGGGGAGTATGTCAGGGAAACGCAGTTCTACGATAAAAATTATCAGTGCCATTGCTGTGAGCATGGAAAGCTCTGCAAGCCTTCTCGTCTTCATCATATCACTCCTCGGATATCATCTCTGCCGGCATACTGCTGATATTTGTGAAACTGTCTGAGATCCCCGGCGTGTAGTATATCCTGCCCTCATCTGTAACAAGTATGAGATCGTAATGAGGATCCTTCCGCCAGAATTCAACAGCTTCCGGATATCCCATGACAAACAGCGATGTTGACAAGGCGTCACATTCCATACCGCTGCTGCCTATGACGGTTACCGATACCAGACCGTTATCAGCAGGATGTCCGTCAGCAGGATCAATTATATGCCAGTAGCGTTTTCCGTCTTCGCCAACGAAATACCGCTCATAATTTCCGGAAGTAATAACTGCTTTCTCCCCTATGCTCACGATACACATGTCGCTGTCCGGCGCAAAAGGATCACGCACAGACACCTTCCATTCTGTTCCGTCAGGCTTATTTCCCAGAGACTGAACATTGCCTCCGAGACTGATTATGGCAGAAGTCACTCCATTCTCACGCAGAAGTTCGGTTATCTCATCGCTTGCATATCCTTTTGCAAGTGCTCCAAGGTCAATGCTGTAATCAGCTGGTATGGCAGCACTGTTTCCGGAAAGCATAACTTCTGACATATCTGTGTTCATGAGAAGTTCATCCAGTTCGCTGTCTGTTGGTATGCGGTATTCATCTGCTGTAAATCCCCATGCCTTGAGCACCGGGTATATACATATATTCAGTGCACCGCCTGTATCAGAACTCACGCTTACGGCTTTATTAAGGATATTCATCGTATCTTCACTGACTTCAACAGCATTGCCGCCGGAAGTGTTTATCTTATGGATATCGCTGTCCGCATCTGTAACGGACAGTTCATGCTCCAGCTCTTCTATTCTTAGAACAGCTGAATCAAGTGCTTCGGGAGCATTTTCTCCGTATGCTTTCAGCGTCATGAAAGTATCCATTGCAAATATATCTCTGCTGACAGCGGATGTGCTGTCAGCAGAGCCGGAAGATGTATCTCCGGCTGATGAGCTGCATCCGGAAGTTGCAAGTATACCTGCCGTCAGCAGCGAAAAAAGTATTATAGTTCTATTCATTTTCCAATCCGGTCCTGTTAGTTCAGTGCCTGCGAAAGAGCCTGTCTGCTCGCTTCGATTATTCCCTCGGAACTGTATGTTGCTCCGGAGCAGGCATCTATGCCGTCTGCACTGACGCTTGCAGCTATCTGAGGTATGACGGTGTTCATAGCATCACTGAAGTATTCTGGATCATCTTCATCCGCATATGCGGAAAAGCTTGTAATAACGTCGTTTTCTATCGTTATACTTACATGCACATCGCCTTCATATCCGTATGCAGTTCCCTGATATGTACCGTTCCTGTACTTGTATGTGATCTGCGGCTCTGTAGGCTGAGGTGTTTCGGCAGGCTGTTCCTGCGGAGTATCCTGAGGCTGATCCTGAGGTTCTTCCTGTACCGGCTCATCTTCTGCCGGTCCTTCCTCAGGCTGGTCTTCCTCATTTTCTTCGGGTTCAGATGTCTCCTCTGCGTCAGTTGTCTCGGCTGTTGTAGTCACCGATGTAGTGCTGCCTGATGATGTGCTGGATAGTGTTGTCACAGTGATTGTTGAAGTCGTTACAGAAGTACCGGAAGAAGTTGTTGTTGATGTGCCGGACACTGCGGCATCTTCATCAGCTGATGACGTACTTTCTGTAGGAGATCCGAAAGTGAAAGTCGCAGGATTATCCTTGGTCGCATTCACTGTCTTGCTGCTTTCACCATTGCCGTGTGCTATG
Source organism: Ruminococcus flavefaciens (assembly GCA_002373775.1). Taxonomy (GTDB): domain Bacteria; phylum Bacillota; class Clostridia; order Oscillospirales; family Ruminococcaceae; genus Ruminococcus; species Ruminococcus flavefaciens_M. The sequence continues at coordinate 25,323 of DFJW01000018.1, read as the reverse complement.
ACTCCTGTGATTATCAGCGGCAGAAGGAATGAACATGCACACACCGCATTCGCTGCTGTTCTCTTTTCCGGTTTTTTCTTCATGACATAGTACTTTCTGAGACGCATCACTGCATATCCGACAAAGACAACGCTGTATACCAGCACACTCAGGAAATAGCCTTCCCTGCCCTTCTGTGCCTTTGGCACAAACAATACCAGTATATGGATATAGATGAGCGCATAGAAAACATATGCTGCACGCTGCATCTTTTTCCATGTCTTGGGCTGCATCTTTTTCCGTATCTTCTTGAACGACATTACTGTAAGAGGCGTCATTATAAGCACCATGACCAGCGAAACGATGCTCGTTATAACAAAATCCCTGAGAGCATCACCTGATCCGGTACGGTCATTGATAAGGTCAGATATGTACTGTATGCCGTATGTTATGATGTGGGAGAAAGTGAGAATGGCTGCTGTTATAGACAGTTCTCCGCGAATGGGCATCAGCTTCTTTATGGGAGCTGAACCGTTCGGGAGCGCACCTGCCCACATGACAACAGCCCAGAAAGCTGCGCCGAGTGCACCTCGTGTAAATATACCGATAATGTATTTTACCACAAATTCGCTTCCGATGTCAATATGACCTTTTGATTCAAGCTGAGATATCGTTACAGTAACAGCCGTCAGGATCGCTGCTGCCGTATAGAATACTGTCGGGTGCTTTTTCAGCTGCTTGTCACACAGGAATGAAAAAGCAACTGCAACTAAGAGCGCTATGAGAAATAACATGATCTTCGACCTTTCATACTTTATTTCCGGCTTTTGCCTTTTCTTTTTACACTAACAAACCCCTGCGGCAGCGGTCAGTTACGACCGCTGTTCAGGGGTTTGCCTATTAAGGAAGTATTGTGTCAGATATCGTTAGTCATTCTTTTTTCTGAGTGCGAATACTGCTGTTCCGGCAAGAGCAAGTACTGCTGCCGGACCTGCAACACCGCCGACACCTGTCTGCGGGCTGTTGCTCTTTGAAGATGTAGTTGCAGCCTTTGTTGTTGCAGGAGCCTTTGTAGTTGTTGCTGAACCTGTAGTAGTTGTTGCAGTTGCAGTTGATGTAGCAGTTGTTGCCTCAGTTGAAGGCTCTGTAGGCTCTTCCTCAGCTTCTGTGCTGAATGAATAGGGCTCTGTGTAGCCTGTTGCAGTAACTGTCATTGCATACTTTCCGCTGCCGTCAAAGATGTTCGCATCGTTTGACTTTGCCTCAAAATCAATTGTGCCGTCTTCTGCAATGATCTTGACGCTGCGTTTGCCTGATGCAGCATATGAAGTCTCATTTACAGAAACTGTTGTGATATTCTTGATGAAATTTGCAGCCTGCTCATCTGTGAAGCCGTCTGCTGTTACGAGCTTTCCGTCTTCGTACTTTACAGGTATCTCAGATGTTGAAAGTATGAACGAACCGGATACGTCAGCATACTTTCCGGAAGCATCTGATACTGTTACTGTATAGCTGCCGGGCATTGCATTTGTGTAGGAGATCTCAGTTTCTGTAGCTGTAAAGCCTTCGCCTGCTGAGATGTTCTTGTTGTAATCCTCGGGGAATCCTGTGAGCGTGAGTGCTGTCTTGCCTGTGCCAGCTGCTGCATCCTCGGCATTTACTGAGCCATCGAACTTTACAGGGAGATAAACGGAACCTACATTTACTGTTGTGTAACCGTCAAGTGTGATATATGTTACGGATGTAACTGTCTTGCCCATGGAGCTTGCATAGTCTTCAAATTTGAGAGTGTTTCCGTGAGCCTCAGTTGTCTTGATACCAGCTGACCATGAAATAGCGCCGGCTCTCCAGATGTTCTCAAGATGACGAAGAGCATAGCTGTCGCCGCTTGATGTATTCACGATAACGCCGTAAAGGTCTGCTTCCTCCGGATAGCCCTTTACATTGAGCTGATAATCGCCATATCTTGACTCTGTTGAAAGTTCAGCAGAACCGTCTGCTGTTGCTTCTCCGTTAGTGTCATTTACCTTTGAAGCTGTGATGCTGTCGCCGTTTACTGTGATAGTCTTGTAAGCAACAGGAGTTGCATCAGTTGCTGCAAAACCATACTTTTCTGTCAGGAACGCAACATCAGAAGATTTTACTGCTACAGGGAATGTTACACCAAGGATAGTGCCGTTTCCGTCATTGAATGTACCTGCAACAAGTTTTCCGGGTTCATTCATTGCCCACTTGCTTGCTGTTGCAGATGATACTGCGTCAACCTCATAAGCATTGCCGATCTCAGCTGCGTAGAATTCAGCATACGGAATGTTCATTGTACCGTACACAGTATCGTTTTCAGCGGCATTTGCTGAGAACGGTACAGCTGAAAGTACTGCTGCTGCACAAACTGATACGCTCAGAGCTGTTCTCGTTTTTTTCATATAAAGTACTCCTCCCATGTGTTATTTCTGACTAACACATTATCAAAAAATTAAAGCTTGTCAAAAGCTTCTCATGTCCTTTTATTACAAATATGATTGTAGCATTTTACACGCTGTTTGTCAATTGTGCCGGAGAAATTTTGTCATATGATTAAACAGTTTACAAGATAGTTGAATCATTTTTGTTATCATTCACTAACATATAAGAAATTCATGATTGCCTAAGCTAACATTAAGTGTTCGTATATTTTATCAGGTTACAGGATTCCGTTGATATCGACATTTCTGAATGATATAATAGAATTATCCTGAAAAGTGAAATATTATCTTCCGGATATCGTCTGTATTTACAGAGACCTCACAAATGCTGTGTCGTGATATACAGCTGCAAAAGGAGGGAACGCCTTTGAATGACTCATCAATAATAGAACTGCTCCGCAAACGTGATGAACGGGCGGTCTCAGAACTAAAACTCCGCTTTGGTGCTCTGTGCATGGGAATAGCATGCAGTATTCTTTCTCAGCGCGAAGATGCAGAGGAATGTGTGAATTCAGCATGGCTCGATGTCTGGGATTCCATTCCGCCGGATGAACCTGATGACCTGAAAGCATACGTTTGCAGGATAGTAAAGAACAACGCCATAGACCGTCTTAAATATAATAATGCCGCCAAAAGATCGCCTCAGTTCGCTATGTCGCTCGATGAACTCGGCGAATGTATACCGGACAGGAACAATACAGAAGATGAGATATCAGCTGAACGCCTCGGAAGATCTATAAGTTCTTTCCTCCGCAAACAGAAAGAGAAACACCGCAAAGTCTTTGTGAAACGTTACTGGTACGGCGAATCGGTGGCTCAGATCGCCAAGGAATATGGCATGAACGAAAAAACTGTAGCAACTTATCTCTTCCGCACTCGTAAAAAACTGAAAGATCATCTGAAGAAAGAAGGGTTTGATAATGAATGAGCTTGAATTATTCAGCGCCATAAATCAAATAGACAGTGACCTCATCTCTGAAGCAGATACTCCGCCTCCGCTCAACAGACCAAAATTCTATATCACCGCCACTATGGCAGCAGCTGCCGTAATAACTGCCGGCGCAGCTGTTATCTGTAATTCTGAGAAACCTGCTGACACGCTCAGCAGCATGCGTATCCAGCAGAACGATCCGCCTGAAGGGAACGTTCCCGAATCGCATTCTGTGACCTCAGCAGCAGCTATTCCGCAGGTAACATCAGAAGCTCAGCCTGCTTCAGAAAACGTGACTATTACCGAAAATGTTTCAGCTGTAAATAATGAAAAAAACGTCACAACCGAAAACAATGAACAAACAGATATCCCACCTGCCGCGACTGAATCTGCCGGGGAAATATCCGATATCCCTGATGACGTTTCAGAACTTCTTACAGAAGCGGCAGATAAAAATACCAATGAGAAACAGAACGATCTCAGTTTAAAACCGTTCTCAGCCACCAAGGATCCTGACTCGGATTCATTCCATGAGGAGGAAGCTCCGCATATTGACGTAACTACGTCAGAAGCAACTTATCGTCAGCTTGAAGCTGATGAATATGCCGCTTATAATATCAGCAGTATATCTGAAAACGATCTCGGTGATCCTATCGGCATCATCGTTGAGACAAACAGCTCGGAATATCACGGCAACGCAGTCGAATCGCAAGAACCGAACATCGCCGGTGCAGAAGCATATTTCTATGCGCCGGCAAAAAGCAGGTCTCTCATCATTGTGAAAAAAGGTACACAGTGCAGCGCATTTGTATGCGACCTGAATCTCAGTTCCGGTTTTGAAGCCGGTTTCTCATTCTTCGGTGCTGAGAGTACAAACGATGTTGTATCCGTATCATACAGAGTTCAGATGCCGGACGGAAGTACTATAAAAAATGTCTCGCAGGGTACTGTGACCGACCGCAGTGAACTGGACGATATATGCGCTGTTTTGTACCAGCTGCATCCCACAGACACCAGCAGTCTTCCTGCACATATCGGTACTCCTCAATGGCTCGTCGATGCTTACGACGAAAGGCGCAATTCTTCCGATCCGGAAGTCTGGAAAAGTGTGGATATCAATATCAATTTCAGCAACGGTACTTCAATGCGCGGGATAATTTATTCTCCGTATCTCGGTACAGGATATATCTCTGGAATGGACATGCTCACTCCTGAGCAGAATCTTATACTGAAAGAGATATTTGAGTAAATGGCTAAGAGATACAAACTTCGCACCGGAAGAGTTGCAGCTGTCATATCCTGCTTTTTACTCTTGCTCATGATAATTGTGCTGTCATCAGTCAGCCACGGCTCAGATAGCGAAAAAACAAGACCTGCTGCCGGCACAGTCACGATGTCATACACTTCATCTTGTACCACAACTTCCGTCACTGTTACATCGACCACAAGCACACTTCCGGTAACAACTACTTCCGTACCTTACATCGACTGCCCGGAACACATCGCAGCTGCTGTATGGAGTCAGGATGAACAGCGACTGCTCTACGGTGACAATATCCACGCCAGAACTGCACCGGCAAGTCTCACTAAACTCCTGACAGCAGTCACTGCTTTAAGGTATGTTCCCAAAGATCAGGTATTCACAGTTGGTTCCGAACAATGGCTCGTCCAGCCGTATTCGAGCCTTGCATATCTCAGCATCGGCAGCCGACTTACACTTTATGATCTTATCACAGGCATGCTCATGGCGTCCGGCAATGACGCTGCTTATACTGTTGCGGTCTCAGTTGCAAGAGCAAGAATGCCCGGCAGCAATATGACTGACGAAGAAGCGGTCAGTTTCTTCTGCCGTATGATGAATGAGATAGCTTCAGAGATCGGCATGGAAGAAAGCTGCTTTGTCAATCCGGACGGCTGGGACGATGAAAGACAGTACACTACCGTGTCTGACCTTATCAGGCTTGCCGACTACGCCTGCTCCATTCCGGAGATTCGCGACATCACCGGCACTTTACAAAAAGACATCACTGCCGTTTCCGGTGAATACTACAACTGGACAAACTCCAATCTGCTATTATCACCTTACAGCGAATACTACTGTGCTGACGCCACCGGAATGAAAACCGGAACTACTCCGGATGCCGGATACTGCCTGATAGCATCTTTCATAAAAAACGAGAAAAAATATCTGACCATAGCTCTCGGATGCAACAGTGATCCGGAGAGATACGAACTCAGTCACAGACTGTATGACCTGATACAGTAAAAAGGCTGCCGGAAAACTCCGGCAGCCTTTGCTGTTTATTCAGATATTATCTCCTGATATGTCTCAATGTAAATGTCGGCAGATGCTGACCAGCTGTAGTCGCATTTCAGCGCACGTTTTATGAGTGCTTCCCACTCGGGCTTGTTATAATAATCAGCTCTTGCTCTGCGTATCGCATCAAGCATATCATTTGCATTATAAGTCTTGAATGTGAAACCGTTACCGTTTTCGCCTCCGTTGTCGCGGATAGTATCACGGAGTCCGCCAGTCTCTCTTACTATCGGTACAGTACCGTATCTCATCGCTATCAGCTGCGCCAAACCGCAGGGTTCGCTCTGGGACGGCATGAGGAACATGTCTGAACCTGCATATATCTTGCGTGAAAGTTCAGGGATGAATCCGGTGTTGACTGATACTCTGCCCGGATACCTTGCCGCCATTTCACGGAAGAAGTCCTCGTAGATCTTCTCTCCGCTTCCAAGGACCGCAAACTTCATTCCCATTTCAACTATCTCTTCAAATACGCATCTTATGAGGTCGATGCCCTTATGCTTTACAAATCGCGATACTATTCCTATTATCGGCTCATCACCCTGTTCAAGTCCTAACTCATCACATAGGACTGTCTTGCAGAGTGCCTTGCCGGATATGTCTTTGGCTGAATAATGTCCTGATATTGCCGGATCTGTCATGGGATCATACATATCCGTATCTATGCCGTTGAGTATGCCCCGGAGCTTATACTGCTTCGTTACAAGTATCCTGTCAAGACCGTGTGCATACCATGGATCAAGTATCTCCCATGCATAACTCGGGCTGACGGTTATGACTTTATCCGAAGTCTCGATAGCGCCCTTCATCATATTTACATAGCCGTCATAATCAAGGAGGTTGGCATTGTACATAGGGATGCCCATTACCTCGCTCAGCACTTCTTTTCCATACTTTCCCTGATACTCGATATTATGTATCGTATATACTGTCTTGATGCCGTCAAACCCCTGCTGGTACTTGTAGTATATCTGATAGTACACCGGTATCAGCGCGGTCTGCCAGTCATTGCAGTTTATTATATCAGGTGTGAAATCAATATATCTGAGCATTTCAAGCACTGCGCGGTCAAAAAAGACAAATCTCTCACAGTCATCATAAAAACCGTAAAGGCCATCGCGGCTGAAGTAATACTCATTGTCGATGAAATAATAAGTTATGCCGTTCCTGTTCACTGTGAATATCCCGCAGTACTGCTTCCGCCATGAAACATCTACTGTGATATTCTTCAGGAACGTCATCTCATTTCCGAGTTCTTCCTTTATCGTTTTGTACAGCGGTATGACTACGCGGCAATCATTTCCCTTGGCTGCTATTGCCTTGGGAAGTGAACCAACTACGTCAGCAAGACCGCCTGAAGCTGCAAAGGGGACAGCTTCACTGGCTGCAAATAGTATCTTCATACGCTGTCACCACCGTTCAGATCCTACCGTCTTTGCCTATATACAGAGGATAAGTTTCAGAACCGGTAAGCACTTTCTCACTGCTTATCTCCACGTTCTTATCAGTGATAACTGAAGATATATTGCACTTGCTTCCGATCTTTGTACCTTGCAGCAGAACGCAGTTCTTCACTACTGTGCCCTTTCCGACTTTTACGCCTCGGAAAAGTATCGAATTCTCAACTGTTCCTTCAATTATACAGCCGTCAGCAATAAGTGAATTCTTAACATTCGACTCAAGACCGTATTTAACAGGTCCGTTATCGCCTATCTTGGTATATACCGGCATATTCTTCTTGAAGAGAGCATTCCTCTTGTCAGTGTCGAGAAGCATCTGGTTTGCCAGATAATAGTTCTGCACACTGTCAACTCTTGTGAAGAATTCCTTATGCTCGTATCCCATTATCTTGTATTCATCCTTCTTGCCCTGAAGTATCTCACGGGTGAAGCTGAACTGATTTCTGCTTGCTGCATCAAATACTATCTTTTTCAGGAAGTCCTTGCTGATAATGAGCATTTCAAGCCATATATTGCACTCTCCGGATATCTGGGGATTTACCAGAACGTCCTTGAGGCAGTTGTTCTCATCGAATTCGAGAGTTGTTGTACACTTGTTCTTATCGCAGTCATACTTGCCCTTGCTGTATACAAGAGTGATATCTGCCTCAGAATCCTTGTGCTGTTTGAGCACAGGATTGAAGTCTATAGTAGTCACGATATCGCAGTTTGCCATGATAACGTGCTTTGCAGATGAGTGCTCCACAAAACTCCAGATATTGTTCAGAGCATCAAGCCTGCCTTTGTATATTCCGCCGGTCTGGCTGTACGGAGGGAGCAGATGAAGTCCGCCCTTCTTACGGGAAAGATCCCAGTCACGTCCGGAACCAAGGTGATCGAGGAGAGAACCGTAATTCGACTTTGTGATTACTCCGACTTCTGCCACGCTTGAATTTACCATATTGGAAAGCGGAAAATCTATAAGTCTGTAACGTCCTCCGAAGGGGATAGATCCCATAGTCCTCTGCTTTGTCAGCTCGCTCACATATGAGTCGTGCATACTTGCAAAGATAAGTCCTAAAACATTATAATTAACACTCATAGTACAATTCCTCCGATCAGATATTATCGCCGATTATCTGCTTCGGCTCAACGACTTTGTTTTCAGATACTGTTACGTTGTGGCCGACTACAGCGATACCCCAGTCGTCACGGTTCTCGATAGTCTCAGGGCTTGCGCCTATCTTCGCACCCTTTTCGATAACGCTGTCGCTTCCTACTATGGCATATTCAACTACTGCACCGGACTTTATAACTGTACCGGGCATTATTATGCTGTAATTTACTGTTGCACCTTCTTCGATAGTAACACCGGAGAAAAGGATAGAGAAGTCAACTGTACCGTCTATCTCGCTGCCTTCAGATATCATAGAATTCTCAATATTAGCATTGTTGCCTACATACTGCGGAGGCATGTTGCTGTTTCTGGAATATATCTTCCAGTTTGGATCATAGAGATCAAGCGGAACGCTGGGGCTGAGAAGGTCCATATTTGCTTCCCAGAGCGAATCAAGTGTTCCTACGTCCTTCCAGTATCCTTCGAATTCATATGCAAACAGTCTCTGTCTGTCACGAAGCATGGAAGTGATGATGTCCTTGCCGAAGTCCTTTGACCATGCCTCACCTCTTTCGCGCTTTGCGTTCGCCTCTTCTTCATTTTCAATGAGGTACTTGCGCAGCTTATCCCAGCTGAAAACATATATGCCCATTGAAGCAAGAGTCGATTTCGGCTCCTTTGGCTTTTCAACAAAGTCGATGACCTGATTCTGCTCGTCACATATCATTATGCCAAAGCGAGATGCTTCTGAGCGCGGAACGTCGATAACTGAGATGGTACAGTCTGCTTCATTTGCAATGTGGAAATCCACCATCTTGGAATAGTCCATTTTATAGATATGATCGCCTCCGAGAACTACCACATACTCTGGATCGTATCTCTCTATAAACCGCATATTCTGATAGATAGCATTTGCTGTGCCCTCGTACCATGAAGCACCTGCCTGTGTCTCATAAGGCGGAAGAACATGAACTCCTCCGTTCATCTTATCCAGATCCCACGGCTGTCCGTTGCCTATGTACTCGTTAAGCACGAGAGGCTGGTACTGGGTAAGAACACCTACTGTGTCGATACCGGAGTTGGTGCAGTTGGAGAGAGGGAAATCTATCAGGCGGTATTTGCCGCCGTAAGGTACTGCCGGTTTTGCAACATTTTTAGTCAAAGCATATAGTCTGCTTCCCTGACCGCCTGCAAGGAGCATCGCTACGCACTTCTTTTTTGTATACATATTATTCCTCCTGGTCATATTGATATGTTGATATATCGAGCTTTGGCATAAGTCTCTCACTTAGCCGAAGATCTTGTCTTTTTCTGCTTCGGAGCTTCTTCTGCTTCCGGCTTCACTGTCCGCTTTTTTACAGGTGAATATTTGAGGTATATTACCGAGAGCGGAGCAAGTGTCATGGAGATGCTGTCATCAAATCCGTGCATCGGGATGCTGTCTGATCTGAAGGATTTCTCCGTCACTTCAGAACCGCCGAATTCCTTTGCATCGGTATTGAACACCACCTTATAACGTCCCTTGTGCGGAACGCCTATGCGGTAATCGTGTCTTTCTACCGGTACAAAATTGCATACAGCTATTATCTCATCTTCATTATCGTCAAATCTGCGGAATGCTATGATACTCTGCTTTGTATCATCGTTGGATATCCAGCTGAAACCGTTCCATGAATCGTCATCCTGCCAGAGAGGAGGATTATCGACATAGAATCTGTTGAGTTTCTCTGAAAATTTCAGAAGATTTCTGTGCGAATCGAACTCCATCAGATTCCAGTCAAGCTGTGATTTATAATCCCATTCCTTCATCTGACCGAACTCCTGTCCCATGAACAGAAGCTTCTTGCCGGGATGTGCCATCATATATGCCAGAAATGCACGGTAAGATGCGAATTTCTGGTCGTATTCGCCTGGCATCTTATTTATCATCGAACACTTTCCGTGTACCACTTCGTCATGCGATATCGGCAGAACATAGTTCTCCGAGAAGCAATAGAAGAAAGAGAAAGTGAGCTTGTCATGATTGAATGCGCGATAGATAGGATCAAGTGACATATAGCTGAGCATATCGTTCATCCAGCCCATGTTCCACTTGAAATTGAATCCAAGACCGCCTATATCCGTAGGTCTTGTCACATTTGCCCATGCCGTGGACTCCTCTGCGATCATCAACGCATCGGGATGTCTTGCAAAGACAGCCTCATTCAGATGCTGAAGGAATTCGACCGCTTCAAGGTTCTCGTTGCTGCCGTTTATATTAGGAGCCCATTCTCCGTCACGTCTGTCATAATCGAGGTACAGCATTGAAGCTACAGCATCGACTCTGAGACCGTCTACATGGAACTCGTTGAACCAGTACGTTGCACTTGAGATGAGGAATGAGCATACCTCTGCTTTTCCGTAGTCAAATACTCTTGTGCCCCACGCCTTATGTTCTTTCTTTCGTTCATCGGTGTACTCATAGCAGCATGTGCCGTCAAATTCATAAAGTCCTGCTTCATCCTTCGGGAAATGAGCAGGCACCCAGTCAAGGATTACTCCGATATGTGCCTCGTGGAACATATCTATCATCCTGCGGAAATCATCAGGTGTACCATAGCGGGATGTGGGAGCGAAATATCCTGTTACCTGATATCCCCACGAACCGTCATACGGATACTCCGTCAGCGGCATGAATTCAACGTGTGTATATGACATCTTCTGGAGGTAAGGTATTATCTCCTTTGCAAATGTCACATAGTCAAAATACACGCCGTTGCCGTAATTTTTCCATGAACTGAGGTGTACTTCATATATATTTACCGGACTTTTATATATTATCCTTGACTTCTTTTCTTCATACCATTTCTCATCGTTCCATTCATAGCTGCTCTCATAGATCTTGGAAGCAGTACCGGGACGAGTCTCGAAATGAGAAGCATACGGATCAGACTTCAGGAGTATCCTGCCGTCCTTAGTCTCTATGCTGTATTTGTAAGTGTCGAACTGTTTGAGCTTTGATATCTCTGCCTCCCACACTCCGTCTGATATGAGAGTCATCGGATCAGAATCTCTCTTCCAGTCGTTGAAATCACCTACTACTGAAACACTGACTGCATTAGGAGCCCAAACCCGGAAGGTATAGCTCTTGCCCCTTCCCTTCTTTTTCGAGTGAACACCGAAGAACCTGTAAGCTTCATAATTCTTACCCTGATAGAACAGATAAAGCGGAAAGTCATTTGGATTGTTTTTATTAGTTACAGACATAAATTCAGCCTCCTTTGCTATATACATTTTATCAGAATTATGGCAATTATTCAAGCGTTTTCGTAAAATGAGGGAAAATTTCAGACGTTGTGCTAATTTTACTGATAATATTTAGTGCAGTTTGCCATATTTTTTCTGATATCAGATATCAAACCTTTGTTAAAATGCACACATCTGACAGTCAAAGGGCTGCTGCTGATCTTGTTACTTTTATGCCTATCACTGTTACGTCATCACTGCGGACCGTGGGATTGAAAACGCCGGCTTTTGAGCATATCTCATCCACTATCCGCTTTATGTCATCACCTCCGAGAAGCAGTTCACGGATGAAGCGGTATTCGTTTTCGCTGATGCCGTCAGAAAACATTATCATGATATCGCCTTCCTCAAAATCATATGAACGCGAGAAAGTCTCGGACTGCTCATAGATGCCTATGGGGAATGTGGGGGAAGTTATCTTCATGACACTTCCGCGGTGCCTTATGAGAGTGGCTGTTGCGCCTGATTTCATCACTGTCAGACCGCAGTTATCCATGTTTATCCTGACTGCATCCAGAGTGGCAAATGTCTCATCCCGGGACTTGGTGAGCATGATAGAATTTATCAATTTTATGGCTGATGCACAGTTTACTCCGCTGGTGACCAGCTTTCTGAACATCCTCACCACCATTCGGGATTCTACTGCTGCACTTCTTCCGCATCCCATGCCGTCGGAAAGGATAACATAATTCACGCCCGTGCCGTCTCCGAAAACGAGTGAAGTGTCTCCGTTCTCGTTAGAACCGTCAGCACACATTGATGCACCATAGACTTCAAGTTCATACGCAGGTTTCTCGTACAGCCTTATGCGGATGTCCTTTCCGGAACTTACCGGCTCTGCTGACGCCATCGGTATCCTCAGTTCATCCGCTATGAGGTCACACACCCGGATGCAGCTCTGCGGCGCATCTGAATAGGAAAAGTAAAGCTCAGCAAGGAGCCGGTTGCACGAGTTATAGTAGGCGATGACGTTATGGGGCTTGTATCCGTACTTTTCAAGCTTCGTGCGCATCACCTTGCTTATGGGTTCCGAGTAGCGCACATCCATTCTCTCCCCTGCTGATTCTACCAGTTCTTCCATTATCCTTATCTGTTCAAACAGCAGCCGTCTGCTCTCAGAAAAACGCATCTCCAGAAGCGCCGCAGTCGCTTTTTCACGCGCTGAATTTTCGAAGGCTTCCATCAGTTCCTGCTTGTGCAGACACTCATCAAGTTCATAGGGAAATGTCTCCTTAGAGAATTCACAAAGAGCCGAAAGCTTGCGGAATCCGCGGATCGTCATGTCGTAATCGTTCTTCCAGCATATGAGCCTACGAAAACAATGTGTGCATACGATACGGCTGTTTTCTTCGATCTCCGATGGCTTGTCTGCACTTGTATCAAGTATCTCGGCTATCTTTCCGGATTCTTTCCTGACTGCTGCTATCGAGTCAGAAAGAAAGCCCATTCTCAGGTTCATTATTTCCGGAAGTGCTGCTGTGCGGTCAGATGCCGTCATCACCCATTTATCAGAATAATTGGGAGCTGCGGCTGTGAATACTGCCGCGCCGAGTATGATATTCAGCATTGACTCAACACTGCTTGCAGTTATTCCGGTAAGTATGGTCAGCATGAGATATATTCCTGTGAATGCAGCAGCTATCACGGTGTACTTCTGCTTGTAAAGATAACCGGTCAGCAGTCCGACTGCCGGCAGCAGCACTACTGTCATGCCGTATTCCGGTGACGCAAGAAATGCACCGCAGGTCGTAAGTGCACCGCACAGCACTCCGCCCAGATGCCTGTAATAGCATGCCGCTGTGACTGTCAGAGCGGCACCGAAAATTATGCCTAAATTTATGACCGGCGTACGAACTGTGCAAAGTGATGAGACTATCATTGTATAGACCACTGCATACGCACAGCCGTAAGGCGATGAAACATCCATTACACGCCTCCTTTTCAGACTCTGGATGATAACCGCTGCCGAGTATGCCGTAAAACCTGCAAGAGCACCGTAGAATATGTAAAACAGAAGCTTATACAGCACTTCTCCTATGACTGCCGATACTGCTGCGCCTGATACGAATATGCTGGCTCCTGTGATAATGCCGCTCATTCTGGGTTCACTGCTCTGGTCTGTGAACAGCTTCATTATGAGTATGACTATCATTGCTGTCAGCTTGACTATGTTCTTTCCTATGCTGCCGCTGACCATGCTTCTTATGAGACCGCCTGCCAGCACGGATGCTGACATTGGAAGTTCCAGTGCTCCTGATAGCGCTATATCCGCAAATGATGCTGCTCCTGCCATTTCTGAATCTGCAAGAAAGTATCCGGCTGCCAATGCTGCCAGAAGTGCTCCTGCTGCACCTGCGTTCCTGTTTTCGGTAACTGTTCTGATATTCAACATCCGTTCCTCCCGTTTCTTTTTTCCTCCGGCTTATGTATGCACGGACAAAACTGTATCTATTATACCATGTGCGAAAGCTGAACTATGTCGCAATGCGTCGCTGACAATGCTGTTTTTCTTTTACTCTTGACATCAGCTACCGCATGTGTTATAGTAATGGCATAAACCGTCTGTTCATAGTCTATGCAAAGGAGGTCAATATGAAAAAAGCTTTTATATCACTGATGACTGCTGTCACTTTCCTGCCGGTATGCACAGCACCAGATTCAGCTGCCCGTGCAAGATCATCCGAGAGTTCACTCTGGGATCGGTTTCTGAAATACGACCTGTGCATATCAGATTATGCTTCACTGACAGCCGAAGAGAAAGAACTCTGTCACTTCATTTTCGACACCGAGCAGGCTGCCGGCGATAACATCGTATGCGAGCGTGCAAGGCGTACTCTTGCAGGAGATGATGTGGGTGAAAGAATAACAGTCGAGCAGCTTAAAGATGCCTACGGAGTATGGGACTATGGTTCTTTCTACCAAACTTACTATGGCTGGCATACGTTCATAGACTGCGTTCCGGATGTGATCTGTTTAGACTATGACAGATATGCAAACAGCTACGTTTACTATAATAAAATGGAATACTGGCTTGATGATGAACGCAGCAGCTATGTGCTTTATCTTGAAAAAATCTCTCCCGATACTCAGAGCCGCTTTGAAGTGTATGACGGAAATGATGATCTGATTGAAACTATCCCGGTCAAATTTGACTGCCCGATGAAGGACTTCCGCGGCGAGAAGGAATACATGGAAGACTTCGGCATGATCGAGAAAAACGGCGGCTGGTATTATACAAAGCCTGACGGTACAGCTGTATTTGCGTGGAGCAATTATTCCGGCGGACAGTCCTCAGAAAAGATCACCGAGCCTTTCGCTATTGAGAGCGAGATAAACGGCTGTCCAGTAACGGCGATAGAACACGGTGCTCTCGCTCAGTCTCCGTTCACTGAGATCGTTCTTCCGGATTCGATCAAGATCATTGAAAGAAATGTTTTTGCAAGTTGTCAGCACCTTGAGAAGATAAATTTTCCTGAAGGTCTTGAATATATAGGAAAATGGGCGTTTTATGACTGCAATTCCATGACGGATTTAATGATAGATTGTCCTGAACTTGTAATAGCGGATGGAGCTTTCTATGAGCTTAAAGGACTTAAAACTGCAAATATCAATGCCAGGGATATATGCGAAAGTGCCGTATCCAATTGCAAGAGTCTCGAAAGCATCACTTTAGGAGACAGCGTTGAAAACATTAAGTATGGAGCATTTGGCGGAAATATCCGCCTTACTGATATCAACATCCCCCGTAGTGTGAGAACTATCGGTCAGGAGGCTCTTGTCAATTTCACTTCTGTGACTATTCCGCCTGCTGTACAGGTCATCGGCTCATATCCTCACAAAACACCGCAAGAGCGGACATCAGGAATAGAGCCTCCACCACCGGTAAGACCGCTTACCGATGAGCCAAAATGTGTATTCGGTGATAACTGCGTTATTTACGGATACCACGGAACAGAGGCTGAACGCTATGCCAAGGAGTGGGAGCTGAAATTCGTTCCACTGGAAGCTGAGAATGGTGATGTGAATCTTGACGGAAATATTAGTATTTCCGACCTTGTTTCACTCAGTCGTTTCGTCCTCGGAAGATATGTGGACACCGGTGCTTACTACGGTGATCTCAACGGGGACGGTACTGTTGATTCCTTCGACATTGTACTGATACGCAGGCTCGTTGCCGGCATAAACTAAAGAAGACACTAACGGCTGTAACATATCGTTCACAGCCGTTTTTTTATTCCTTTTTCCTGCCGGATGCAAATATAATATGCACATTTCAAAGAATACTGTATCATTTCCCGAATTTTCAGAAATCTCTTGAAGTTGATGAGGCATAGTGTTATAATTATATGGCATTATCATTATATTATATGCCGCTGAAGGTACAGCGGGACATTTCGGAGGAATTCATATGGGAAAATATTTCGGTACTGATGGTTTCCGGGGCGAGGCTAACGCTGAACTTACCGCAGACCATGCGTACAAAGTAGGCAGGTTCCTCGGCTGGTACTTTGCCGAGAAAAAGAAGAGAAACGGGATTGATGCCAAGTCACGCATAGTAATTGGAAAAGACACAAGGCGTTCAAGCTATATGTTCGAGTACGCTCTTATAGCCGGACTTGTTGCTTCAGGCGCTGATGCTTATATGCTCCATGTAACTACGACACCCTCTGTAGCTTACATCACGCGGGTAGACAATTTCGACTGCGGTATTATGATCTCTGCCAGCCATAACCCTTTCTATGACAACGGCATAAAGCTAATAAACTCCAGCGGCGAAAAGATCGAGGACAGTATAATCGAACTCATCGAAGCTTACCTTGACGGCAATCTCAGCGTATTCGGCGAGGACTTCACTGATATCCCTTTTGCACGCCGCGAACGTATCGGCTGCACTGTGGACTATGTTGCCGGCAGAAACAGATACATCGGCTACCTCATCTCTCTCGGTCTCTACTCTTTCAGAGGATTCAAAGTCGCTCTCGACTGTGCCAACGGTGCTTCATGGAACATCGCTCGTTCAGTATTCGATTCCCTCGGTGCTGAGACACATGTTATAAATGCTGAGCCGAACGGTCTCAATATCAACCTTAACGCCGGCTCAACTCATATCGAGAACCTCAGGGAATATGTTGTCAAAAACGGCATGGATGTGGGCTTCGCTTATGACGGGGACGCTGACCGCTGCTTCTGTGTGGATGAAAAAGGAAATGTGCTGACCGGAGACCACATTCTTTACATATACGGCACTTACCTCAAGCGTCACGGTGAACTCATAAACAACACTGTAGTCACCACTATCATGTCAAACATAGGTCTGTACAAAGCATTCGAAGAAAATGATATCGGCTATGCCAAGACCACTGTGGGCGACAAGTACGTTCACGATTTCATGTCACAGAACGGCTGCTGCTTCGGCGGTGAAGAATCCGGACATATCATCATTTCCAAATTCGCCACTACAGGCGACGGTATCCTTACAAGTCTGAAGCTTATGGAAGTCATGATCGCTGAAAAGAAGAAAATGAGCGAGCTGACCGAAGGCCTCACCATTTACCCGCAAAAGCTTCTGAACATCCGCGTCAAGGATAAATGTGAAGCCAGAAACGATCCGGATATACAGGCAAAGACAGACGAGATAGCTGTCAAGCTGGGAAGTTCCGGCAGGATACTTGTCAGGGAATCCGGCACTGAGCCCGTCCTCCGCATAATGGCTGAAGCAAAGACCGAAGAGCTTTGCAGCGAATACGTCAGCGAGATCGCTGATCTCATCCGCTCAAAAGGCTACTGCACTGACAGCATTTAAAAATATCAGCAAATGAAAAAGACCATGATATCCGGTATATCATGATCTTTTATTTATCCAGCACCTGTTTAAGAAGCGACTTTGTAAGCGGACGCGGAGCTGCTGCTTTCATTGCAGTTTCCAGCAATGACCGCTGCTCAGGGGACAAGAGGCTGTACAGTTCGCTGTCAACGAATTTCCCTCTGCATTTTACACACACATAGGCGTTGGGATTTTTAGTGAACTTTGTCGCTCTCTTGTACCTTGCTTCTGTTCCGCATCCAAGACAGCGGAAAAAGTATCTGTATTCCAGCCGCTTGACTTCAGCGTTATCATCCGTGATGCCTTTTTCCTCAGCAGATGTACAGCGCTTTATATCGTACTCAGGATAGGCTCTCATAACATCTGCCGCCAGTTGCAGCCAGCGTCCGCGGTGTCCGCTTCTGCATCCGTCAGCAGCATGCAATAGTTCATGTATTATCGTATTCTTTGCAGGGAGTTCTTCTGAACCGTCAGCTAAAAGTCTGTAAGATATGCTTATCTCATACCTTCCGCCGCCCAGTGCACGGCACTGTCCCCAGCGCTTCTTCGCCCGGGTGTTCACTGTAAATGACACGTCACCTGTCTTTATCCCGATAGCGTTCAGCTCTGATATACACTCTGCTGCCATTTCTTCAAGAGATCTCATATTCATTCCACCGTTACGCTATTATCAGTCCGGCTGCGAGCATAACCACCAGCATACCTGCATTCACAGCTGTGAATGCCCGGAAATACATCCCTGTCTTCGCGGTCTTGTCCTGACGGTATATCTGAAACGAGATCAGACTCGCAAGTGAGGCAATGAGTGTGCCGAAACCGCCTATGTCAACTCCGAGCATTAGCTCCCTGCCGTTTTCAGTAAATTCCGAGAGCATCACTGCTGCCGGTACATTGCTTATGATCTGCGAAAGACCTGCTCCGACTATTATTTCCCTGCCGTTGAGTATACGGCTGAAAAAGCTGCTGACAGCTTCGATCCTTGCTATATTTCCTACGAATACGAAAAAGCATACGAATGTTGCGAGCAGAGCATAATCCACTTTCATGAGCAGTGAACGATCGAATATCAGCGCTGCGAGCACAGCCGCTATAAGGCATATGTAATCGGGCACTACTCTGAATACGCACAGCAGACAGAGCAGGAACACTGCCGAAAATGCCATAGTTTTGGGATACTGCATTTTTACTTTGTCTGTACCTGGTGCTTCACACACTTCTTTCGGGAGCAGCATGGTCATGCCAAGCAGACAGATAAGTCCCACGATTCCCACAGGCAGCATTGTTCCTATGAACGTGGCGGCTGTGAGGCTGTATTCATCGTACAGATAGAGATTCTGCGGATTTCCTACCGGCGTCATCATGCTTCCGAGATTAGCGGCAGCTGTCTCAAGGACTATAGTCATAATCCGGCTTCTTTCATTTCTTATATTGCGGTATAACATAAGAGTAAGCGGAACGAATGTTATGAGGGCAACATCATTGGTGACCAGCATGGAAGAAAAAAAACACAGCAGCAGAAGTATCCTTCCCAAGGAACGAAGGTCTCCTGCACGGCGGATGAGGAATCCGGATACCGAATCGAATACTCCTATGCTCCTGAAACCGGCAACTGCTGCCATGAGCGCAAACAGTTCTATCAGCACAGTTCTGTTACAGTATCCCGCATATCCTGAATCCGGAGGTATTATGAACACTGTGACCAATGCAGCCAGAAATGCTATGACAAGTACGGGCTGCTGCTTTATGAATCGCTTTAACATCATCTCATATCCTTTCATACCTATCAATTCTAACATATTATCCCGCACATTTCAAGTGCTGCACAAAAAAAGCAGCCTGTTTTTACAAAAGGCTGCGCGTTCGTTTATTCTCATATGGAAACATATTCAGGATCGGTGTTTACAGCTTTGAACACTTCATCTATCCTATCACGGTCTATGCCGTCGCCGATAACGATGAGCACTGACTGTCCGTTCACGGCTCTGCCTATCTCTGTCTTTTCACGGGTGGCGTTTATCTTTATCCAGCCTCCGTTCACATCCGGCAAAGCACCTTTTATGCGGTATATCCTTCCGCATCCCTGATCATTGAATATACTGTTTATAACACTTTCAATGCTGCTTTCAGGCATGTTTATGTGCATGAAATAATGCACTGAACTGCGTATCTCATCGGGACTGAATTTTTTGATATATGCTGAACCGCGATATCCCGCTCTCATAAAGGCTCCAAAATCCTCAGCGGTGAAGTCATCCCAGAGTTGTGCTGTCATATCTGACCGTCTGAAACGCCGGTCGCACTTTATCTCTTCAAGAGCACGGTTGATATGTGAAATCTGCCGCTCGGCTATCATTTCCGCATCGTCACCGGGATGCAGTTTGCTGAGTATCAGTCTTCCGCTGCATGCAGCTTCAGAGGCAAGCAGGTATTCCATCTGCGGAGAAAGATCGTCCTCTGTCTCAGCATCTATTATCGTAAGCACGCTCCCGGTCTCAAACCACCTGTCAAGAGGCGATTCGTGCAGTATATCGAAAAACTCATCCATGTCGAATATGCCGGAAGGTTCAACGATGACACGATCGAATCCCTGCATCCCAAGTGAGATGAGCTGTGTCTTGAACCGGCGGCGGTGACAGTCTGCGTCCCCTCCTCCTGCTACCATTTCAAGCTGACAGCGGTCACATTTCAGTTCCTGTAGTATCATCATGTCTATATTAACAGCGCCGAAATCGTTTTCAAGTATTGCTATCTTTTCGCCGGAATCTATCAGATGTCTCGCATATCTGAGCATGAATGTTGTCTTCCCCGAACCAAGTATGCCTGTTATAAGATCTATCTTTGTCATAGTATCAGTTCCTTTCACTTTTATGTTATCACATCTTTAACCCTGTGTCAAGGAATCCGGATCAGCGGTGCATATATGCAACTTGTATTATTCTGTAAACTATTGCATTTTTCTGCGAAATGTATTATAATAATAACAGCGATTCCCCTGCATCACTCACTACTATTCAGACAGAGGAGGATTTACACATGCGGCTTTATATGAAACAAAAAATGATATCTATCACTCAGGGATTCAACATTATGGATGAGAACGGTACACCTGTTTTCAAAGTAAAAGGTGAACTGCTCACTATCGGACGCAAACTTCATCTGCTCGATCTCGAAGGCAATGAACTTGCCTTTATACGCCAGAAACTGCTGACTATCCTGCCGAAGATGTACATATATCAGAACGGTCAGGAAATAGCTATCGTAAAACGCGAATTCACTCTCCTGCGCCCACGCTTCGTTATAGAAGGACTGAATTGGGTTATACAGGGCGACTACCTCGCACATGATTACAGCATACTTGTCGGAAATCATCCGATATGCCGTATCCATAAGGTATGGCTCGCTCTCGGAGACTGCTTCGAGATAGATGTAGATGAGTCAGTTGACCTTATACCAGTCATAGCAGTTATACTCGCTATTGATTATTGCACCGATTCACAAGGCGGCTGAGAACAATAACAAAATCCCCGGAAGAAATTCTGTTTCTTCCGGGGATTTTTCTTATAATGCTGATGCTACTGCTCCATGAAGTTTCTTCATGCTGAATGTGGGCTCAAAGCGGCCGAGTATCTGTCCGTCACGGCTGATGAGGAATTTTGTGAAATTCCACTTTATTGCGCTGTTATTCTTGTAATCCTTGTCCTGAGATTTAGCCACTGCGACCATTGCCAGTCCCATAGGGCTCTTTCCGAAACCTTCGAATTTGCTGTTATCCACAAGCCATTTATACAGTGGTATTGCGTTATCGCCATTCACTTCGATCTTTGAGAACTGAGGGAATGTGATACCGAATCTGCCTGTGCAGAATGAGTGTATCTCCTCGTCACTTCCGGGTGCCTGATGTCCGAACTGGTCGCACGGAAAATCAAGTATCTCCAGTCCCTTATCAGCGAATTCCTCGTACAGATCCTGAAGTTCATCATACTGAGGAGTAAAGCCGCAGCCTGTTGCAGTATTCACTATGAGCAGGACTTTGCCTTTGTACTGCTCCATTGAAACTTCCGAACCGTCCTGTGCTTTGAATGAAAAATCATAGATCGACATAATAATATCCTCCTCAAATTCGGTTTATATAAATTAAATTGTGTCCAATCTTTATGTTGATACCATTATACACCATGTTTTCCGATTTGTCAAGACCTTTTGAAAAAAAATTGCCGCATCCTCAGATACGGCAATGATGATTATTCTGCTTCAGTCTCCTGGACCTCAGTATTAACGCTGTATGCTATGCTTTCCGCTACCAGTGCATCTTCAAGATCAGTGAGTACGTTGACTACTCCGTCAGCATCTGTGATCTCTACCTTTACGTCTCCTTCAATGCCCTTGATATTCTCCATGAGCTTGTCAAGTTCTATCGGCTCATTATTGAGGAGATATTTATCTTCGCTGATAGTAACATACACTACTGTGCTGTCGGTGTCCTCTGACACCGGCTCTGCTCTGTCGGCTACTGATGTACCGCTGTCCGAGCCCGAACCGCCGTCTCCGCTGCTTCCGCTTCCGTCACCGAGTCCGAACCAGCCGAAATGTGTTATGAGGTATAAAAGAAGTGCGATGAGTAATAATAACAGGAGAAGCAGCAGGAAACATCCGCTGCGCTTTTTAACGACTACTTTCTCCTGCGGAGGAGGTGGGGGTGTGCCTTTTTTCTTGTTTGGTTCTGCCATGTTCAACATCCTTTCACTTAGTTGTATTTATGTATGTGCAATAGAAGCTCTTATATTGTTTCCTTACCATATCTACGGCAGCATTCACTGTTCTGTAATCGCGTATCAGCGTCGTGTCTCCGTCATAGACCAACGCACAAAGTATGACGTCATCCGGACTGCGTTTGAGTTTATCGAGCGACTCGATCATGCAGTTATAGATATCGGTCACCGATTCTGTACTTGCCTCGCCGAGCTGATCTGAACCACTTGAAACATAGAGGACGCCGCTTTCATCATAGCGGATATTAAGCGTCAGGAGCATGCCCTTCTCATAGCCCACAAGTGCTTCCTGATTTGCTGCTGCGTTCTTATCAAGTTCTTTTGCAAGACTCCAGACACGTTCAAGCTCTTCTGCTTTCTTCTCATCGAACTCAGCAAGCTTTGACTCAGCTTCATAGAGCAGCGCTTCTGCATTTGACGCCCGTTTTTCCGCCTGATCCACCGCAGATGACTGACTTTCCTGAACATTCATCATGACCCAGAAAAGCATTATGAGTATGACATCCAGCAAGGCGGTGAGTTCTATCACTATACCTTTGCTTTTCCGGTATCCGTTCATCTTTCATCATCTCCGTATCCGAGAGTGCGGATCAGATCGTCTACCGCATCGGTGTGGTATCCGGCGCTTTCGTATCGCTCGGACACATCATCGCGTTCATCTCTGTGCGTGTATTCACTGTCCGGACTGTGATAACTGTCCTCAGAAACATCTGCGCGGATACCATCGCTGTTATACACTTCACCGCGCACGGAACCGCCATTATCGCGCTTTTTGTTTCCGGACTCTATCCTGTCGGGCCGGTTATTGCGTTCAAGATAAAGTGCCACTGTCTTTTCGTTATCCTCTATCTTGGCAGATATGATACCGTCAATGAATTTGAAAATGATAGCAAAAATAAGTCCCCAGAATGTTGAAGTAAGAGCACCATAAAAATTGCCGGTGATATCTGTGGTATCCGCAACAAGTCCCAGCAGTGAGACTACTGTACCGAGGATACCGAGAAGTGGGAATATACCCGTCATGTTCACAAATACCGAATACAGCTTGCCGGTATGATTGCGCATAGTCACAAGGTCAGTCTCGCGTATCCCGGAGATATCGCTTTCTGCTTCATCACGCGAAGCACCTCCGTCCGGCACAAAAACTGTCAGGTGCATCTTATCATACAGCTCGTCCGCTGCATGCCTGAGTTTATAGTACAAAAATGCTGTAAGCAGAGCTGCGATGAATATTATAAGATCGTAGCCCCAGAAATTCATGAAAATTACAGAAAAAAATTTTGGCATAAGGATTCCTCCTTGACTATTATCATATCACATAAGCCGCAAAAATGCAATAGTTTTTTGAATATTTGAAAAGTTATTACATTTTAGTTTGCATATATTGAAATTTGTCGCAAAACGTAGTATAATGGTACTTGTATTATATGAATATGCTGATATTAGGAGGATACCATGAAACGAATAATTTCTCTCGCCGTTGCTTTCTCTCTGTTCACATGTACAGCAGCCTGCGACGACGTGTATAACAATGAAGGGTACTCACGTCCAGAACCTGTTACTGAACCTGAATATGAAGAAAGCGGCATCATCGACGAAAAAGGTCTGTTCACCTCTGCTGACCTTGAAATGCTCAATGATGAGATAAGCGACTGCGCTGATTCACTTGATGTAAATATCATGGTGTATGTAGCAGGAACTAAGCGCTCTGACGATGACACGGAAAAATTCACAGATGACAAATGTATCGAAGCATTCGGTGCAGACAGTGACAGCATAATGCTCTACCTCGACGCTTCCGGAATCCGCACTGCTTATGATTATATAAGCATGAACGGTAATATCGCTGACATTCTTTCATTCAGCACAGATGATATTTTCGATGATATATATAACTATCTGCCAGCCTCTGGAGAAGCAATAATAGAGGAGAACTATATTGATGCGATAGAGGCTTTCTGCGATTCAGTCAATTATCACTACCTTGTGAACACCGGTGAAATTGAAGAAACAACGACTACCACCACTATTACTACAACAACCACCACTGCAAAAACTGCACCGCCTAAAACTACTGCACGTTCTACTGACAACGATAAGACCAAAGAAATTGAAAGAGTTCTCGAAGAAAAAGATGAAGGCACTCCGGTCGCTTTCTTTTCATCTTGTAAAAACTGCCGCTGAATAACAAGCTGAAACCGTGAAAGATATAAAAGACATTGCAGTTATCATTTTCTGCTTTGCAATGCTGACTGTCTCGTATATTATCATGAATGTGAGAGACAACAAAAAAGATGGGACAAGAACTGTTTATATAACCCCGTCACATACAGAAAGTACAGCATCTTCATCGGGAAATGTATCCAAAGCTTCTGAGGAAGACAGTCAGCTGCAACCGATAGACATAAACCAAGCCGGGCACGAGGATCTCATTGCTCTCCCCGGCATAGGCGATGTGCTTGCAGACGCGATCTTAGAGTACAGGAGATCGAACGGCGATTTCAATAACATAGAAGAGATCATGCTTGTGAACGGGATAGGTGAAGGGATATTCAATAATATCAAGGACTATATCTACGTCAAGGATCCGGTGTACACTTCAGAAGCCGAAAACGAAAGTGAAACTGTCAGCGAAATTATTACTCAGCCCAAAGCTCCTACAACTCATGCATCTACCCAGATAACAACAGTGATCCCACCTGAAACGGAAGAAACTGTGCCCGAAACTGAATACACCACGGTAATCGAAGACGTTGCTCCTATAGATCTCAATACGGCAGATAAGGAAACTCTGCTGCTTCTGCCATATGTGGACGAAATTATTGCAGACAGGATCATCGAACTAAGGGATAGCATAAACGGATTCAGCAATTCCTATGAACTGCTGTACGTCGAAGGCCTCAGCAGAAATCAGGTCGCGGAGATAACCGAATATGTAACTGTACAGCCTCCGGAAACAGAACTTCATGAGCCAAAACAATAATAAAAACTACCATAATCCACAGCTATGATTGGGTTATGGTAGTTTTTTCACGCACTGAGCGGGGATCCATCTCATAAAACAAAAACCGCGTTCAAAGGAACGCGGAAGATGGTGGGCCAACAGGGACTCGAACCCCGGACCGTCCGGTTATGAGCCGGATGCTCTGACCAACTGAGCTATTGGCCCTTAATACAACTAATCGGAAGCCAAGTGA
>DFJW01000056.1 GCA_002373775.1 Ruminococcus flavefaciens | reverse complement strand
CTCTCATGTCCGAGACTCAGACCTATCATCAACAACGATGAGATCAATCCGCTTGACGTTCACGAAAAACAGCTCTGTCAGGTGCTTTGTGCTTACCGTATATTCATGCCTTTCTGCGGTATAACCGTATCTTCACGCGAAAGCGCGGATTTCAGGAACGGCATAGTCAAGATCGCTGCCACCAAAGTCTCAGCCGGAGTTTCCACCGGTATCGGTGACCATGAGAGCAAGTATACCGGAAAGGAGAACGATTCGGCAGAAGGCGATGAGCAGTTCGAGATAAACGACGGCCGCAGTTTCAGCAAGATGTATGAGGATATGTCAGGCGAAGGACTCCAGCCTGTGCTGAACGACTACCTCTATGTCTGATATCATCTGTGTAACCAGCAGAAAGCTTTGCTGCGAGGACTTCTTCACCAGACTTGAAAAGATAGCTGCCGCAAAACCCAAAGCTGTCATCCTGCGCGAACATGATCTGAAACGGGACGAGTATATCAGAACTGCACTTAAAGCTGCTGATATATGCAGCAGCTACGGTGTACCGCTCATTCCGCACAGTGTGTTCCTTCCGGAAGAGAATGCTCCGGGATACATCCACCTCAAAATGGAAGCTCTCCGCTCTATGAACGGAAACACCGGAAAATTCAGCAGAATAGGGGTTTCCTGCCATTCACCGGAGGAAGCTGCCGAAGCTGAGGCGCTCGGCGCCTCTTATATAATTGCCGGTCATATCTTCGCCACCGACTGCAAACGCGGTCTTCCGCCGCGCGGTCTTGATTACCTTAAAGCTGTCTGCAATGCTGTCAGCATACCTGTGTACGGTATCGGCGGCATATCACCTGATAATGTGCAGTCCGTCCGTGAACAGGGCGCGGCAGGCGCATGCGTGATGAGCGGACTTATGAAATGCGAAGATCCGGCTGCATACCTAAGATCATTTGAAAGGGGTACAGAAAAATGATATTCAGCCGTGATTCACTTCTGCTGTACGCAATTACCGACCGTTCATGGCTCGGTGAAAGAAGCCTTTGCGAACAGGTTGAACTGGCGATACAGGGCGGTGTGACATGTGTTCAGCTGCGCGAGAAAGATCTTGGGGAAAATGAACTGATCGACGAAGCTATGGTACTCAAAAAAGTATGTCATAGCTACGGTGTCCCCCTTATCGTAAATGACAACTGGCACGCTGCTCTCAAAGCGGGTGCTGACGGCGTGCATGTGGGGATAGAGGACTCTCCTGTCGCTGAGATACGCCGCATAGCAGGAAGCAATTTCATAATCGGCGCTACTGCCAAGACCGTTCAGCAGGCACAGGATGCTGAAAATGCCGGTGCCGACTACCTCGGAGTAGGTGCAGTATTCCCCTCACCCACCAAGAAGAATGCTGTCCGCATAACGAGAGACATGCTCAGAGAGATATGCGGTTCAGTAAAAATACCATCTGTTGCTATCGGCGGCATAACTCTCGAAAATGTCAGCGAGATAACCGGATGCGGTGAAGCAGGTATCGCAGTTGTATCTGCTGTATTTGCCGCAGATGATGTTAAATCTGCCGCAGCAGCTCTTATAAACAAGCTCAGAAAACAGTTATGAAAGGAGCATCCATGAAAACAGCTCTTACCATCGCCGGAAGCGACTCCTCAGGAGGCGCCGGCATACAGGCAGACATCAAGACCATGTCAATGAACGGTGTTTTTGCCATGAGTGCTATAACCGCTCTCACCGCTCAGAACACCACCGGAGTATTCGCCATAAGTGAAGTTTCTCCGGAATTCCTGCGCCAGCAGATAGACGCAGTATTTACTGATATCCGTCCGGATGCCGTAAAGATAGGTATGGTATCTTCAGCCGGACTTATCAGTGTCATCGCCGAAAGGCTCGCATTCTACGACGCTGATAATATCATCGTCGATCCTGTTGCAGTTGCTACCAGCGGTTCTGACCTCAGCTCAGCTGAAGCTTATGATGAACTGAAAGCCAGACTTCTTCCTATGGCTGCACTGGTAACGCCTAACATCCCTGAGGCTCAGCTTCTGACCGGAATGGCTATTGAATCCGAAGAGGATATGATATCTGCTGCAAGAAAGATAGCCAATGATTACGGATGCAACGTTCTTGTGAAAGGCGGACACCGCGTAAATGATGCGACTGACATACTCTTCCGTATGAACGGCTCGTGGCAGAGATTTGAAGGGAAACGCATCAACAACCCCAATACCCACGGCACAGGCTGCACTCTCTCCAGTGCTATCGCTGCAAATCTCGCAAAAGGTCATCCTCTGCCGGATGCCATTAGCCGTGCTAAGGACTATATCTCCGGCGCTCTCGGCAGTATGCTCGACCTCGGCAGCGGAAGCGGTCCTCTTGACCATATATTCGACCTGAAAAGCAGATTTGCTGAATAAACACCAATACTCTATTGATGAAAGGAATACATATTATGAGAAACTACAGCACACAGATGGAAGCCGCTAAAAAAGGTATCATCACTCCCGAAATGGAGATAGTTGCAAAGAAGGAATACATTGATCCCGAACAGCTCCGCGAACTCGTGGCTAAAGGTGAGGTGTGCATCCCCTGCAATATCAACCACAAGTCCATCTCCCCCGAAGGAATCGGCACTAAAATGCGCACAAAGATCAACGTCAACCTCGGTATTTCCGGTGACGTGAAGGACTACGGCATGGAAATGGAAAAGGTAGACATGGCTATCAAGTTCGGCGCTGAGGCTATAATGGATCTGAGCAACTATGGAAAGACCAATACATTCCGTCAGGCTCTTATAGAAAAGTCCCCTGCTATGATAGGAACTGTGCCTATGTACGATGCTATCGGCTATCTCGACAAGGACCTGCTTGAGATAACTGCTAAAGACTTTCTCAAAGTTGTACGCGCTCATGCTGAGGAAGGCGTTGACTTCATGACTATCCACGCCGGCATCAACAAGCGTGCTGTTGAAGCTTTCCGCCGCGATAAGAGAAAGATGAACATCGTATCCAGAGGCGGCTCTCTCCTCTTTGCATGGATGGCAATGACAGGCAATGAGAACCCGTTCTACGAATATTATGATGAAGTGCTCGATATCCTCCGTGAATTCGACTGCACTATCAGCCTCGGTGATGCTCTCCGTCCCGGCTGTATCGACGACGCTACAGATGCCGGACAGATATCCGAACTCATCGAACTCGGCGCTCTCACTGAACGTGCATGGGCTAAAGACGTTCAGGTAATGGTCGAAGGTCCCGGACACATGGCTATGGACCAGATCGCCGCAAATATGAAGATACAGAAGCGCATCTGTCACAACGCTCCTTTCTATGTTCTCGGGCCTCTCGTTTCTGATATTTTCCCCGGTTACGATCATATCACATCCGCTATCGGCGGCGCTATAGCTGCTGCAAACGGTGCTGACTTCCTCTGCTATGTTACTCCCGCAGAGCATCTCCGTCTCCCGGATGCTGACGACGTAAAGGAAGGTATCATCGCCAGCAAGATAGCTGCTCATGCTGCTGATATCGCCAAGGGCGTACCGCATGCTACAGATGCTGACAACGAAATGGCTGCTGCCCGTCATGCTCTTGACTGGGAAGGCATGTTCAAAGTGGCTGTTGATCCTGAAAAGGCAAGAAGATATTATGAGAGCACTCCTATCGCAGAGCGTCACACCTGCTCAATGTGCGGAAAGATGTGTGCTGTAAGAACTACAAACATGATACTCAACGGAGAAAAGGTAGAGTTCTGCACAGAAAAGTAAGCCTCAGGGTAAAGGATATATGTACAGGGACGCATCATGCGTCCCTGTTTTGTTCAGCATCTGCCATGTAAGCATACATGTCCCTGTATGCACGGCGCTCGGATGGTCCATCATCCGTTTTAGGGATGAGCCCTGTCATATCGCCGAAGGATGCTGACGGACAGATATATAGTTCCGGTCCGTTTTTTTCGGGATCCGGAACAGGTATCTGTTTTTTCTTTTTTCCCATTGTTATCACCTCTCGGGATTATTATGCCGCAGTATCAGTCTGTCTATTCATCACATTCATTTTATTAAAACAAAAAATATGTAACAGGTCTTTTCAAGCGTAAAAAAATGTGGTATAATAATACTCGTAGATACAAATTTTTGAAAATGCACGATTATTTTATACAGATAGTATAATCAGACTGCTTATTGACAAATCAGAACAATGGAGATAGATTATGAGCAATTTATCATTTAATGAAGCAAAAAAAGCGGCTCTTAAAAAGTACTTCAGCCGCATGAATGAGAGACAGCAGGAAGCTGTGTTCACTGTGAACGGTCCTGTGCTTGTGCTTGCAGGCGCCGGAAGCGGTAAAACTACTGTTATCGTAAACAGGATAGCTAACATGATAACATTCGGAAATGCCTACAATGATGATTCACGCGAGGGCAGCAGCAGTGATATCGCTTTCCTTACGGATTACACTGAGGGCAGAACAGATGACCTTGAACAGCTCAGGGATACGATCGCTGTACAGCCTGTCAAACCATGGAATATACTCGCTATCACTTTCACCAATAAGGCGGCGAACGAACTCAGGGAGCGTCTCACAGCCATGCTCGGCGAGGACGGCATGAACATCAATGCCTCTACCTTCCATTCGGCATGCGTCCGCATACTCAGACGAGAAATAGAAGCTCTCGGATACGGAAGCGATTTTACTATATACGACTCCGATGACAGCCAGCGTATGATAAAGTCTGTAATGGCAGAACTCGATATCTCCGAAAAGCAGCTTGCACCACGAGCTGTCCTGAGCGAGATCAGCTTTGCAAAGGATAAGATGCTCACTCCGGATGACCTCAAAACAGATGCAGGACAGGATTACCGCAAGAAGCTTGTAGCAAGACTCTACGGCGTATATCAGGAGAGAATGAAGGCTGCAAACGCACTTGATTTCGACGATATACTCTGCATGACCGTTGAACTCTTTGAAAAGTTCCCGGACATACTCGAAAAATACCGCAGCCGCTATAAGTACATAATGGTGGATGAGTATCAGGATACCAACCATGTACAGTTCCGTCTCGTTTCACTGCTTTCTGCCGGTCACGGAAACATATGCGTAGTCGGCGATGATGACCAGAGCATATACAAATTCCGCGGTGCAAATATCGAAAATATACTCGGTTTCGAGGACCAGTTCGCTGGTGCGAAAGTTATCAGGCTTGAGCAGAACTACCGCTCAACTCAGACTATCCTCGATGCTGCCAATTCCGTGATCTCCCACAACAGCGGAAGAAAGGCAAAGACGCTCTGGACTGCCGGAGAACCCGGAGACAAAGTCTACTGGTACAAGGCGGTAGATCAGGATGACGAGGCTCAGTTCATCGCTGATACCATAAACACTTACTATAAGGAACACGGCAGATATTCTCCTAATGCTGTCCTCTACAGAATGAATGCTCAGTCAAATGCCATTGAGCGCATGCTTGTAAGAAACGGCATTCCTTATAAAGTTTACGGCGGTATGCGATTCCTCGACCGCGCTGAAGTAAAGGACATCGTTTCTTACCTCTGCGTGATCTACAATCCTTCGGATATGGTGAGATTTGAACGCATCATCAACGTCCCCAAGCGCAGTATCGGTGACTCAACTATCGAAGTCATAAAGCAGATAAGTTCTGACCTGAAACTCTCACCGCTTGAAGTCATGAGAGACTGCGAAAGCTTTGCTCCTCTGTCAAAGAAAATAACTGCGCTGAGATCTGCTTACAATATGTTCGCTCATTTCATCGAAAAGAGCATGGAACTGCCGCTGGACGAACTCTTTGACCTCGTTGCCGAAAAGAGCGGCTACCTCAGCTACCTTGACACCCTTGACAAGGGCGACGTCAAAAAGGAAAACGTAATGGAACTCCGTTCCATGATAATGACTTATATGAACACCGCAGAAGAACCTACTCTCGGCGGTTTTCTCGAAGAAGTCACGCTCTATACCGATGCGGACCGCGATGTCAGCACCGATGACCGCGTTACTCTCATGACCGTCCACTCAGCTAAGGGACTTGAATTCGACAACGTTTTCGTTGCCGGTCTCGATGACGGTATTTTCCCGAGTTCACGCTCATTCGACAGCGAGGATGACATGGAAGAGGAAAGACGTCTCGCGTACGTCGCTATAACCCGTGCAAAAAAGAAGCTTTACCTGACAAACGCAAGTCAGCGCATGATCTTCGGTCAGACTCAGAGAAATGTCACCTCCCGCTTCATCAAAGAGATTGGCAGAGAAATGATCGAAAAGAACGACCATGCTGCGGCTATGAAGAGCAGAATGTCAGAAGGCGACAATGCCGTTACCGCAGTTCATTCCGCTACTTTGCAGCAGCAGCTCGCCCGCAACAAGATGCTCGCAGGCTCGTCTGCTGTCAAGGAAAAGGCTACCTATAGTGCCGGCGAAAGAGTCGCACATAATATATTCGGTGAAGGTACGGTGCTCTCTGTAAAGGCAATGGCAAATGATGCCATGCTGGAGATAGCCTTCGATAAAGTCGGGACCAAGAAGATAATGGCTAACTTTGCAAAGCTGAAAAAGCTCTGATATCCGGTCCCGGAACAGAAGTACCAACAAACTTTTAGGAGATGTAATAATGAGAAAGACCAAGATCGTATGTACCATAGGTCCTGCGACTGATGATGAGAATATCATGCGTGAACTCATGCTCGCAGGCATGAACGTTGCGCGTTTCAATTTCTCCCACGGAGACTATGAAACTCATGAAAAACGTCTGCGCCAGATAGAAAAGCTACGCAGTGAGCTTGACCTCCCTGTTGCAACTCTGCTGGACACCAAAGGTCCCGAGATACGTCTCGGAAAATTCGTGGACAATAAGCCGGTGGAGATACACGACGGAGATCAGTACACCCTCACTACCGAAGATATACTCTGTACGGACAAAATAGGCAGCATAAGCTTCAAAAAACTGCCAAGAGACGTGAGCATCGGAACACGCATCCTCATAAATGACGGTGTCATCGAACTGCTTGC
This sequence comes from Ruminococcus flavefaciens, assembly GCA_002373775.1. Classification (GTDB taxonomy): domain Bacteria; phylum Bacillota; class Clostridia; order Oscillospirales; family Ruminococcaceae; genus Ruminococcus; species Ruminococcus flavefaciens_M. Next base: position 15,641 of record DFJW01000056.1, on the reverse strand, counting down.
TGAAAAAGTCACCAGCACCGAGATCGTCTGTCGCGTTATCCACGGCGGCACGCTCTCCAATAACAAGGGCATCAACGTTCCCGGAGTAAAGCTCTCAATGCCTTACCTCAGCGAAAGAGATATGGATGACCTTGAGTTCGGAGCAAAAATGGGATTTGATTTCATCGCCGCCAGCTTTGTACGTTCCGCAGCTGATATCAACTACCTCCGCAAGTTCACCCAGAGCCTCGGCTGGTTCGATGTCCGCATCATCGCAAAGATTGAGAATACCGACGGTGTTGAGAATATAGACGAGATACTCGAAGCCGCAGACGGCATAATGGTCGCAAGAGGCGATATGGGCGTTGAGATCCCCTTTGAGCAGATACCGGCTATACAGAAAGACCTCATCCACAAGGGCTACAATGCCGGAAAACAGGTCGTTACCGCAACTCAGATGCTGGAATCCATGATAACCAATCCGCGTCCTACCCGTGCTGAGATAACCGATGTTGCAAACGCTATCTACGACGGAACCAGTGCTATAATGCTCTCAGGCGAGACTGCTGCCGGCGCATACCCTGTTGAGACAGTCAAGACCATGGCACTCATCGCTGAGACTACCGAAAATAACATCGATTACAAAGGCAGATTCTCCAAGAGAAGCTCAAATCCCAACGGAAGCGTTGCAGAAGCTATCGCCCACGCTACCGTAACTACTGCCCATGATCTCGACGCAAGGGCTATCATCACAGTTTCCCTCGGCGGTCAGACTGCAAGACTTATTTCAAAATACCGCCCGGAATGTCCTATCATAAGCTGCACTATGAGCGATGTGGTATGCCGTCAGATGAATATGAGCTGGGGAGTTATCCCGTTCATCATCGACGAAAAGACCTCAACTGATGATCTGTTTGCAGCAGCTGTTGAAGCAGCTGAATCACATCGTCTCGTTGAGGACGGCGATCTTGTAGCTATCACTGCCGGAGTTCCTCTTGGCGTTTCCGGTACGACAAACCTCATGAAAGTTGAAAAGATCGGCAAATAAATGAATAAACCTCCTTTTGCATGGCAGAATATATGCAAAAGGAGGTTGTTTATATGATTGAAAATGATACTATCCGACTGCTGCGCGAATGCGATTCCGGCGTAAAAATGGGGATATCTGCAATTGAAGAGGTCATGGGAAGCGTTAAGAGTGAGGAACTCAGAGGACTGCTGCGTGAAAGTCTTTCCACAAACGAATCCCTCCAGACCGATCTTCTGAATGTCCTTTCGGAATACCATGATGACGGCAGAGAGCCGAATCCGATAGCAAAAGGGATGTCATGGATAAAGACAAAAGCCAAGCTTGCAGCAGACAGCTCTGACAGCACTGTTGCAGAACTCATGACCGACGGCTGCAATATGGGCATAAAGTCACTGAGCCGCTATCTCAACCAGTACAAGGCTGCTGATGAGCGTTCAAAGGATCTGGCTTTCCGGCTTATCAGCTCAGAAGAAAAACTGTCCGAAAGCATGCGCCGTTTTCTCTGATATACGCTAATTTGTACTTGACAAAACCGCAGTTATAATGTATAATAGAACCATATTCCAAAAGCTGAGATGAAAAGTAGTACGCTCATCCCTGAAACGCAGAGAGCTGCCGGCTGGTGTAAGGCAGCATGAAGGGTGTGCAGAAGTAGTTTCGGAGCTTCGGCGGTGAAATAGCAGTAGTCGCCGGCGTGTTCCTCACGTTACAGGGGAGTCAGTTGAAGGACTGCACAGAGTGCGGATAGTTTATCCGAATTCAGGTGGTAACACGGACAATACAGTTCGCCCTGAGCCTTAAACGGTTCAGGGCTTTTCTATTATTCCGGAGGTGATAGCGTGGATGCTGACAATGCGTACGTGAAGGAAAAGATCCGTTCTGAAAGCTGTTTGGTCAGATATTTTGTTTTAATAAACATAATACTGGCAGCAGTAATGCTGATACTTATCTACGTTCTTGCTCCGGTATCTGATAAGCTGCAGAAGAAAGAGGACAGAAAAAAGGCAGAGGATAACTACGACCGCTATTACAGCGATGTTGTGAACTACATTGAAGAAACAATCGATGAATACCACAGCAAAAATAAAGATGGTACCGTCAAAGAAATGAGTGAGATAGAAAAAGTACTCACGATTTTTTTGCTCAACAAGCCGGATAATCCGGAATACTATGAAGAGATAGAATACATCCGGGATAAGGTATATTCACATTATTCGAAGTGGTCTGACGTTGAGCCGGAAAAAATAATCGGTATAGGTATCATTAACGGAAAGAGCCGTGATGATATTATTGAAGACCTGATAGATGATATAAATGATAACAGGTGGTTCGGAAGGCTTGAATATGATAATCCGGCTGCTGACATAACATTCTGTGCAGCTTTGATAGTCGCCCTTATTATCCTGGGCTTTTTCCCGGCTCTTGCAGCAGTTATTATCGTTAAGAAGTGCAGATACGTCATTGTTGAAGGAGGAACAGTATTCCTCAGCAGTAAAAACAGTACTGCGTTGTCAGACGTTATCCGTGCAGAAACAGGCTTTCTCAAAAAGGTGACAGTCATCACAAATAACCGCAGGTACAAACGGAGATTCATCCGCAATAACTGCGAAATAGTAAAGTTTATCAACGAGCACTGCAATAATGCTGCTCAATAATATATTAAGGAGAAATACTAATGGCAAAAGAACTTGCAAAGGCTTATGATCCCAAAGACTTTGAAGACCGTATCTATCAGGCGTGGAATGAAAAGGGATGCTTCCGCGCTGAGGCTGATCCTAAGAAAACACCCTACACTATAGTTATCCCCCCTCCGAACATAACCGGTCAGCTCCATATGGGACACGCTCTCGATGAGACTCTCCAGGACATTCTCATCCGCTGGAAGAGAATGAGCGGCTATAGCGCACTCTGGCTCCCCGGCACTGACCACGCTGCTATCGCTACAGAGGCTAAGATCGTTGAGGCTATGCGTAAGGAAGGCGTTACCAAGGAAGACCTGGGACGTGAGGGCTTCATGAAGCGTGCATGGGAGTGGAAGAAACAGTACGGCGGACGCATCGTTGAACAGCTCAAGAAGCTCGGTTCATCATGTGACTGGTCACGTGAACGCTTCACAATGGACGAGGGCTGCTCAAAGGCTGTAAAGGAAGTCTTCGTAAAGTATTACGAGAAAGGTCTTATCTACCGCGGCGAGCGTATCATCAACTGGTGCCCCAAGTGCAAGACTTCACTTTCTGACGCAGAAGTTACATACGAAGATCAGGCTGGTCATTTCTGGCATCTCCGCTACAAGATAAAGGATCAGGACGGCTACCTTGAACTGGCTACAACCCGTCCGGAAACTCTCCTCGGCGATACCGCAGTTGCTGTCAACCCAAAGGATGAGCGCTATAAGGATCTTGTAGGCAAGACGGTCATCCTTCCTATCGTTCACCGTGAGATACCCGTAGTTGCTGATGACTACGTTGAAATGGATTTCGGTACTGGTGTTGTTAAGATAACACCTGCTCACGATCCTAACGACTTTGAAGTTGGTCTCCGCCACAACCTCCCTGTTATCAATGTAATGAACGACGATGCTACTATCGTTGACGATTATCCGGCATACGCAGGCATGGACAGATATGAGGCAAGAAAGAAGATAGTTGAAGACCTTGAAGCTGAAGGCGCTCTCGTTGAGATCGAAGACTACAGCCACAACGTTGGTACTTGCTACCGCTGCGGAACGACTGTGGAACCCAAGGTATCCACTCAGTGGTTCGTTAAGATGAAGCCCCTCGCTCAGCCGGCTATCGACGCTGTAAAAAACGGCGATACAAAGTTCGTTCCTGAGCGTTTCGACAAGATTTACTTCCACTGGCTCGAAAATATCAAGGACTGGTGCATCTCCCGTCAGATCTGGTGGGGACATCAGATACCTGCATTCTACTGCGATGAGTGCGGTGAAATGACGGTCACAAAGGAAAGCTCCTGCAATTGCCCGAAGTGCGGCAAGCCTATGAGACAGGATCCCGATACTCTCGATACATGGTTCAGTTCAGCACTCTGGCCGTTCTCAACTCTCGGCTGGCCTGAGAATACTGAAGACCTCAAATACTTCTATCCCACAAACACACTCGTTACCGGTTATGACATCATCTTCTTCTGGGTAATCAGAATGATGTTCAGCGGACTTGAAAATATGGGCAAGGTGCCTTTCGATACTGTCCTCATCCACGGACTTGTACGCGATTCGCAGGGACGCAAGATGTCAAAATCCCTCGGCAACGGTATTGATCCCCTGGAAGTTATCAATGAATACGGCGCTGACGCTCTCCGCTTCATGCTTGCTACCGGAAACTCTCCCGGAAACGATATGAGATATATCGACGAGAAGGTAAAGGCTGCCCGTAACTTTGCAAATAAGCTCTGGAACGCTTCACGCTTCATCATGATGAATCTCCCCGAGGACTTTGAGTTCAAGGGCCTCCCTGCTGACCTCGAACTGGAAGACAAGTGGCTGGTAAACAAGTTCAACAAGCTGGCTAAGGAAGTAAATGAGAACCTCGATAAGTTTGAGCTCGGTGTTGCTTCACAGAAGATCTACGACTTCATCTGGGATGTTTACTGCGACTGGTACATCGAACTCACAAAGCCCAGAATACAGGCTGGCGGTGAGACCATGGCAAAGGCTCAGGCAGTGCTCGTATGGGCAATGCAGGGCATGCTGAAACTCCTCCACCCCTTCATGCCGTTCATCACTGAAGAGATCTGGCAGGTCCTCAACAACGAGAGATCAATGATTATCCTTGAGACATATCCTACATATGACTCATCTATCGACTTCAATGCTGATGAGACTGCTTTCGAAAAGGTCATCTCAGCTATAAAGGCTGTCCGCAATGTTCGTACAGAGATGAACGTACCGCCCTCAAAGAAGGCTAAGCTCATCATTGAGACTGCTGAGCCCGAGACATTCACCAGCTGCACAGTATTCTTCGAGAAACTTGCTTCCGCTTCAACAGTTGAAGTCGGCGCAAGCCTCAGCCATGAGAACTGCGCTAACGCTGTAACAGATGCAGCACGCATTTTCATTCCTATGGATGAACTGGTTGACAGCGAAAAGGAGATCGCTCGTCTCGAAAAGGAGAAGGCTAAGGTGCAGAAGGATATCGACTTCCTCAGCGGCAAGCTCAATAATCAGGGATTCGTTTCAAAAGCACCTGCTCAGCTCATAGAGGCAGAAAAGGCAAAACTCGCAAAGGCACAGGAGAAAATGGCTAAAATAGATCAGTCTATCGCTGCTTTCAGAAAGTGAGCCATGCAATATGAGTATATTCTCTATCCCGGTAATCGAAACTGAGAGGCTGATACTCCGTCCGCTGACTGTTGAAGATGCCGACGAAGCCTTTGAGTGGACCGGCGACGAACGTGTGGCGAGATATATGATATACTCAACACATGAAAGCCCGGATATTACAAGGCAGTGGCTTTCCACAGTCGATAAGCTCGAGAATGAGTATACATAGGGATTTGTCAGAAAATCAGACGGCAAGCTCATCGGTTCAGGCGGGATAAGGTTCAGACCGGATGAAGACCGCTGGAGTTTCGGATACAATATCCGCTATGACTGCTGGAATATGGGATACACCACAGAAGCAACACTGCGGATGATGGAATATGTCCGTGAAAAGCACGGTGCAGAGCGTTTTGTCGCTGAACACGCCGAAGCTAATCCAGCATCTGGAAAAGTCATTGAGAAATGCGGACTTCATTTTGTCGGATACGGAGAGTATTCCGGCTATGACGGTAAAAAGACCTTCAGGTCTAAGATATATGAACTCAATGGAGGCGAAAACAAATGATAAAGCACATAGTAATGTTCAAGCTTAAAGACGCTGATGGACGCAGTGAGTATGAGAACGCTGCTGAGGCACAGAAGCGTTTTGAAAACGTTATCGCAAACGTGAAGGAGCTGAAAAAGGGCGAGGTCGTTATCAATTCCAAGGAAGCTCCCGAGAGCAATTATACGATCTCTCTGCTCTGCGATTTCGAAAGCATCGCCGACCTCAACGCATATCAGGTACACCCTGCTCATGTTGAATTCGGCAAGTTCATCGGTACAGTAAAGACTGACCGCGCTTGTATTGATTATGAATACTGATACTGCCACCTTATTTTGTAAAAGGAGATGATCTTATGAAAGATCTTAAAGGCAAATGGGCGCTTATTACCGGTGCGAGCAGAGGTATCGGCAGACTTGCTGCTGTTTACATGGCAAAGCAGGGTGTAAATCTGGTACTTCACAGCAGAAACGCTGAGCATTGCAGAGAATTAGCCGAAGAGGTAAAAGCTCTGGGGGTTGAAGCATACACAGTCGGTGCTGAACTTTCTGACATGGCTCAGGTCGAAAAAATGTGCAGCAGCATAGATGAGCTTGGGGTACAGATAGATGTGATACTCAACAATGCAGGCTTGCAGATAGCCTACCGCAATGAATATCTTAAAACTCCCGCAGAAGACTACGACATCAGCTTCCGCATAAACACTACTGCGCCAATGATGATATGCTATCACTTTCTCCCCGGCATGGAGAAAAGAGGATTCGGCAGGATTGTCAACACCACCAGCGGTATCGACCTTGATCCTCAGCAGGCTGGTTATTCCGCAAGCAAAGCTGCTCTGAACAAGGTCACAAGAGATCTGGGTTCAAAGTACATCGGCACGGATATAACACTGAATCTTGCGGATCCCGGTTGGTGCAGAACTGATCTTGGCGGTCCGAATGCTCCTAATTCACCGGAAAGTGCGATCCCCGGAGTTCTGGTCGGCGCTTTCATAAGTGACGGCAAATCCGGACGCATATTCCCGGCTCAGGATTTTGCCGGTCTCACTCTTGAGGAAGCAGTGGCAAAAGCTGAAACATACGCAAGCCCATATTGATGATAAGGCGGGGAGCTTTGCGCTCTCCGCTTTTTTAAGGAGAAAAAATGAACTACAGTGAAGCAATGACTTTTATTGATTCCTATACCAAAAGCGGCGGAAAGATAACCGATCTTTCAAGAGCGCAGGAACTGATGGACAGTATCGGCAATCCGGAAAAGAGACTCAGGTTCGTACACATCGCCGGTACTAACGGAAAAGGCTCAACACTTGAATATATATCAAATGCTCTCATTCTGTCAGGATATAAGACCGGTCAATTCACATCACCTTATATCACTCACTATGAGGACAGGATACGCATCAACGGCATGGACATTGACAGAGAATCGCTCTGCGAAATGACTGAAAAAGTAAGGAACAGCGTCTCTGACCGTCCGTATTCACAGTTTGAGATCACAATGGCTATAGCATTTCTATGGTACGAAAAAGAGGGATGCGATGTCGTTGTGCTTGAGACAGGCATCGGCGGTCTGCTTGATTCCACTAACGTTATCCCTCCTCCGCTCTTGTCTGTAATAACATCTATCTCCCTCGACCACACTTCCATTCTCGGCAGTACTGTTGAAGAAATAGCTGTACAGAAAGCAGGGATCATCAAAAAAGGCTCAGCGGCAGTGATCTCCGAAGACAACGAAGTATCTGTACGCGATATAATCAGCACCGCTGCTGAAAAAGCTGGTGCTGAACTGATCTCTCCGGAACCCTGCAAGCCGTACAGCGACGGCGGATTATACGCATCATTCTACTACAGAGGCATCAGGATAACTCCTGCTATGCCCGGTATCCACCAGAAATACAACGCTCAGACTGCTATCACTGCATGCCTCTATCTTCGTACCAAAGGATTCAGCATAAGTGACGGAAGTATCATCCGTGCTATTGAGACCACTCAGGTCAAAGCAAGAGTTCAGTACATCGAAGGCAAGCCGCCTGTTATCGTGGACGGTGGTCATAATCCTTCCGGAACGTCAATGCTTTCCCTTGTGCTCATGTATCTGAGTACACGAGGCAAGAAGATATATACCGTAATGGGCATGGTGGATTCAAAGGATTACGCCGAATGCGTTAAAACGATAGCAAGACATTCCGACTCATTCTTTGCTGTTGACGGATTCGCCGGAAACGCTGTTAAAGCAGATACTCTTGCCGATATAGCGTCATTCTACACCGATTCAAGCACCGGAACTCTCGACGAATGCACAGAGCGTGCAAAGGCTCTTGCTGCCGAGAACAATGGCATCGTTGTTGTCTGCGGTTCGCTCTATCTTGCAGCTGATTACCTGAACAGGCACTCCTGATTTCACATGTTTGTCACAGTTTCATCACCTTGCATTCACCATATACTGATAAACTATAAAAGTATGATTTTGTATTCTATCTCTAAGGGGTGTTCATATGGCAGTTAATACATCAGTCGTTTCAAAATCCAAGAGTACGGGACCTAAAGAAATGCGCAGATTCCTTGTGAACTGCGGTATAATCGCAATGTGCTTCTTCTTCCTTATCCAGCTTTTCAGCAATGTTTATAATGAAAGGGATTACAAGGAGAAAAAAATGCCGGTCGTATACAACGAGGTTCTGGCTTATTACAACTCTGTCGGCGGCAACCGTGACGCTGTTGTAGAACACTATGCAGATAAAAGTGCGTATACCGAGGATTATCGTGTAGCTGCAAAGTCCTGCGGTGAAGACGCTCAGGATGTCACATACAACAAGATGATCGCTGACGGCTACTACGGTGTGCTTGCTCATGGTTTCCCGATATGGATATTCATGGGTATCCTTTGTCTGTTAGGCGGATTCCTGATACCGGTTGACAAATCAAAAAGATAAAATACTGATGCAAAAATGCCATAGTGCTTTCGTGCACTATGGCATTTTTATTTGTGCGCTGAAATGCAGAATGATAAAAAAAGCCCCGGAGCGATATTTCTTCGCTTCGGGGCTGTATTCTTTATCCGGTAACTATTACCATTCTCCGCCGTATTCCGGAGGAGTATCAGTAGGAACATCTATCTGCGTCTCTGTTTGTATATACTCTGTCGGAGGATCTGTCCAGATCTCTGTAGGAGCCTCTGTTACAGGCTCTGTGATCGGCTCAACATACTGCGTTGTAGTCTCCACAGGCTGTGTCTCCTGCTGTGTAGACGCCTCTGTCTGGGATTCTGTCGGCGCCTGAGTTACCTGCTGTGCATTCTCAGGAACATAGTATACGCAAAGCTTCTTGCCTTCCTTGTTGCTGAAATATGTTCCGGGACTTACACGCTGACCGTCTTCAGTCTGAACGTCAACTACCATATTCGGTGTGCCGTAGCCACTTGTGCTTGGCAGGAACTGATAATTGAACGAGGATATTCCAGCCTGTTCAAGATCATTCTGGTACTGTGACTTGGTTCGTCCTGCATAATCAGGAACCAGTGCGGACTCCTTGCCCTTGCTTACCTTGACCTTGATGACCGAGCCCTTGCTCACCATTTTGCCTGCTTCAATGTCCTGACCGTAGATCATATCATTGTCGTAGTCATTGTTATACTCATATGTAGGATCAAACTCAAAGTATTCCTTCCACTTGTCCTTGCTGAGAGAATAGAATGAACCCACAAGATTAGGCACTTCAACTTCCTGCGCTTCCGTCGGCACATCAGTCGTAGTCTCGACTGAGCCCTCTACCACATTGTTATCTGTAGCAGATACACGGCTGCTCTCCGCTGTATCTTTGCCGGGAGCAATGATGCTCATAATTACAACTGCTATTATAAGGAGTATCGCCATGAGCAGGATACCGATTATTACCGGAACTTTTATCCTGTCAACGGTATTTACCTTCTCATATCTGTAATCCTCTTCATCATATCCTCTGTAGGGATAATTCTGCGGAGGCGGATACTGCTGAGGATAGCCTCTCTGCTGTACAGGCTGCTGATACGGATTCGGCTGCTGATTGCCGTAGTATCCGGGATTGTATGCGCCCTGCTGCATCGGTGCTGCACCGTTCTGCTGAGGCTGACTGTTTACTGCCGCACCTGTCATCGCTGCCGCAGCTGAAACTCCGGCAGCCGGATTTGCTGATGCAGCCGGCTTTATAACCGCAGGCTGCTCAAACAGCCTTGTTACCAGCTCTGTTATCGTCTGTATACGATCTCTTCCCGAGAGATTCATACCGTCCATTATAACCCGTGATACATGCTGCGGTATCCTTGCATTCAGTGCGCTTGGCTCGCAGAGATCATCGTGTTTCAGACGATCTGTGGAATCCACAGGCATACATCCTGTAAGCGCACGGTATATCAGCGCACAGACACCGTAGACATCAGTCCATGAACCCTGACGGCTGCTGCTGCTTGCGGAATACTGTTCCGGTGCTGCATAGCCTTTGAAAAGCTCATACTCCAGTCCGGCGTCAGCTGTTCTGACAGCTGAGATGCAGAAGCCTGAGAGTCTCAGTTCGCCCTTATCAGTGATATAAACTGTATCAGGGCTTATTGCGCGGTGGGTTATACCTGCATTATGAAGCCTGCCGAGAGTCGTGAAGAGCGGCGGAAACAGCTTTGATACCTGCTCCCAGCTCAGTTCTCCGGCGTTCTCCTTCAGATAGTCCAGCATTTTCTGACCTTCGATATACTCGAAGACTGTGTATGTAGTATTGTTCTCGGCAAACATATCGAGAACAGGATTGATATTCGAATCATTACGGAGCCTTGCAAGAGATTTGTTCAGCTCTGTGTACTCAGCCATGAAAGCCTTGTACTTTGCAAGATTGTTATAGTTGACGCTGATCGTCGCCTTATTCTGGACACGAGTACAAAGGTTTATAGGCATATACTCCCTGAGCAGCACGTTGCAGTCAGTAGAAATATCATGTCCTATATATGTAGCGCCTTCGCCGTTGTATTCCAGCAGTACACCTACGAGATATCTGTCCCGGAGAATTGTACCCGGTGCCATATACATGGACGAATGCGGGGTGTTGTCATCATATCCGCAGTGTGGGCAGACATGGAGGTCGGAGTCGTATTTTTCCATGCATTTATAGCAATATCTGCGCTCTCCCAAAACAGCTCCTCCTTTGTTGTTTATTTCAATGCAATATTAGGCATCATATCTATTTTATCAGTATTCTGAAGAAATGTCAACTGTTTAACAGCTCTTATTACGAAATCGTCTGAATTTGTATTATTTCTGTAACAAATTTATTACGAAATTCATTCTTTTTGTAATAAACTACATCAATAAATGTTCATTTCCAGACGCTTCCCTGCTAAAAACACAAGACCGCAGCAGCTGCAATTTCATACTGTTCGTATTCCGTATGATATTGCAGCCGTCTGCGGTGCATTTCATTTATCCAAGTGACGGGATCAGCCCGAGTTTGTACTCCTGTATCACAGAAGCATCATTGTTCGTAAGACCTGAACCGGGTTCGTAAACGTCGCCATTCAGCTTTCCCTGCTCGGTTATACCGTCCGCTTTGCCTGCGCCATAAGTGTCAGGATTGGAAAGATACTGCATTATGATAACAGCATCAGCCATGTTTACTTCACTGTCGCAGTTTGCGTCGCCCAGAAGAGTTACGTTATCCTCTTTGACATCTATCGCCTTCATGCTCGGTTCAGTTCCGCCCCACCATGACCATGCGTTTCCGTCACGGTACTTATCCACATCCTGTGCGCCTGTCCATGTGAAGGTGCTGTCGTAGAGGTGTCCTTCCTCATAATACCACTCAGCGAGGGCTATTATCTCATCAGGATAGTTCTTGTAGTAGCCGTCATTATCTCCGGTATAATCACACCAGCCGGTATTGAAGCCCTTCAGTGCGCCTCTCACTACCTGATAGCCGGTAAGGCCTTCCTGATTTATGCCTATCTCAACGAAATGGAGTATCTTCCGGATGCCCATATGGTTGGATATTATCGCGTCATAGAAAGTGGATTCGCTGAGGCTGTACTGGAACATCTCCGGCACATTGTCCTCCGGCATGAACGTAGGATCGCAGTCAGCAAAAGCTGTTACCGCAGTCTGGAGTGTACCGTAAGCGTGTGCCGAACTCACACCGAATCCCTGTCCCTGAGCCGTTTCGATATCAGCGCCGTCGCCGTTGCCGCCGAGTGTGGATTCACGGGTGCCTATTCCGAGGAAAAGCGCATATACCTTTTCACGTTCAGGCTGACCAAGACGGACTGATATCAGGTCCCAGTGTTCGTCTATCTCTTTGTAAAGAGCGTACTTGACTTCCTGTACGCTCATTTTATGGTTGATAGCGCGTATCTCCTCTGTTGAGGCATCTTCCGGTGTGTTTCTGTCACCGTAGTTGAACGGATTTCCCACGCCTTCTTCCTGCACATTCCGGGAAGCATCGTGTGCCATATCGCCGGCTGCCGTGACCGGAAGGACGCCGCTCATAATTATTGCCGCAGACGCTATAACGCTGAATAACACTTTTATCTTCATGGCATCACCTTAGAAATTCGAACCATTCCAGCCCCAGTCGCCGGTCTGCATATAGCTCACATATATTCTGTCTGAAGCTATGCCGAGCGAGCTGCTGAGCATATCGGTAACACTGCCGGTGAGTTTCTCAAGTGCGCCGGATGAAGCGCTGCCGTAAAGCTGCACCTCGACCATTGCAGCCGGAGCTGCACTTCCTTTGAACCAGAGCTTATAGTCCGGCTCGATACCGACCATGAGCCAGCTCTCGGATTTTCCCGGTATGGCTGTTATAGCCTTTCCGAGTTCGTTTTTTATGCCCTCCGCCTTATCATCGGACACAGACACATTGGTTTTAACATTGATGAATGGCATGATCTACCTCCAGAAAATGATATATTTTATTTTGCTTCGTACTTATCTTCCAGCCAGCTTATCATAGCTTTGAAGCCCTCTTCGGAACGCTCGAATTCCTCTTCGTGTTCTATTTCAGCTTTCTCTGAGCACAATCTGCCGTGCCATGTCTTTGCTGTCAGCTTTTCGGCTGTTATGATCTTGTAGGCAAAATCACCCTTGCTGCCGGAATAATCATTTCCGCTGTCAAAATAATAGAATTTCGGTATCTCTAATATTTCTGAAACGCTCAAGATGTTCCTCCTGTTTTTATTTGTCTGAGAACAACTCCACCGCGAGGTCAAGGCTCTCATATACGCGGTCAATATACGGCTTCGTCTCGTCATCCGGCTGTGTAAGATCGGGTATCATCACCGCTGTGCATCCGGCAGTATGTGCCGCACGCAGTCCGTTCGGCGAATCCTCAAATGCTGCACAGCTTTCTGCCGGCAGTCCGAGTCCTGATACAGCGGTCAGATATATCTCCGGATCCGGCTTTCCGTTCTTCACCATATCGCCGCATATCACTGCATCAAAATAATCTGCGGCTCCTATCATTTCAAGATAGCGCATTGTCCTTTCACGCGGCGTTGCTGTGGCGACTGCCATTTTTCTTCCGGTCGCCCTGAGATGATCCAGAAGTGTGAACAGTCCTTTTTTCACCTCTAAGCCGTTCTCTTCTATAAAACGATCCATCAGCACTGTGCGGTGGGCACGGACTTCCTCTGTGGGAAAATCCTCTCCGAGCATGCTTTTAAGCTTTGGGATAGAATACTTTCTCGCCATGCTGCGCACAGCAAATACATGCTCATCTTTCATATCATATCCGAAATCGGCTGCCGCCTCTTTCCAGAAGCGCAGATACAGCCTTTCGGTATCTATCAGCACTCCGTCCATATCAAATACTGCGCCCGCCAGTCTGCTGACTGTATTATCCACTGTCATACTCACGCTGAGATCACCAGTTTATCATCCAGTCGTACATGCCTTCGTACTGACGTGCAGAACTGTTCCATGAGAAGTCAGCTTCCATGCCGCGCTTTACCATCTTATCCCACTGGTCACGGTGATTGTAATAGATATGCTTGGAATAATTGATGACGCCCAGCATTTCATCGCCGTTGTAGTTTGCAAATGAGAATCCTGTACCTGTGCCGTCAAACTCATTGTAAGGCTGCACAGTGTCCTTCAGACCGCCTGTCTCACGGACTATCGGGACAGTACCGTATCTCAGCGAGATGAGCTGAGTAAGTCCGCAGGGTTCAAACAGCGAAGGCATGAGCATAGCATCGGCAGCTGCATACAGCTTGTGTGCAAGTTCATCAGAATACAGGATATTTGCTGAAACACGTTCGGGATACTTCCACTGATAGTGCTTGAACATGTTCTCATATCTCGGATCACCTGTGCCGATGACAACGAACTGCGTGAATTCATCACATATTCTCTCGATAGCATAGTTCACAAGATCGAGTCCCTTCTGGTCGGTCAGCCGGCTTATGATAGCTATCATGTACTTGCTCCTGTCGACCGGCAGTCCAAGCTGCTCCTGAAGTTTCTCCTTGTTCACAGCCTTCTTTTCCTTGAAGTTCTTGCTTCCATATTCAGCGAAGATCTTCTTGTCATTTGAAGGATCAAACACAGCGTAGTCTATGCCGTTGAGTATTCCCCGGAGAGACGCTGAACGCGCACGGAGAAGTCCGTCAAGCTGCTCGCCGTAGAAAGGATACTTTATCTCCTCAGCGTAGGTTTCGGATACTGTGGTGATATAATCAGCGTAAACAAGTCCGCCCTTGAGCATGTTTGCTCCGTTGTGGAATTCCAGCTTATCTGATGTGAACATGTAGTCCGGAAGAGCGGTGTTGTACTTGAACGTGTCAATGTCCCACACGCCCTGGAACTTGAGGTTGTGTATAGTCATTATGCTCTTTGTTGAGCTGTAGAATGGATTCGTAGCAAATGCCGTGTGAAGGAATACGGGTATCAGGGATGCCTGCCAGTCGTGACAGTGGATGATATCAGGACGGAATCCGATAACAGGAAGGATAGCAAGTACAGCTTTACAGAAGAATGTAAAGCGCTCGATATCCCACTTCATGTCAGATGAATACGGGCTGTCGCACTTGAAATAGTATTCATTATCTACAAAGTAGAACTTGACGCCCTCGTATTCGTATTCCATGATGCCTACATGCACGCCGTCTGTACGCATGCCGTAGTCCATATAGAAGTGTGTGATGTATTTAAAGTCGTTCCTGTACCTGTCAGGTATACAGGTATAATACGGCATAATGACTCTTACGTCAAATTCGTTCTTATTGATGTATTTAGGCAGCGCGCCGACTACATCTGCCAGTCCGCCTGTTTTTATGAATGGTACACATTCTGATGCAGCGAATAAAATGTTTTTCATATGCCTTAGCTCCTAACCTATAAAAGTTGACTGCACAGTGCAGTTCTACAATTTATATTATATACCAATTTCACGCAATAGTCAATAGAAAAAATATAAAAATTACACAAGTTCGTCAAATAATAACAGCATCCGTCTATCAATATAGTGCATACGCACAAACATTACAATTAACAGCGTATCAATTAATAAAAAAAGCATCCTCCCACCGGTTAGCACAATGGGAGGATGCGGATATTTATTGTTTGCTGCTCTGCTGATGAGTCACTATCAGTAGTTATTTAAATCAAACGCAGCCCTGAGCCTTCATAGCTTCAGCAACCTTGAGGAAGCCTGCAATGTTAGCACCAGCCATGTAGTTGCCTTCCATGCCGTACTCCTTAGCAGCCTCGTCACAAGCCTTGAAGATAGATCTCATGATGCCGTGGAGCTTCTCGTCAACTTCTTCGAATGTCCAGCTGAGTCTCTCGCTGTTCT
>DFJW01000009.1:3128-11020 GCA_002373775.1 Ruminococcus flavefaciens | reverse complement strand
GTCAGCTTGGGAACGGTAATGTAGTAATAATCGCCGTTTCTTTCGGGTTCAGCCTTGTTGCCGTTGACTGTGAAAGCAAAGTCAATAATATCATACAGATTTTCTTCATCGACCTTGAAATAGAGCTTAACGGAAGTCTTGCTTTCGAGTGTCAGAGCCGCACCGACAAAGTCGATACCTTCCTCAGTCACATTGATATTGTGCTTGTACTGTGCCACATCGTCAATGGTAACTGCGCTGACATCAGCAAGCTCTGCATCAGTAGAGCCGTTGAAGAACTTGTCTGCATAAGCGCCGTAAGTCAGGGTAGCCTGAGCGAGAGCGTCGAGGGTGTTGTCGTCAGAAGCAATGTAATCGTTCAGATAGCCTGCAACGGAATATGTGCCAAGGTTGGCATCACCGATTACCTCAGCGCCGTCCGAGAGAACGATCTCTGCGGTGATCTCATCGTACATTTTCTTTGCAGGAACATCGAGGACGAACTCATAGCCCTTGCCCTCGACAAATGTTGCATCAGAAACAGCGATCGTCTTCTCTGTGCCGCCGATGTTGAACTTAACTGCTGCGTTTGCGTCGTTCCGTGCATCGGAGCTGAGACTAACGAACAGGTGCAGACCGAAATCTTCCTTTGCGGTGAGGGAGTAGCCGGTTACTTTAGCGGTCATTTTTTTGCTTTCATCAACAACAAGAGCTGCTGTAGCCGACTGATATTCTGCAATACGGGCTGTAAGTTCTGCTGTGTCGGAATATCCTGTTACGCACTTCTTATCCTCTGTTGTTGTTTCAGTGTCGAGAAGAGCTTGAACATCTGCCCATGACTCGTCTGTGTAGATGTTATCATCAGCGAGAATGTTTGCATATTCATACTCTCTCTGAAGGGCTGTTATGTCATATGTCGGGAGATATGAAGATGCCAGATCGAGTGTACCGAGATATGTTGGATTGGAAATCATCATGATTGCAGTTAACTCATCCCAATACTTCTCAATTTCAGAAAAATCAAGATTATTTAAAGCAGCCATTGCTGGAGAACTAACAACAAGTGTATATCCACCATATTCATTAAAACTATCTCTTTCAAGATGCAGTTTAATAGTTTTAGGGCAAGGGATTTGAGTTACACCATTGTAAATGTCATTATCTCTTATTGTCCCATCTTCATTTGTGTAATAGCTGTATACAACTTCACTATCTTCGTAATACTGGCTATCTCTCTGTTTTCCCATTTCACTCCACAAACCGCCACAATATGACGGCTGATCTGGCGCGATAACACAAATAGGAACAAAGTTAACGTAAATGTTAATGTCATCTCCTAATTTAGTTAAATACGCATCATGTATGATAGCTTCATTCGACATCGAAGCACGAGTTGCATCTGCTGATGCTGTTAAATTAGCTTTTACATTATATATACCATCTTCTAATGTTAATGGATCTACATTTGAAATTGCATTTTTAAACAACATCGAACTTCCGTTTGCCTTACTCATAGATGTCTGCCTAAAAGTAACAGAAATTGTTTTGTTGTCAATATCTTTTTTTATTTTCGCAATACTACCTGAGCCAATTTCATTTGTATATAATTGATATGTAAGCTGAGACATATCAAAATCATCAGAAATAGGATAAGTAATTGTATATGGAGAAGAAATATTGATTCTTTTTCCGTCAGAACCATATATTGCTACATTATAGTACACATATTGTGAACATAATCTTGGTATATTCGTAAACGAATTAGAGTTTAATGTGAGCCACGGCCAATCTGTTGAATCATAAGCAGTTACAACTAATTCTGCATCTTGCGGAATAACATCGGAATCCGATGATACTGTAATACCAGTATTCGGATCAACAAGTGTAACACTGCAACAGTCTCGACTTTTGAGAAGATTAAAACACGGTATATACTGTTTTTCAATATATGATGTATAAATTGTTTTTCCACCATATCCATCTTCTTCCGCTGCTTTGGCTTTTTCTAATGAATAATTACCAGAAGCTAAAGAGTCAAACTTTGTTTTGAAAGCGGTGAAACTTTCATCAGTATAATCATCTTTTACCAAGCTGTTTCCATAGTTAATCAGTTTTTCTAAATCAGATAAATAGCTATGAGAAGTATCAGCAACAAGAAAAGACTCTGCATACTCTATACCATCATATAGTGTTCTATATTCAATATCTGAATAAGATTCTGAATCCATTTCGATTATAAGCGATTTATTATAAGGTGCTAATCTATCCAAGAAAAGCGAGTAAGAATCAGCCGAATAATCATCAGCTGATAATGCTTTGGCTTCAGCTAATTTTGATAAGTACCTTTCTTTCGCTGCCGCAGTTCTTTCAGCAACACTACTTGTGCTATCCGTTTCTTCCGCAAAAACAACGGAGGAGCTGACGAAAGAATCAGCCCCTCCGCCAATCACAGAAGAAACCACAAAAGCACCAGCCAGCGCAGCGGAAGTCATCGCCCTGAATGTCTTTTTTATCTTTTCATTCATAAAAAAAATCCTTTCTGTGCTGTTTGCAGCGGCTTGCGCGCATCCGCTGAAACGCACGTTTCATTGTTTGAGCGACTTCGCTGCTGATCAGGCAGATGAAGTCATTTTCGGGTTGCAATAGCTATTGTTTGCGTTGCCTGCCGCCGTTCTGCGTGAGAACATCCGGCAAGCGTTCTGTGTGGCATCGGGCATCTTTCCCGATGCCGATGTTTGTATTAAATGCCCGACAGCGTGTCCCGCCTTCGGACGTTTAACCTTTTTATAAGTTATTGGTTGCTAACTTACGGCTATATCATAGCACATCTGTCGGCGTTCGTCAATCATTTTTTAAATAGCAAAAATGCAATCCGATTTGTGCAATCAGTCCATTTTTTAAGGAAATTGTTGGCGGACTTTGATTTTTGCTATACAAAAAACGCTGATTTTTTGATTGCAAATTTGTAAATTAAATATTCAAAATTATATATAATCAACATAAATCCAGATGTTATTCCACAAATGTTTGTAAAAGCAAACAAGACCGATTTTGTATCGGTCTTGTTATACTAATGCAATATTACAGACAGCATTGCCCGCATATTTACGGGATTGCCGTCCTTGTCTATCATGCCGCTGTTTGAACAGGTAGCACTGATCTCAATGTTGCCCTCCAGCACACGGCTCGCAACCTCATCACCCGTATAGGAAAACTCAAAGCAGTCCATAGGTATCTTATAAGCGTCATTTTCTGTCTGCATGGGAACATAGCAGTTGCCGTTCCAATACATAAAATTATCGGGTTTGCCAGTTATGAGCTTCTGATCGCCGTAGCGCTCAGACGACAATGTCTGTGGAAAGATGACAATATATCCTCTGCCGTTGTGGATACGCATCTCGCAGTTACGCTTGAAGGCACGATTTGCCATAGCCAGATGGGAATGGGGCGTGTGAGAATTAAATTCCAGCTTATAAAACTTTATCGGCAGAATATAGAAGCCTTCTTTGATACGTCTGCTTAACTGCTGCCCCGTGAATGGAGTATCGGCTTCAAAAAGGCTTTTTATTTTGTAATGCTGATCTATCCTCTCCATTGCATCGAACAATGTGTTTGGAAACCTGACAGCCATTCCGAGAGCGATATCCGGAATATCAGGAGCATTTACATTTTCATAATTAAGATGTGCGGTTGCCGTTTCGATCTTGGCAAGTATTTCCTCAGCTTCTTCTATTCCGCTTGAGGTAAGTGTTAATTTACGCTGATTTGATCTATCGATCAATCCTATCTCGCTCAACGCCTCCCCGATACGACATACCTCATAATTCTTGAGTTCATTTTCTTTAGCAAAATCAGAATATCGAAGAGAATAATCGGGAGAATGATAGAACGCTATCAGCAGCTTTGCTTGTATTTCGGTAAAAACCATGATATTACTCCTATCTCGTTAGCAGCCACAAACTAATATATCACATCTTTCGAGAAAAGTCAATAGAAAATCTGAGAATACAATAATCCGGTTTAATACTTTTGCATATTATAATTATCATCTTGCTGCTGTGAACCATCTTCTTTAATTCCAAGTTCCTGTTTCTTGCGTTGGATAAGGTTACGAAGTTTCTTATCAGTGCGTGATATTCTTCTACGGCTTCGAGCATTGTCTTCTTCTATTATCCGCCCGAAGTCAACAAGTAAACTGACAATGGTATTTGATATCATATAGTTGTGACCGTTATCATAATTAATCAGCTTTTCTGCGTACTCGTTTCCGTCGGAAGCAGACTTCGTAAGCCATTCAAAAGCCTTTTCTCTATCGGAAGCGATTACATCTTTTCCGAAAAGATATATCCTTCCAAGCCAATATGAAGCCCACGAATTATCATCAGCAATAGATTCAAACAGCTTAACTGCTTTGACAACGGCATATTTTTCTTGTGTAAGATATAGTTTTGCAAGCTGATATATCGCATGACGGTTATTAGCCGATGCTGCTGCCGAAAGATATTTTTCAGCTTTGTCATAATCAGCAGGAATGTATTCACCGTTAAAATACATCTTTCCCAGCATATATTGTGCATATTTGTTATCAGCCACAGCAGACTTTTCCAGCCACTTGAAAGCTATGTCAGGTGCTTTCTCAGTACCGCATCCGTACAAGTACATCTTGCCGATACGATATTGAAAGTACGAACTCATTTTCTTTGCTTTAGGCGCTATATCAATAAAACATGCAAGTGCCTTTGCTAAATACCGCTTAGATGTTTCATCATCGGTACTGTACCTACCCATGTCATAAATAGCAAGTACATTTCCTTTTTCAGCCTCCGACTTCATAACTGCGAGTGCCTCAGCTTTTTCATCATCTGTCTGGCATTGTGATTTGAGTATCCTCGACGCTGCCTTGTATTCATCTGACCATTTGAAATAATAATTGCTGCCGCTTTCTTCAGTATCAACATACTCATAGTCATCAGCGAAAGATATATCAGTATCTTCCTCAATATCATCGTGAGTCTCTTCAGGCTCGAAGTCAGGAATCTCAATCATATTTACAACTTTTCTTATGATCATATTTTTTACCGAGCGGAACTCCTTGTTCTCAGCAAGCCTTGGAAGCTCCTTATCCTTTTGCGTGTACATTTTATACTTAGCCTTTTCAAATTCGCACCACTTATCATACAGCTTTTGTATATCTTCATTCTGTGATAGCAGAAAAAATATATCATCTACTGTCTGCTTGATCTCTTGAGGAAGATATCCATACATCTTCTTTCCACCAATGCTTTGCAGTTGAGTATTTAATTTCCTGACCTTTATAACAAGCCTTTCATCAACAACTCCGCTTCCGATTTGAGATAGTATTTCACTCATCTGATCTTCGGACAGTGCTTTCAGTTCATCACGGGTAAGAGTTTGCTCCTGATAAATACTTTTCATATCTTCATGAAAAATATCGTTTGCAAAAGCTGAACGTATTGCAGCCATACCTTCTTTTGTAAGGTATCCTTGTCTTGAATCTGATGAATACACTATGATGTGAATATGCGGATGATGTGTTGTGTCATGGAATGCTGCATACCACTTCATATTTGCAAGCGGAATATTCTGTGCCTTTGATATATCGTCAATATGCCGTTTCACAAGCTCACGCCACATATCAGAATTCGTATAGCCAAGCCGCACTGCGTCCTCACGGCGAAGTGAGACTACATGAGTCCACACATATCCGGGATGCTCTGCGACTTCATTTGCAACTGCATTCAGGTCAATAGGCTCATCACTGGCATTGAACAATCCATGCTCACCACGTCTTTCTGCACCTGGTCTCATCGCCATATATCCCACGAGATTTTTTCTGTTACCGATAACATCAGCATGACGTTCTATGATAGTAGATATGAGTTCCGATGCATTTTCTGATGTAGGATTATTGGTGTAGTCTGCATATTCAAGGTACTGTTTCACTATAGGAAACTCTTTTATCAGTTCCGAAATAAGCTGCTTTTGATTATCAGTAGTTCTACCTGTATTCTTAGGACGATTTTCCACTGACTCACGAGTAGCAATATACTTTGTATAATTCCTACGCTTAGTTTTTCCACGCTTCCCGCTTTTCAGATAGCGGCTTGAAACAATTATCTGTGCCATATTTCACCTCCTGAAAAGATAAAAGGGAGTCTTGCGACTCCCTTTGATACTATCGTGATTATCCTATTGTTACATCTCCTGACGTTCCGCCTGAGAACTCTCCGCCCGAAACATTTACAGTAACTGAGCTTATATCATCAGCTTCTATGCTGTCTGAAATGCTGTCGCCGTTTATGTTGAGAGTAAGAGTACCGCCGTTGCTGCTGTCATTGCCCCAGCGTCCTGTAGCAGCGTTTACGAGCTGACCGTCAGCGTTTTCAAGCGTATTATTACCGTTAAGGTTTATGACTGAATTTGTGTTCGTTATATAGAACATTGCTCCGTCAGTACCGTTGCGGATAGTTGTACCACTCATCGAAAGAGTAGAGCAGCTTGCAGTTGCGTCCTTGTCAGCAGCGTCACCGGACATACTCTGATACAGCATAACGCCGTTGTTACCGCCGCTAACAGTGAAGTCACAGTTAGTCATAGTTATGGAGTTCTTCCCCTCAATGACTGCTGACTGAGCTCCTGTCGAAATGCCTATGACATTATCAACAACGATCTCTCCTGTTGAATAAATGCAGGGGCTTCCGTCGCCGGAGCACTGCACAGTCGAATTTGTAACAGTGACATATCCGCCGCCACGATCAGTAGCTATCGGAGCACAATGTGCTCCGCTTGTGGTAATATCAAGATGATCTGCATTTATAATACCTTCATAGGTAGCATATACACCACGTGACGAATTTCCTGTAGTTGTTATCTGAACGTTGCTGACATTAGCAGTCGCACCAGCTGTTGAGAACACCGCATTTGCACCGCTGCAATCAGATGTAATGACGCAGTCGGTTATCTCTGCGGAACTATCCTCTCCGATAACAAGAATTACGGAATTGATACCATAGAAGTTATAGCCATCGGAGACATCAGAGTGGCGCTTTGAATCATTTGTACTTGCATCGCCGTTTTTTACTATCTCAGCATTTGAGATCCTGAGACTTCCGCCGTTTATTACAAGGAACACATTCTGGTCTGACTCTGACGAAGTATATGTACCGCCTGTCAGTTCAACATCAACGCCGTCAATGATATATGCGCCGCTCAGATCAATGCTCTTGTTCCCGATAGTAACAGTCGCACTGCCAGACGATACATCACTATTATCCGCACTGGCTTCAAGCAACTGTATATCGGCAGCGCCTCCATCACTGCTGCTTGAATCATTGATTTCGGCAACTGTTGTTTTCTCTGCCTTTGCCTCAGTTTCTGTGACTTCACTTGTAGTTGCTTTCTCAGACAGAGTTGTTTCAGCGGTTGACGTCACGACTGATGTCTGTTTAGAACTGCTGTCAGTGGCACTGCCACAGGCTGCAAGCGATAAAACTGATAATGAAGTTGCTGCAATAAAAAATCTTCTGAAATTGTTTGTCATAAGACCGCCTCCTTAAGTTTCTGTGTTTATTATACAAAACAAAACTTAAACAGGTCTTAATTTTCCACGATAGTTCTGTGAAAGAAAACTGCTATTGTGTTACTTAGGTGACAGCTCATTCCTCACTTCGCTGATATCTCACAGCACTCTCGAAATTTATGATACCATTTATTCGACGTATTTCATCAGTTACCATATCACGCAGCTTGAAAAGAGTTGTGTCATCTATATCATTGATAGCTGCAAGTATGTGGGTCTGCACTCCAACCTCGACAGCTAACTTGAATATGGCACGAGACAACCGCAGCTCTGTCCCTTTTATAATTCCGTCAACTATCGTACCTACCTGCGG
>DFJW01000009.1:0-3007 GCA_002373775.1 Ruminococcus flavefaciens | reverse complement strand
GCTTTTTCCATGAACTCAGTTTTGGTAGGACAGCAGTCAGCCTTGTACAGACTATTGACCGTTTTCATTGTCTCCGGATAGATGTACAGCGGAAACTTAATTTTAGAGGCGGTGACTCCATCAAAATTCTCCGAATCACTGCTGTTTTTCTTCCCTTTTGTACTATTTGACTCCAAGTTTTTTCACCAACTTTCATTTTGACTCCAATCGTTAAATTCTGAAAAGCTCGAAAATGCGGTCGGCTTTGCCGGTCCGCTGTGGAATGGCTGGCGCTTTGACGCCAGCCTTTTACCTGCAACCCAGAAACCACCCTCGGAAGCTCTCCGAAACCGCTGTTTCGGACCGCCGCCAAAACTGCCCGAAAACGGCTCGGCACTCCCGAGGTGGTATCCTTTCCCGACAGTGCCGCATAAAATCGCACACAGCGCATTCACGTGCGACACGGGGCGAATTACTCTTCGGGCTTCGGTGTGCTGTCTACAGACCTGCGAGGTCTGCGTATCTGCTGCTTTGCTGTCAGTTCGATGTACTCTCTGACGTTCTGCGGCACGACCTTGGTATATATCTGCTCCACATGCTTGTCGAGCTCCGCTGCAAGTGTCGTGTTCTTCTGCTCGAGATACATCTCTATCGCCGACAGCTTTTCTTCTGGTATCTGTACTGTTATTGATCTTTTCATGTCATACCTCCCATACTCATTTCCTCAGACTCATCTTATGTCTCGGACTCGTCCTCGGTTAACTTCTCTGCTTCTTCCATTGTCTCAGGCTCAGCACTCAGCGTAGTATAGAGCTTCTGACCTTTGCCTGAGAGTACACCGTACTCAGTAAGCTCTCCATGCTTACGACTGAGCACCTGCTTTCCGAAATCATCCATGTCACAGTGCTCCAGAATGCACCAGTCGAAGTTCGTCGTGAAGACTCGACAGGCATACACCTTTCCGTACTGACTCTCGTCCTGAACCATCGGATCGAAGTCGTATTCGTTCAGGCAGTCGATAGCTTCTCTTGCTCCTGAGAAGGTCTGGATATTCTCAGCCTCCATGACTGCTTTCAGCTTTACTATCTGAGCCTTGCTCATACAAGTCATCTGCTCGGAGAGTGCTATCATGTCCTCGACCCAGTATGCTTCGTAGTAGGCTGCATCGGTGATGTTCGGAAGTACCGACTCCACCTCTGTGATGTACATCTGCTCGGGAGTTGAGTTGTGTTCGGCTGAGTATTCTCTCAGCCTGCGTATATCCTCGGGCAAATTGAACCACTGTGCCTGGTCAGTAGTAGTTGCTGACGGAGATACCAGAACTCTGAAAAATCTCTTGTCAGGCACCTCTATCGTGAGGGATATGTCAGGATCCTCATAGCTGTCAGGCATACAATAATAGCCGTCAACAAATATACCATTATCTCTTTCTGCAAGTAATTTACCGACTTTTTCATAGTCCAATAGTCCTATGACGGCATCGGAGCATTCCTCGATCTCAGGCAGCATTTCATTATCAACAGCTATCTCGCCAAGCTCGGCATAGTTCTTCGCCGGATACATAGGGACACAGTCGATGCCATAAGTCATCGCTATCATATCGTCAATGCTGCTGTCGGGATTTCTCATAAGCACACTCTTGAAGCCTGCTTTCTGATGATCCTCGAGCCGCTGAAAGCGTTCTGCGAATACATTGAGCTTGTAAATATCAGCCTTGTACCACTTGTCAAGAATGTTGGCAGGCAAGTCGACCATATCGTATTTTGAGAACATGAACTCTATTTCTCTGCCACTCTGGACATTCATTCTGTCGAGTATGTCCTGTAGGTTTATAGCCGAGACAGGCATTCCCCAGCTCATTTCCTTATCTCCGTATCTAAGTCTTATCGTCATTCAGTTCATCTCCATTCCTATTTTTTCTTCCTCTGCCATATCTTCTGTCATTGCCTGTTCCAGTGGTTCACGCTCATAGCAGAAGCAGTAGCAGTCGTAGTCTCCGGGCTGCGGTTTACACCGCAGGTAGTAGGTATGCTCGTCCGTCTGTACCTTGTAACCGTTGCCACGACTACCGAGATCCAAGGACGGATTCTCTCGGATAAATTTACCCATTTCTGTCCTGTCCTTGAGCAGTCCTTGTCGGAGCTCCTTCGTTATCTCATTGAACTCTGTTCTGAATTCATCATCGTTCAGCTCGCTTGTAGTTCCAAACCATGAGCCATAGAACTGTCTTCCAGTTCCAAAGTCGAAACGCATATGACCGATCTTAGATGCCTTTATTTCTTCTTCGTCGCAGGCATAGAAGAGCTTTTCTTCACTCTTGTCTGCCGCTGTAATTGTTATCTTCATATTTTTCAACCTCCTATAGTTGTTTCAGTAGTCGCTTCTGTTGTCGGCTCCCGAAGCTCATTTATCCTGTCATCTACTTCCTGCGGATATGATATAGCGTCGAAGGTACACCATGAAGTCCAGCCGCCCTCTGTGAGGCTCTGGCACTGAACGCCGCCCATAGCAGAGGAGAAAACAACCTCTCCGCCGCCCACATATACACCGAACTCACTGCCGTTAAAGACTCCCACTCCTTTCACATCAGGCATTGTATCGATGCTGCCTTGCTCGGTATATTAGAGGTCTACCGTATCCGAAGTGAATACCTTATTCTCCGAATCATACCTGACGTAGCCCATGATAAGACCGACGTTATCAGCACAGCGTAGTCTGTTCTCTCCGGTCCTTTCACCGAAACAGTTATCTGCATACTGCCATTCAGACATATATGCATTCTCTGCCCAGGCTGCAAGGTCGGCAGCATTTTTTGTTGCAATGTCTGTGAACATATGAGGATCGATAGTTGCATTCATCACAAAAGTATAGGTCCTCATGAACTCATTGTAGTCAATGCTCAGTCCATAGTTCCGGTTGACGCTGTCTATAAGGACTTCGTCATTGGGTGCAGAATAAAAAAGATGAGCGTAGAAGTTAGCATTGAAACCTTCTACCTCATCAAAGTATGACATATATATGAGCTGTG
>DFJW01000087.1 GCA_002373775.1 Ruminococcus flavefaciens | reverse complement strand
CCAGTTCGATTCTGGTACGGGTCACCATTTGAAAAATAGTCGGTGCTTATTGCAATGAGGTCACACCCGTTCCCATTCCGAACACGGAAGTTAAGCTCATTCGCGTCGATGATACTCGGCTGGTGACGGCCCGGGAAAGTAGATCAGCGCCGGCATATATTCCTCCTTAGCTCAGTCGGTAGAGCACTCGGCTGTTAACCGAGTTGTCGCCCGTTCGAGCCGGGCAGGGGGAGCCAATAAAACGTCTGCAAAATGCAGGCGTTTTTATTTTGCATTAAATACCTTGTGACAGTTCAGCGGACTGTCACAAGGTATTTTTGTCTATTAAAGGCACTGACAGCGTGATATTTACAAGTCAGCGCTATACTACTATAACTGCAAGTTTGCTGAAAGATACAGGCGGTTTCGCGCGGTAATGTAAACGCATGATATTGCGGCGTTGGGATCATTCGTATCCCGGCGCTTTTTTCACGTTGTTATGGGATAAACTGGAATATCATTGTTGTGCAATTCGCTGAAATTTCGTTTAAAGTTCTTCTCGTCTCAATAATGCTATTGATTTTTTGTCTGATAGATAGTATAATGGAATTAAGATTGCGCTCTTATACGCAATTGCGGAAAATACCGGATATTCTTGCTAAATCCGTGCTTCCGCCATAACAATAATAAAGAAGGTATATTATGTTCGTCGATGCCAGACATATCAAGCCGTTTGAAAAGAAAATATGGCTTTCTTCTCCGACAATGCACGGTGATGAGCAGAAATGGGTAAATGACGCTTTTCTGAAGAACTGGATCACTACTGCCGGTGAGAATATAAATGAACTTGAAAAACTCGTAGCAGAATATGCAGGAGTAAAATATGCTGTCGCACTTTCCTGCGGCACTGCTTCCCTTCATCTTGCAACAAAGCTTGCAGGTGAGAGGCTTTACGGTCAGCCAAAGCCGGACCAAGGCACACTGTGCGGCCATAAGGTCTTCTGCTCGGATATGACTTTTGATGCGACCGTGAATTCGGTAGCTTACGAAGACGGAGAGGCTGTATATATAGATACAGAAAGGGATACATGGAACATGTGTCCGGAAGCTCTCAGAAAGGCTTTTGAGATATATCCGGATGTAAAGCTCGTAATTGTTGCTCACCTTTACGGTGTTCCCGGAAAAATGGATGAGATAAGAGCAATATGCAATGAACACGGCGCACTCATAGTTGAGGATGCTGCGGAATCGTTCGGTGCCACCTATAAGGGCATCGAGACCGGAAAACTCGGTGATTTCGGCTGCATCAGCTTCAACGGAAACAAGATAATCACCGGTTCATCCGGCGGTATGTTCCTTACAGACAGCAAGTCAGATGCCGATAAGGTGCGCAAGTGGTCAACTCAGTCCCGTGAGAATGCCGATTGGTATCAGCACGAAGAGGTCGGATATAATTACCGTATGTCCAACATCATCGCAGGAATAGTACGCGGACAGATGAATTACCTCGATGAGCATATAGCTCAGAAGAAGGCAATATACAACAGATACAAGGAAGGTTTCAAGGGACTTCCTGTCAGCATGAACCCCTATGATGAGACAAACAGCGAACCTAATTTCTGGCTCAGCTGTCTCCTCATCGACAGAGAGGCTATGTGCAGGCAGGTCAGAGGCGAGAATGATGCGCTCTATGTGCCTGAGAAGGGCAAGACATGTCCCACAGAGATACTTGAAGTGCTCAGACGATACAATGCAGAGGGACGACCGATATGGAAGCCCATGCACATGCAGCCTATCTACCGCATGAACGGATTCGTAACTGCTTCCGGAAACGGCAGAGGACAGTCCAACGCCTATATAGACTGCGGAGAAGCAGTGGATGTGGGTGCAGATATCTTCGAGCGCGGTCTCTGCCTTCCCAGCGATAATAAAATGACACCAGAGGAACAGGACACTATCATTGAACTTATCAGGAGTTGTTTTGAATAATGTACGCTAAATGCTTTAAGCGCATCATCGACGCTTTTCTGTCGTTCTGCGCGATATTGGTACTCTCACCGCTGCTTATCATACTCACAGTGATAGGCGCTGTTGCCATGGGAGGAAATCCGTTCTTCACACAGGAACGTCCCGGCAGGGGCGAGAAGATATTCAGGCTTGTCAAATTCAGGACCATGAACAACAAGAAGGACAAGCACGGAAATCTCCTTCCCGATGAAAAGAGACTCACGCCCTACGGCAAGCTGCTCAGAAGCACGAGTCTTGATGAACTGCCGGAACTCATAAACATCCTCAAGGGCGATATGGCTATCGTCGGACCGAGACCTCTTCTGGTACGGTACCTTCCCAGATACAATGCTGAACAGCATCGCCGCCATGAAGTCAGACCGGGACTTACCGGACTTGCTCAGGTAAACGGAAGAAACGCCATATCATGGGAAAAGAAATTTGAGTACGATGTGAAATATGTGGATAATGTAACATTCAGAGGCGATCTTGAGATAATACTTGAGACTGTGAAGAAGGTGCTGGTCCGTGACGGCATCAGTTCCGAGACAAGTGCGACAATGGAAGAATTCATGGGCACTCCCGGGAATGTACATAATGAGGTGACAAAATGAAGAATCTTCTTATAATAGGTGCAGGCGGATGCGGCCGCGAGGTCCTTCAGTGGGCTAAGGATGTAAACAAGGTATCTGAGACATGGAACATAAAGGGCTTTCTGGACGACAATCCGGCAGCTCTCGAAGGTCTGAGATGTGATGTGGAAGTTGTCGGAAGCACCGACAGCTATCAGCCTCAGCCTGATGACCAGTTCGTATGCTGCATAGGCAGCAGTGCGGTAAGAAAAATGGTGATAGAAAAAATGGAGGCAAAGGGCGCTGAATTCGTCAGTGTCATCCACCCCACTTCTATCGTTGCTGATTCCGCAAAACTGGGCAGAGCTCTTATACTCTACCCGTATTCGATAATCTCTGATAACGCTGATATCGGAGATGGCTGCATAATCAATATGCACTCTACTATCGCACACGATTCTACTCTCGGCGAATACTGCACCATAAGTGCTCACTGTGATGTGACCGGCATGTGCAGACTCGGCGACAGAGTGTTCATGGGAAGCGGCGCAAGGACTGTACCGAGCGCAAGAGTCGGCAGCGATGTTTTCATATGCGCGGGAAGCACGGTCATGTCCAGAGTAAAGGACGGACTCAAGGTGATCGGCGTACCTGCTAAGAAAGCCGTTTTCTGATAAGAAGGGAGAATAATAATGGAAGAGAAATTTTTACAGGTAGTTGCAGATACTATGGACGTTGACGTAAGCGAGATATCTATGGAGACCGCTTACAAGGAATATGAAGTATGGGATTCCATGATGATGATGAGCATCCTCATGGACCTTGAAGACGAATTTGATGTTTCTATACCGATTGAGAAGATAGCAGGAGTAAAGACACTTGCTGATCTCTACGCACTCGTACAGGAATAATAACGCATGGCAAAAAGAAAGATCGCGCTGCTGTCAAATGTCACAGCGGATATGGTGGCGCAGAAACTCAGAAGAGAATACGAAGTCTATATCCCTGACGGATTCGATATGTGGATAAGCGATGTGCTGAATACAGCCTCGGGACTCTATACATCATCTCCTGAAGCCGTGATAGTGCTGCTGGACGGAACAGAGTTCAGAAGCCTCCGCAGCGGTGAGGAACTTTCCGGCAGGCTCTCGCTCTGGCAGAGTGCAATCAATAAGCTCACAGAGCAGCTCCCGGATGTGCCGGTGTTCGTTTCCACAGTGGATTTCCGTGAATCGGCTGTAAGGACATATTCCGAGAGAAAGTACTACACCGAATGGGACAACGACTGGTACCAGTTCCTTCAGGGAATAGCCGAGAGCAGGAAGAACTTCTATGTTCTCGACATCCTGAAAAGGATACTTGACGAGGGCAGGAACAATTTCTACTCCAACAAGATGTGGTATATGGGCAGCATGCCGTACTCAAAGACCGGCATAGCAGCCGTAGCCGATGAGATAAAAATGGCTCTTTCAGCCGCATTTGGCAGCAGGAAGAAGATAATCGCTCTCGACCTTGACAATACCCTCTGGGGCGGTGTTATCGGTGAGGACGGAGTGAACGGCATAGAACTTGCCGAACACAAAGAGGGCGGAAGGTTCTATGATCTTCAGCTGAGACTGCTGGAGATGCAGAAGCGCGGAACGCTGCTCGCTGTCAATTCCAAGAACAACCCGGAGGACGCAAAGGAAGCCATTGAAAAGCATCCTAGCATGCTCCTGCGCGGTGACTGTTTTGTTTCTGAAAAGATAAACTGGAACGACAAGGCATCCAATATAAAAGCGATGAGCGCCGAGCTCAACCTCACAGAAGGTTCCTTCGTATTCATCGACGACAACCCTGTGGAGAGAGAAGTGGTAGCAGGACAGTGCCCGGATGTGCTGGTAGCAGAGTTCCCGGAAGACAGCTCCGATCTTATCACTCTTGCGGAAGAACTCTATCAGAGGCAGTTCAGATCCCTTGCCCTTACAGATGAGGACAAGGCAAAGACGCAGATGTATCAGACAGAGGCGAAGCGCAAGGCGATACAGAGCAGTGCGCTTGACCTTGATGACTATATAAGAGTCCTCGGCATGAAGGCTGATATCCACCTCATGCGTGAAGAGGAAGCAGAGCGTGTACATCAGCTTTGCAACAAGACGAATCAGTTCAATCTTACTACCAAGAGATATTCTCTCAAGGAGATAACGGATATGGCAGCCGATGAAGCTGTGGATATCTTCACTGTTTCGTCCTGCGATAAATTCGGCGACAACGGTCTTGTGGGTGTGCTCATATGCCGCAGGGACGGAGATGCTGCTGATATCGACACATTCCTCATGAGCTGCCGTGTAATGGGCAGGAAGCTGGAGAACGTGCTGATAGGCTGCCTTGCCGATCATTACAGCGGGACTTGCGGATATCTCACCGGATCATTCATCCCCACAAAGAAGAACGTGCCGGTGGTATCAAAGTACGACGAGCTGGGCTTTGAACTCACAGAGACCTGTGAGGACGGCGGAAAGCATTATCGTCTGAGCCTTGACAGCGGATATCCTGCTGTGGAGAGCTATGAGGAAATAATATTTAACGGAGAGAAAAAATGAGGATCGACCACATAGGTTATGCGGTGAAAAACATAGAAAAGGCAAGAGCCGCTTTTGAAGAGCTTGGATTTGTTTTTGATGAGCTTATAGATGATACCGACAGGAATATATTCATCCAGTTCGGAAGGAACGACGGATACTGCGTTGAACTCGTATCCCCGGACGGGAACGGCGAGTCGCCTGCGGATTATTTTCTCGGGAAAGTCGGTCCTACTCCTTACCATATATGTTACAGGACGGATGATATCGAAAGGGATATAGCGGAGCTTACAGCCAAGAAATTCAAAGTGATAGTTCCTCTCGCGCCCGCGATGGCATTCGGAGGATGCAGAGTTGTATTCATGATGAACCGCGCACTCGGTATGATCGAGATAGTAGAAGATGACAGGGATGGTGATTGAGAATGAGTTTTCTTCGTGTGAAAAGGTTTTCCAATATCGAAAGCAAAGCAAATAATCTTTATGAGTATACCGATGCGGATGTTGAGCGTCTGCATCAGGTGATACTCGGCATGTACAAGGACATAAACAAAGTCTGCACAGAGAATAATATCCATATTATTGCAGCCGGCGGAACATCTCTCGGAGCAGTCCGTCATAAGGGTTTTATCCCTTGGGATGATGATATGGATATATTTATGCTGCGCGGAGAATTCGAGAGATTCCGCAGGATATTCGATGAGACTCTCGGCGACAGATACTATCTTCTCGCCCCCGGCAGTGAACAGGGCGCAAACTGCTTCCTGCCGCGTATCATGAAGAAGGGCACGACTCTTCTGAACATGATAGATGAGACTTCCCCCTATCCCCACGGCATATATATCGACATCAACATCATGGAGTATGCACCTTCCAACAAGGTGAAATTCCTGCTGAAGTCGGTTGTCTGCGATTCGCTGAGATTCATCTCCTACAGCGTTTACTGGAATCAGTACAAGAGCAGGTCACTTCGTGAATTCATGATAAATTCGCCCGGCAAAAAGTACTACAAGCTCAGGATGCTGATCGGAAAGCTTTTCTCCTTCCGCAGTGCTGAGAAGTGGTTCGCTTCATTTGACAAGTGTGTTCAGGGGAAGAAGTCGGGACTGCTCACAGTTCCTTCAGGCACTAAAAAGTACAGAGGCGAAGCGATCCGCGTAAAGAAGGTGCTGCCGCTGAAGCGTGCAAAATTCGAAGACACGAGCATATTCATATTCAACGACTACGACTGGTATCTTTCAAATCTCTACGGTGAGTACATGGTGATACCGGACAAGAAGGATCAGGGACATCATCTCTGCCTGAAACTTGATTTTGATAATGAGGTCTGAAATGCGCATCATATCAGCACATCAGCAGACCATAAATTACTGATATAAATATTTGGAGGGAAATCATATGGCAAACATAGGACTTTTGATCGCCGGCGGTTCCGGCAACAGAATGCATCAGGACATCCCCAAGCAGTTCCTGACAGTACACGAGCGTCCCGTTATAGTATACACACTGGAAGCATTTCAGAATCACCCTGAAATAGATGCAATCGCAGTAGTGTGCATCGAGGGCTGGGAGCAGGTGCTCTGGGCGTATGCAAAGCAGTTCAATATCACCAAGCTCCAGTATGTAGTTCCCGGCGGAAAGAACGGTCAGGACTCCATACGCAACGGCGTATATGAGCTTGAAAAGCATTTTTCTGCCGATGACGTAGTTCTGATACACGACGCTATCCGTCCTATGGTATCAGCTGAGATTATTTCTGACTGTATCAGCAAGACAAAGAAGTACGGCAACGCTATCACAGTTATCCCCTGTGCAGAAGCAATGATGCAGACAGAGGACGGAATAGTTTCTACCGGAAGCTATCCCCGTGACAACCTCAAGAGAACACAGACTCCTCAGGGCTTCACTATCGGAAAGATCTGCGATCTCCACAGACGCGCTCTGGAGGCAGGCATAACAAATTCAGTCGCATCCTGCACACTTATGATAGAAATGGGCGAGCAGGTACACTTCTCCGCAGGTTCAGAGAAGAACATCAAGCTCACGACTGTAGAGGATATAGATATATTCAAGGCACTCCTCAAGGCTAAGAGATCAGATTGGTTAAAGGACTGAGTGATATGAGTTTTTATAAAAGTGAAAGTTATATAAAAGATCTGGAGATCGCTGTTAAGGCTACAGTCGGCATCGAAAAACTTTTCGGTTCATCTGTGCTCATAGCAGGAGGCTCCGGACTTATCGGTTCATATATGGCGGACATGCTGCTCTATGCAAACAAGCACATGGATGCGGGCATCAAGGTGTACGCAATGGATCTCAGCGCTGAAAGGATGACTGCAAGATTCGAAGGTGCGCCTTCCGACATGCTTGAACTTGTTGAGCACAATGTAAATGACGTTCCGGATTTTGATTTCCATGTGGACTACATTATCCACGCTGCAAGTCCTGCATTCCCGGCAGCTTTCAACAGCGATCCTGTGGGAACAGTCATGAGCAACATCCTCGGCACGAAGTATCTTCTTGATTTCGGAAGAGATCACGGTGCAAAGCGTATGCTCTATATCTCATCCGGTGAGGTATACGGACAGGGAGATCTGAGTCTGGAATCCTTCGAGGAATCTTATGCCGGCTATGTGGATCCCACATCTCCGCGCTCTTGCTATCCCAACGGAAAGAGAGCAGCAGAGACGCTCTGCGTGTCCTATACAAAGCAGTTCGGCCTTGATACGGTCATCGTAAGACCGAGCCACACCTACGGTCCCACAGTCACAAAGGCTGATAACCGCGCAAATGCACAGTTCGTCAACAAGGGACTGGCAGGCGAGGACATCGTTCTCAACAGCGCAGGAAATCAGATGCGCTCCTACACATATCTTGCGGATTCCGCATCTGCAATACTGACCGTACTTGCCAGCGGCGAGAGCGGAAATGCTTATAACATCGCCAATTCAAACAGCAGAACTACCATTGCCGGATACGCAAAGGAAGTTGCTGCACAGACCGGAACAAAGGTGATCTTTGCAGATCCCGATGAAGTGGCAAAGGCTGAGATGACTCCCATAGCCAAGCAGGTGCTCAGCAGCAGCAAGCTGGAGAGCCTCGGCTGGAAGGGACAGTTTGACGTAAGCGAAGGGATCAGTCATACTCTCCGCATAATGAGAGAACTTGACTGACAGGGAACAGAGAGGATAATATGTTAGAAGAACTCAAAAAGGAAGTTTGCGCTGCAAATCTGGAACTTGTTGCCAGAGGCGTAGTTATATATACATGGGGAAATGTAAGCGGCATAGACAGGGAAAAAGGACTCGTAGTCATCAAGCCTTCCGGTGTCGATTACGACGGCATGTCCCCGGAGGATATGGTAGTGGTCGACCTTGTAACAGGTGAGACAGTGGAGGGCAAATGGAAGCCCTCATCCGATACCAAGACACATCTTGAACTGTACCGTCAGTTCCCGGAACTGGGCGGTGTCACACACACCCATTCCGTAAATGCAGTCGCATTTGCACAGGCAGGCTGTGACGTGCCTGCACTGGGCACTACTCATGCAGATTATTTCTACGGAAATGTTCCCTGCACCAGAGCACTCACAAAGGAAGAAGTGGACGAGGACTACGAACTCAATACCGGAAAGGTCATCGTTGAGACTATACGCGAACGCGGCATAGATCCTATGGCAGTACCCGGAATAGTTGTAAGGAACCACGGACCTTTCACATGGGGAAAGAATGCAGCGGCTTCAGTTTACCATGCAGTAGTTCTTGAAAAAGTTGCCGAAATGGACATCAAGACTCTCCTGATAGATCCTTCGGCTAAAATGGATCAGTATATACTCGATAAGCACTACTTCCGCAAGCACGGAGCAAATGCTTATTACGGACAGGGGGAGAAGTAATGGCTGATATCGAAGAAAACAAGGCTCTCGTCAAGAAGATACAGAACGTAGTGTTCGGCATCCTCTGCGACATAGATGAATTCTGCCGCGAGAACAATATAACATATTACCTTTCCGGAGGTTCATGCCTCGGTGCTGTAAGACACAAGGGATTCATCCCGTGGGATGACGATGCAGACCTCATGATGCCGAGAAAGGATTACATCCGCTTCATAAAGCTCTTCAACAAGAAGTGCAGCGACAAGTACTCCGTAGGTTCCCTTTATACGGATCCGGAGTGGCAGAGACAGTATGCAAGAGTCTGGGATAACAGCACGGTATGGAAGTCCAAGAACCTGAATGATAAGGAAATGGGTATATTTATCGATATCTTCCCGATTGACGGACTGCCTTCCAATAAATATCTCAGAAAGTTCTTCTACGCAAAGACAAAGATATATAATGCACTTGGAAATGCAAGCGTAAAGACGATGTATCTTGAAAAAGAGAAGTTCAGGGCCTTAAAGAAGATAGCCGGATTTCTTGTAAAGCCACTTGGTGCGAGATATTTTGCAGTGAAAATGGATAATGCTGCAAAGAAGTATAAATTTGAAAAGTGCAGATATGTAGGTGTCAGCATGGCAGCACATTATGGTGAACGCGAGACTATACTGCGGGAATATATGGAAAAGCCGGCGTATCTGCAGTTTGAAGGAAAGTCTCTTCCTGTTCCGGTGGGATATGAGACGTATCTTTCGAACCTTTACGGTGATTATATGCAGATACCCAAAGGTGCAGCTGAAAACGGATATTCACATCTGGACCATTGGATCGTTGAATTCTCAAAGGAGGACAGCGAACAGTGAGATCATTAAAAGTCGGTTATGTGGCTTATTATGCCAAGTCTCTTGCCGGAGCGGAGCTTTCATTGCTTGCGCTTATGAGTAATGTCAAGAAGCGAGGGGTTACTCCGGTGCTGATATGTGACGGCAGCTGTCCGCTTGTGAAAAAAGCTTCTTCCATGGGCATAAAGACTTATGTTGTGCCGCTGAAGAAGTATGTATACGGCAAGAATGTCGTAGGTCCGAGAGCCTATGCGGTATATCCCATGAAGAAACTCTCGAACATGATGCAGCACGGCAAAATGAAGGAGATCATAAGAAAAGAAAAGCTGGATATCGTGCATATAAACAGTTCAGTCGCACCCTATGAGTGGGCTGCGGTCGCACACAGCATGAAAATGCCTTATGTATGGCATCTGCGCGAATTCGTACAGGATGACCATAATTCCGTAGTGCTCGGCAAGAAGACATTTACAAAGCTCATGAGAGTGGCAGACGCTGAACTCGCTATCTCCGGCTCAGTCAAGGAGTACTGGGACAAAGAGATGGGCGTGAATTGCGATCTGGTGTACAACGGCATAGATCCGGATACGCTTTACAATAAGAGGAACATACTGGAAGGCGATACGATCAATTGCCTTATAGTCGGCAGAGTAGTTGAAGGAAAAGGTCAGCTTGAAGCCGTCAAGGCGTTCAATGTACTGAAAAAGCGCGGTATAACCGATATCCACCTAAATGTACTGGGTTATCGCGGAGGCAGCGACTATGAGGACACTGTTAAGAAGTACATTGAGGACAACAAGCTTGAAGATATGATATCGCTGATAGATTTTTCCTCTGATATCAAAAGCTTCCATGCAAAGAACGATGTGGGACTTGTATGCTCCAAGAGAGAAGCTTTCGGCAGAGTGACCATAGAGTATGAGCTTGGCGGACTTATAGTTGTCGGCTCTGATTCCGGCGGCACACCGGAGCTTATCACCGATCCCGAGAATGGGCTTCTCTATGAGCCGGGAAATTGTGAACAGCTTGCTGATAAGCTTATTTGGGTGAGAGAGAACAGGGAAAAAGCCCGCGAAATAGCTGTCAGAGGACAGGAGAACGCGGTAAACTGCTTCTCTATCGCAAGGACTGCTGACACTGTTTGCAGCATATACGACAGAGTCATGAGCAGACGCTCAGGAAAGTGATGCGGCTCTTTGCTCAGTGAAAATAAAAGAGGCATATCGAAAAGATATGCAGACCTGACTCCCAGTATTCTGGGAGTTGCCTTTTCAGCAGTTCCCTTTAGGAGTAAATGAATTAATGAAAATTAAGATAAATATAGTATCTCTGATTCTATTTGTTGAGCTGTTCATTCTTTTCCCGTATGCTTATATAGAATCTTTCGGTATATTAGCCACATTGATGAGGTATACGAGATTGCTGCTGATATTCGCAGAGATCGGATACCTTGTGCTGTATACGGTCTTTTGCAGAAAAAAACTTGATCTGAGCATCAGGAGTGCTGAATATAAGATAGTCGGGATAGGGATACTTGTCTTTGCGGTATTTCAGTTCCTGATAACCGTATTCAAAGCGAGAGATATCAATCTGGCGGTCAGCAGTTCACTGCCGGCGATATTGATGGTACTTGCGGTCATGCGAAGTCTCAGGTCCTCTGTATACTGTACTCTGAAGACAAGTGCGGTATATTTCTGGATCGCTATCGTACTTAATTTCCTCACGATACTCGTTTTCGGAAAAAGGGGATTGTATGTGGAACACTCCATCGCCAATGTCCATGTCTGCTATCTTCTCGGAGTCGACAATCAGTTCGGAAAGGTGTTTTTCCCCGGAATTACGCTGATATGCTTGCTTGATGAGATAAACAACAGAGAAAAGAAGCTGTCATGGTTCAGTGCATCAGCGGTATTATTGGTACTGCTCTCGTATATACTGCTCGGAAATGGTACCGGCTCAGTAGTCGTGGTGATCTTTGTCGGATTGTGGATCTGCTATAAATCAGGCGGATTTGACAAACTCATCAATGCCCCGGTGCTTATGGGCATTGTAGTGTTTATATTCTCGAATATCTTCTTCCAGATAGGTATCATGTACAGCGATTCCGGTCTGACAAAGTTCATACTTGAAAAGACAGGAAAGAATATAACATTCTCGGGAAGGACCTATATATGGGACGCCGCAGTAAAGAAATTCTGGAAAAGCCCGATAGTAGGCTACGGAAAAAGTCCCAAGGACTACATCGTACGTGTCAAGAGTTATATGTTCGCGGCACATAATGTTTTCCTTCAGATGCTGGTAGACAGCGGAATCATCGGCGGCATCCTTTTCTGCATCCCGATGGCTCTGGCACTGTTCTTTATCAGCAAAGTCATAGGAAAGCACAGAGAACTGAGAATGGTATATATCGGCGTTTTCTCCACATGTATATTCTTCATGATGGAAGTCGGCACACTTGTACCGCTGCTGATGTCCGTTCTCATAGCGTCAACTTATGCTCTTGACTGCCGGTATAAGAAGGGAATCGACCTTTCCGGACTGCATCTGAAAGGAAAGACCGGGAAAATACTTAGATCATATTTGAGGTGAGTGGATGGCATCAAGTGTAAAGAAAAACTTTGCCTATCAGATGATATATGAAGTATTGGTACTGATACTTCCGTTTATAACTTCTCCGTACATTGCCCGCGTAATAGGCGCAGAAGGAGTCGGCATATTTGCTTATTCCTATTCCATAGCTTACTATTTCGTGCTGTTTTCGATGCTCGGACTGAAAAATCACGGAAACAGAGCCATAGCGCGCTGCCGTGAAGACAAAGAGCTGATGGACAAGACTTTCTCAGCTCTGCTGTTCCTGCATATACTGGTATCTGTCGTCTGCTTTGCGGTATATATCGGATATGTGCTGGTCATAAGAAAAGAAAGAGTATACGCTGCGATACAGGCATTTTTCGTACTCAGCGCACTCTTTGACATAAGCTGGTTCTATTTCGGGATAGAGAAATTCAAAGCAACGGTAACAAGAAACGTTATCATCAGGCTCATAAACGTAGCCTGTGTATTCATATTTGTGCGCAAAGAGGGAGATCTCTGGAAGTACTGCCTGATAATGGCGCTGGGAAACCTCATAAGCCAGTTGGTGCTGTGGCTGCCGCTCAGGAAGTATGTGCGGATAGTGAAGCCGGATATGGCGCTTGTGAAGGCACATCTCAAACCTCTGCTCATACTGTTCATACCTGCTATAGCAGTAAGCCTGTACAAGTACATGGACAAGATAATGATAGGCGCAATGGCAAACAAGGAACAGCTCGGATTCTATGAGAATGCGGAGAAGGTCATAAACATCCCGCTGACTATCATAGGTTCATTCGGTACTGTAATGCTGCCAAAGATGTCTAATCTCGCATCAAAGGCTGACAAATCCACCGCAAAGTACTACATGGGCGTTTCCATGAAATACGTTATGTGGCTGGCGCTGGCACTAACCTGCGGACTCTGCGGAGTAGGCACGGTATTCGCCCCCATATTCTGGGGCAAGGGATTCGTAGCTTCCGGCTATCTCATAATGGCTCTCTCAACGACGATACCTTTTCTGGCATTCGCCAACATCATAAGGACGCAGTTCCTTATACCGAATCAGATGGACAAGGAGTATATAGCTTCTGTAATATGCGGCGCTGTAGTGAACCTTATAATCAATGCACTTCTCATCCCGGACATGGGAGCTAAGGGCGCGACCATAGGTACTGTAGCAGCAGAGGTAATGGTATGTCTGGTGCAATGCTACGCGGTACGCAAACAGCTGCCGCTGCTGTCATATCTGAAGAGCTTCATGTTCTTCGTTCTGGCAGGCGGACTAATGCTGGGAGCAGTATTCTCAATAGGAAAGCTCATGGGAACGAGCATGATAACACTGCTTGTACAGATAGCAGCCGGAGTCGGCATATATGGCATCATCTCAGTGGTGTACCTGCATGCTACGAAGGATCAGGTGTTTGAAAAGATGTTCAGGCAGGTAATGAAGAAATTGCATCTTGCAAAATAACAAAAAGAAAATGACCGGATAAGAGAAACAATGCGGACCGCAGGAGCGTATGCGTCCTTTGCCGGGAACGCTTCTCATATCCGGCTAAGCATATTATTAATTCAGGAGGAATAAAGTTATGAAGATCGCAGTCGCAGGAACAGGTTATGTCGGACTTTCTATTGCTACTCTGCTGTCACAGCACAACACAGTGACAGCTGTGGATATAATCCCTGAGAAAGTTGAACTCATCAACAACAGAAAGTCGCCTATACAGGATGATTA
This sequence comes from Ruminococcus flavefaciens, assembly GCA_002373775.1. GTDB lineage: Bacteria > Bacillota > Clostridia > Oscillospirales > Ruminococcaceae > Ruminococcus > Ruminococcus flavefaciens_M. The sequence continues at coordinate 36,299 of DFJW01000087.1, read as the reverse complement.
CATCGAGAAATATCTCGCTGAGAAGGAACTCGACCTCACAGCTACACTTGACGCAGAAGCTGCTTACAAGGACGCGGATTTCGTAGTCATCGCTGCTCCCACAAACTATGACAGCAATAAGAATTTCTTCGATACAAGCGCAGTTGAGGCTGTTATAGAGCTTGTCATGAAGTACAATCCCGAAGCGATCATGGTCATAAAATCCACAGTGCCTGTGGGATATACCCAGTCGGTACGCGAGAAGACAGGCAGCAGGAACATCATCTTCAGCCCTGAGTTCCTCCGTGAATCCAAGGCTCTCTATGACAACCTCTATCCCAGCCGCATAATCGTCGGCACAGATATGGCTGATGAAAAACTTGTGGAGGCTGCACATACCTTCGCAGGTCTTCTCCAGCAGGGGGCTCTCAAAGAGGATATCGACACTCTCTACATGGGATTCACAGAGGCAGAGGCGGTTAAGCTCTTTGCAAACACCTATCTTGCACTCCGCGTCAGCTATTTCAATGAGCTGGACACTTACGCTGAGATGAAGGGACTTGACACAAAGCAGATAATCGAGGGCGTATGCCTTGATCCGAGAATCGGCAGCCACTACAATAATCCTTCATTCGGATACGGCGGCTACTGCCTCCCCAAGGACACAAAGCAGCTCCTTGCAAACTATGCGGATGTACCGCAGAATATGATCTCTGCTATCGTAGCTTCCAACAGCACCCGCAAGGACTATATAGCAGACCGTGTGCTCAGCCTTGCCGGCGGATACTCCTACGGCGAGAACAGCGATTATAACAAGGCGTTCGAAAAGGAAGTAACTATCGGCATATACAGACTTACTATGAAGTCCAACAGCGACAACTTCCGCCAGTCTTCGATACAGGGTGTAATGAAGCGCATCAAGGCAAAGGGCGCAAGAGTAATTATATATGAGCCGACTCTCAATGACGGCGATACTTTCTTCGGAAGCGCTGTCGTAAACGATCTTGAGGAATTCAAGAAACAGTCTGAGGCTATAATCGCGAACCGCTATGACTCCAGCCTTGATGACGTTCAGGAGAAGGTATATACACGCGATCTGTTCAGAAGAGATTGATTGGTATGAGAAAAGAAAGATTATTTCACAGCATAAGAATGATAATGCAGCGCAGTCCGAAGAAAAAGGCTCAGTACCTTAAAAAGCATGACCTGCTCGCAGGTATCGGCAAGGACTGCAAATGGGGCCCCGGAATGCTCCCGCTGTATACCAAGCTCATAAAGATACACAATAATGTGTACATCCACAAGACGGCCAGACTTGTTCCACATGACATGATAAACCGTTTCCTCGGAACTGTAGCACCGGATAAGGACTTCGGTGCTCCCGAGAGGATAGGCTGCATCGAGATCATGGACAACGTGTATGTGGGCATGAATGCGGTCATACTTCCAAATGTAAGGATAAACCGCAACTGCATCATATCAGCAGGCAGCGTTGTAACTGCGGACGTCCCGGAGAATTCCATAGTTGCCGGAAATCCTGCAAGAGTAGTGGGAAGATTTGACATGTACATGGCTTCACGCCTCATGAACAAGGATCATAACGTAAAGTTCACGAATCAGTCTCTTCCGCAGGAACTTGCGGACAGGAAGTGGAAGGAATTCGAAGCTCAGCGCGTAAGGAACGAACAGGCAGCAGGTGCTGCCGAAAAGTCTGCGCCGGTAAATGCGGCTGCCGAGAAGAAGATACTGGATATCCTCTCCGGCACTATCGACGGCGTTGACCTTGCGCATGCCAATGCACTTGTGGACGACCACATCCTCGATTCACTGGGACTTATAACTGTAGTGTCCCTGCTGGAAGAAGGATTCGGCTGCACGATACCTTTCGATAAGATCAATGCGCACAACTTCAACAGTGTCCGGAATATGGCTGCAATGGTCAGCGAGCTTTCCGGAAACACAGGCGCAGCTGAAGAGACAGCGGCAGATGAGTATGTTCCCGGGTTCGAACCTCTCCTGCTTGATGTGAAGGAGACAGAAAAGCCAGTTGTGCAGCGCATCTTCGAACATGCGCTCAGAACACCGGATGAGCCTGCCATAATTGCAGAGGACAGGATAACCACCTACAGCAAGCTTGCCGGGATGATATATTCCGTAAACTGCTGGATGCGCGAAAACGGTGTCAGCGAAGGCAGTTGTGTGGCTGTTCAGGCTATACACGATGAGATCTGCATAGCCGCTTATTATGCGATCCACCTTGCTGGTGCGAAACTCGTTCCCGTAGAGAAGAGCGCTGCATCTGCAAGAATAAAGGAGATAGCCTCCGATACCAAGTCTGTCATGATAATCAGCCTTGCTGCCGGAGATCAGGATATACCGTGGCACACCTACGATGAACTGCGAGTCGTAAGCAGCACGAAGTCATTCACTGCGGATACTGAGATAGCTTACCCGGACATTGACCTTCCCTGCGAGATGATATTCACCACAGGAACTACGGGAAAGTCCAAGGGCGTTCTTATGACTCACAGACACATCTCATGGTATGCTTATTCAGTTGCCAAGTGCATCGAGATGAAGAAGGGCAACCGCTTCCTGCTTACCACGCCTCTGAATCACGCAGGAGGACTCCGCCGTACACATCTCACTCTTGCCAACGGCTGCTGCATGGTCTATATGGACGGCATGAGTGACCTCGGCAAGTATTTTGAGTACATCGCCAAGTATAAAGTCACATCGCTCTATCTTCCGCCGGTAGCAATAAGGATACTACTCACACGCACAGGAAAAGAACTTTACAAGTATCACAGGCAGATAGACTTCGTATACTCCAGTTCGTCACCTCTGCCGATCGGAGACTGTGAGAAACTTAGGGAACTGCTGCCGGATACAAGGCTCTACAATGCGTATGAAGCCTCTGAGACTCCGGGCGTATCTGCATACAACTACAACACCGATGACATCATCAAGGATTGTCTCGGCAAGGCGAATGAGGGCGTTGAACTGGCAGTGCTCACCGATGACGGCAATATCACATCCGAACCCGGTGTGGACGGACAGATTTGCGTCAGAAGCCGCATGAACATGAAGGAGTACTATCTCGAACCCGAACTTACAAAGTCCGTGAACAAGGACGGCTGGTTCGTATCCAGTGACCTTGGCCATATGGACGAGAACGGAAATGTGTACTACAGCGGACGCAAGGGCGATGTCATAAACATCGGCGGATACAAGATAGCGCCGACTGATGTCGAGGAAGCTGCACTTCTCTCCGGACTTGTGAATGAGTGCATATGCGTGGAGGCAAAAGACGATTACGGAGTGCCTTACATCAAGCTGCTGGTCGTAGTTGATGATGCCGCCGGATTTGATCCTAAGCCGCTGAACGCTTTCCTCACACAGCGGCTTGAAGCTTACAAGATACCAAGACGCATCGAGACAGTGGATTCTATCTGCCGTACATTCAACGGAAAGATCGACAGAAAAGCATACAGATAAAGTATACGAGCGCAGAACTGCTTATAGCAGTCTGCGCTTTTTGTATCAGTGATACAAAATCCCTTTACCCGATGCCGCCTGAATGGTCACGGTATTAAAAATATGCTGAAATACTTGCAAAAAACAAGTTATTCTGTTATAATATACTTAGATCGTTATATTTTGATAGAGGTGTGGTATGAGATCTGAAATAGAATTTGGTGCTAACGCTAAACGCACCATGATAATAGGAGGCGGACAGGCTGGCAAGATGCTGCTCAGTGAGATCTTCAATGCGCAGAGATCACCGTACACAAAGGATAAGCTTGCTGCACAGTTTGAGCCTGTTTGTATAGTAGATAATGATCCGGAAAAGATAGGCAAGGAGCTTCTTGGGGTAAAGATAGTCGGACCTTCTTCAAAGATACCGGATTATGTAAAGGAATTCGAAGTTGAACAGCTGATACTTGCTATCCCTTCTCTTACCGAGAATGAGAGAAAGGGCATCATAGATATATGCAACGATACCAAGCTGCCGCTGAAGATAGTGCCTTTCATCGGCACACTGATCCTCAATGATAATTCCACTCTGCTGGGACAGGTGAGAGATATCAAGGTTGAGGAACTCCTCGGCAGAGATCCCATAAAGTTTGACAATGCCGATATCCGCAATTTCATAAGCGGAAAGGTCTGCATGGTGACCGGAGGCGGCGGATCTATAGGTTCCGAGCTGGTAAGACAGATAGCCAAGTACAACCCTAAAAAGGTAATAATCGTCGATATCTATGAGAACAATGCCTATGAGATACAACAGGAACTGATAATGGATTACGGCGAGGAACTGGATCTCGTTACCCTCATAGCTTCAGTCCGTGATTATTTCCGCATGAACCAGATATTTGAAAAGTACAAGCCGCAGGTAGTATTCCATGCTGCTGCTCATAAACATGTACCGCTCATGGAAGTATCGCCGATGGAGGCTATAAAGAACAATGTCATAGGTACATTCAACGTGGCAACTCTCGCGCAGTACCACAACGTTGAGAAGTTTGTGATGATATCCACAGACAAGGCAGTCAATCCCACAAATGCAATGGGCGCTTCAAAACGCTGCTGTGAGATGATAGTCCAGTACCTTGCACAGCAGAACGAGGGCAGAACAGAATTCGTGACCACACGTTTCGGAAATGTGCTCGGCTCCAACGGTTCTGTTATACCTCTTTTCAAGCGTCAGATAGAGCAGGGAAGACCTGTTACCGTTACTCATGAGGACATCATCCGCTACTTCATGACGATACCGGAAGCAGTGAGCCTTGTAATGGAGGCGGCTGCCATAGCACACGGCGGAGAGATCTTCGTGCTCGATATGGGCAGACCGGTCAAGATAGTGACTCTTGCCGAGAACCTTATCCGCATGTACGGCAAAGTTCCTTACAAAGATGTGCCGATAGTGTTCACAGGTCTCAGACCGGGAGAAAAGATCAAGGAAGAACTGCTGATGGATGAGGAAGGACTTCAGAAGACGTCCAACAAGCTCATATTCATCGGCAAGCAGATAGATATTGATGAGGCGACATTCGCTTCAAGGCTCAATGATCTGAGAAATGCCGCACTGGAAAATAATGAGGAGATAGCAATAAGCGCACTCCACGATATGGTGCCGACATTTATCACTCCCGAGGAGTTCAATGGAAAGGAACTCCAGACTCTCGGCAGTTCAGCTGAATGAGATACATAACTAAAGCCCGGAAACAGTTCATCTGTTTCCGGGCTGTTTTGTTTTATCATGTTGCAGTCAGATCAATAAGCTTTGCCCCAGTAAACCATGCACTTGGCAGGTTTGCCGCAGCATACGCACTTGTCTGAGAGCTGTTCCTGATCGAAGGGGATACATCTTGAACCAACGCCGGTCTTTTCCTTGACCTCGTCTTCGCAAGCTTCGTCGCCGCACCACATTGCCTTTACGAAGCCGTCGCCCTTTTCGAGAGCAGCATTTATCTCGTCGATAGTAGTGCAGGAATATGTTCTGTTTGCACGGTTCTCAGCTGCCTTCGCGAACATTCCCTCTGGGATATCCTTTTCAAGGAGAGCCTTTACAAGTACAGGCATATCAGCGATAGCAACTGTCTTCTTCTCACCGTTGTAACGAATAGCAACGATGCAGTTGCCCTCTTCGATATCACGGGGACCAATCTCAATACGGACCGGAACGCCCTTCATTTCATACTCAGCGAACTTCCAGCCGGGTGAGTTCTCGCTGTCATCCAGCTTAGCTCTGATGCCCTGAGACTTGAGAGCTTCGAGAAGATCGTTTGCCTTGTCGAGTACGCCTTCCTTGTGCTGAGCGATCGGGATAACTACAGCCTGAATGGGAGCTACTGCGGGAGGAAGAACAAGACCGCTGTCGTCACCGTGAGTCATGATGACTGCACCGATCAGACGTGTAGTAACGCCCCAGCTTGTCTGGTGAGGGAATACTCTCTTGTTGTCCTTGTCAGTGTACTCTATATCGAATGCCTTGGCGAAACCGTCACCGAAATAGTGAGAAGTACCAGCCTGAAGAGCCTTGCCGTCGTGCATGAGAGCCTCGATAGCATATGTGGAAACAGCTCCCGCAAACTTGTCGCTCTCTGTCTTCTTGCCTTTTATGACGGGCATTGCAAGATCCTTCTCGCAGAAATCAGCGTAAACGTTGAGCATGCGCTCTGTCTCTTCGATAGCCTCCTCAGCGGTTGCGTGGATAGTGTGACCTTCCTGCCAGAGGAACTCCCTTGAACGGAGGAACGGACGAGTGGTCTTCTCCCAGCGAACAACGCTTACCCACTGATTGTAGAGCTTGGGAAGATCACGGTAAGAGTGAACGATGTTGGAATAGTGCTCGCAGAAGAGTGTCTCGGAAGTAGGACGTACACAAAGCCTGTCCTCAAGCTTCTCGTTTCCGCCTTGAGTTACCCATGCAACTTCGGGAGCAAAGCCCTCAACGTGATCCTTTTCCTTCTGGAGAAGGCTCTCGGGAATGAACATGGGCATGCAGACATTCTCGTGTCCTGTTGCCTTGAACATGCCGTCAAGGATCCTCTGCATATTTTCCCATATAGCATAGCCGTAGGGACGAATGACCATACAGCCCTTTACACTGGTGTATTCTACCAGCTCTGCCTTCTTGCAGATATCGGTATACCACTGCGCAAAATCCTCGTCCATTGAGGTGATGGCAGTGACCATTTTTTTATCTTTAGCCATAGAATTTGACCTCTTTCTGATTTATTTTACATAGATACGACTATTATAACATATCATCCTGCTTTTGTCAATCGGGCACATAAAAAACACCGCAGTGCAAAATATCAGCCTTCCGCCGTTAAATAGCAGCGGAAGGCTAATATAAAGCTAAGTCGTATTCAATACTTCGAGGATCTGCCGGTATTGTTCTGGAGTTATCGAGAATGGGTAGCCGCTGAACGCCTGGGCGTATATGTGTTCTTCATCTATACGGAGGATTATCGGTGACTTTGTATATCTGGTGGATATGCTGATGATAAGCGGACACTCCCATATATATTTGTCGCTCCTTCCGGCGCTTTTGATAATGTCCAGTATCTGCTGCAATTTATACTTGTCGTAGTACTTGCTGGTACCGTCCTCAAGCGTGGCTGTGAAGCCGGCTGCTTCGGTTGTAAGTCCTAATCCGTCTATCAGATCATTAATGGTATCAGGAGGTTCTCCGATACGGTATGAATTGCGGTAAGCCAGCAGGTGACCTCTGTGTTCCCAGTTCTCCGTGAATTTTATGGCGACCGCGTAATATGGATCAACATTTGGTATCTTATAGACGTCGATGCTGTTGGGAACGAGCAGACCGGTATACGGATCAGACCTGACATCCGGATCAACATGACCTATGGGTGCTGCAACGTCCAGTGCTGAGTTGATCATTTCATAGCTATCTTCTATATCGTACCTGTAGCCGTCGTAATAGAACCATGTATATATCTCCTCCGGCGGTGTTGTCACATTCGTCGCCAGAGTGGACGTGTACCAGATAGTTGTGACTGTTGTAGTGGTCGTAGTGGTTGTGTGCCATGTGTAGATGGCAGTCGTAGTAGTTGTGGTGAACCATTCCGTAGAAGTGGCATAAGTGTAGTACCTGGTAGTGGTCTGGGTGATAGTTGTAGTACTGTACGGATGTGTCATGTTTGTGGTCGTGGTCGTCTGATGCTGCTTGGTCGTGGTAGCGGCGGTAGTCGTCTGCTTTGTGGTAGTCGTGCCTGTAGCAGTAGTTCGCCGTGTTGTATGTGTTGCGGTCGCAGTTGAACGTCCTGTTGTCACGACTGATGTGGTCGTGCGGACATGGGACGCTGTCCCGGAAGCGGAAGTTCCGCTGTGGGAAGTGCCGGTCGATGTGCTTGTGGAAGTCGGGACGTCAGTGCCTTCGGGAGTGGATGCAGGAGTTGTGGAAGTGCTGTTTGCGGTCGTGGTCGTTACAGTTTCGTCCTTTGAGCTGCCTGTAGGGGAGGAAGCAGACTCAGAAGCCGGTTCTGTTACGGTGGTCACGATATCCGTGGAAACTGTTTCAGTTCCGGTGATATCCGGTGAAGTGGTATCCGGAGCATCTTCCGTGGTATATTCGGTGATAATGTACTGATTTTCGTGCTGTGAAGGTGCCGCCTTGCGGATGTCGGAGTTCTGCCATAATCCTATGCCGACCATAAGCATAAGACCTGTGCCGGCAGCGGCTGAGATACCGCGTATCAGAGCTGCACGCTTCTTTTTCTTTTCAGCGAGGTATTCGTCTCTTCTCTCAAGAACACGATCGGCTATCTCTTTATACGATCTCATAAACGAATCCCTCCTTTTCAAGTTCTGATCTTAAAGCACTTTTGGCGCGGTACAGCAGGTTTTCTATCTGTCTTTTGCCTTTTCGCATTATATCAGCAGCTTCGCCGTTTGAGAACCCTTCGAAAAAAATGAGATGGAGGATCTGTCTGTAATCGGGGTTCAGGGACGAGATGGCTTTATGGATAGCTATCTTCTGTTCTTCTTTAAGGTAGTTCCGCTCAAGATCGGCAGTTTCATCGGCAGCGCTTATATCCTCAATGGGGGAGTCAGAGAGGCGAGAGCGCTTTCGCATGCTGTCTATCGCGGTATTTCTGCCTATGGAGTACAGCCATGTTTTAAAGGAACTTTTTTCCGAAAAACGCGGCTTTTTTGTAACTATTTTGAAAAATGTATCTTCCATTGCATCTTCTGCGGAAAAGATATTTCCTGTTATACCGCAGAGATACAGCGTTAATCCGTCTTTGTAATCGCGGATTATATCGACGATGCCGTTGTCATCTCCGTCAAGATAACGGCGGTAGCTTTCTGCACCTGTATCCATAGGCCCTCCTCCCCTTGAGTCCTTTCTGTATATTAGACGTGCGAACTCATTGTTTCTCTCACATCATTATATATTTTTCTTCAGATCTTGTCAACAGCGTACCATAAAAAGAAGAAACGACTCATATTTCGTTATTTCCTTGACAATGCCTGACAAATGTGATAGAATAGGTAATGTAGCGTTTTAAACGCAGTGTAGATACTGGTAAAAATTATACAAAATAGGAGAGGAATAATGAGCAAACAAGAAACAAGCACTCCGGCAGTCGGAGCTGCAAAGAACGAAAAGGCTGAAAAGCCAAAGAAATTCACCAAAAAGACTGAAGCACTGATAATACTTCTCAGCGTCGCTTTCAGCTTCACGCTTTTCTTTTTCCCGGCAGCGGATATTTTTATGGGAAATCAGAGAGAATTCATAGTTTCCTTCAAGACGGCAGCAGTGCCTATGCTCCTTACGGCTCTTACAGGAGCGGCTGCACTGATCGTCCTGCTCAACCTTCTGCTGCTCATATGGAAGCCGCTTTACACGTTCGTATCACGCCTGCTTTTCGGAACTATGCTCGCAGGTTACCTTCAGGCACTTCTGCTCAACGGCAGAATGGTCTCACTCACAGGTGCTGATGCAAAGTACAACGATCACAGCTTCTCTACTATAATGAATATGGTGATCTTCATCACCGTTTCGGTGCTTCCGCTTATTCTTTCCATACTCGGAAAGCTGCTCCCTAAGAACAAACTGCTGCATCTCGGCGACGGCATGGCTATACCTTACATATCTGCCGTAGTTCTTATAATGCAGTTTGCCGGCACTATGAGTTCCTTCGCAACAGCCGACTTTTCCAAGTACAACAAGCAGTATACCAGCTATCTTTCATATAAACCGGCAATGTCGCTCTCTGAAGAGGGGAATATCGTAGTTTTCCTCACAGACAGACTTGACAGCAACTGGATGGACGATATGCTCGATAAGTATCCGGAAGTGAATGAAAAGCTGGACGGATTCACATTCTATCAGAACAATGTAGCTCATTCCACAAGCACTTTCCCGTCAGTTCCGCAGATGCTGACCATGAATCTTTACGACGGTCAGGAGTGGGCTGATTACATAAGCAAGTCATGGGAAGGGGATACAGTTTCAAAGATCCTCACAAAGAACGGATACGATGCAAATCTTCTCATAGACAGCCTCACGACTTACGGCAGCATCGGTCAGCTTGAAGGTCAGTGTGCCAATATCTGCGAATGCAGCAAGGATGATTTTCACATCAACTATCTCGGTGAGGGCGGCATCGTTCCCACTATGACAAGACTTTCACTTTCACGTCTTGCACCCTACAGCTTCAAGAGCGATATCACCAACGGACTCGGTGCAGACCTTTCATCACGCTTTGTAGTGTATGACAGCGAGATCGAAGATCAGGTCCCCATGACAGTGGGTGCAGCATCCGACATTGCCTACTACGATTATCTCAGATCACACGGTCTGAATGCTGACAATGACAACAAGACTTTCACATTTACACATCTCAACGGTTTCCACGACACCAACAGAGATATCATCGACCTCTATGACAAGGATGAGCCCACATCTAATCTGGCTACCGGCAGAGGCGATTTCGAGATACTTTTCGAGTACTTCCAGCAGATGAAGGAACTCGGCGTCTATGACAACAGCACCATAATCATCATGGGTGACCACGGCAGAGCACCTGTTGAGATAGAAAAGGAACACAAGGACGGACTTGACAGCGCGATCACTACAGGCATCCTGATAAAACCTGCCGGCTCAGCATCCGGACCGCTTGAAATAAACAGCACAGCAGAGCTTTCCAACGACTTCTTCGGCGCAAGCATAATCGACTACGCCGGTCTTGACTACAAGGAACTCTGCAAGCCTTACGGCGATTATTACACAGATTATCCCGGTTATTCCTACAGAGAGATCTATGAGAACGATCTTCATGTTGACAGATACATGCAGACATATCTCTGGGGTGGATATGGAAAAGTAACATATAAGACTCTTTACAAGATAACCGGAAACGCAAGGGATTTTGACAACTGGGAAGCACAGCCCGATCACGAATAAATGACCGGATATCAAGCAGAATGATATAGAAACAAAGACCGCTGCATCGGTTGCGGCGGTCTTGATCGTTATAGGGGGAATTATCCATGAAAGGAAGAAAAAAGCTCAGAGACCGCTTCAGCAAACGCATAGAAGCGATAATATTCATCGTAAGTGCTGCACTCAGCTTCACATTGCTGCTCTTTGAACCGCTCAGACTTTATTGCAGCTGTCAGGCAGCATTCACCGTTGAGTTCAGATACATACTTCTGCCGTTGCTGGCTGCATCCGCCGCCGGGACACTTCTGTTGGCACTGATACTCAATCTGCTCCTGCTTGCAGGTGAGGTACCGTGCAGGATAGGCATCTGTCTGTTTTCAGGTCTGCTTTTGGCAGGATGTATACAGCAGCTTTTCCTCAACGACACACCTGTACTGCGGCCGAATGACATGAGGTACAGCGAATACAAAGGCGATGTGGTGCTGGATACTGTGATATGGTTCACAGCCGCGCTTCTGCCGACTGTGATATACATCGCGTCGTTCCTGATCCCGGAAGGAAAACTGCGCGGACTGCTGAGAGGCAGCAGAGTAGCTATATCGGCAGCAGCCGTCATCTGCGCTGGGCAGGCGGCAGCTTCCGGCGTTGCACTGGCAGGCACGGATCTCGGAAAATATGAGGGCATACACAGGGAATACCTTTCCTATAAGCCTACCTTCTCGCTTTCAAAAGAGAGCAATATAGTCGTGTTCCTGACGGACAGACTTGACAGCTACTGGATGGACGGAGTGCTTGAGAGGTACCCGGATGCGGCTGAGAAATTCGAGGGATTCACCTTCTATCAGAATGCAGTCTCCCACGGAACGAGCACATTCCCGGTAGTTCCGCAGCTCCTGACGAACAAGCAGTATACCGACGAGGAATGGTTCGACTATGTAAATGACGCATGGACCGGAGACACGCTCACTCAGCGGCTGAAGAATGAGGGCTATTCCATAAACCTGATACCTGACGGCATGACTACCGTAGGAAGTCCTGCGCAGCTTTCCGGACAGTGTGACAATATAGTTGAATGCAGCGAAGACAGCGTGAGCATGAACTATTTCCGCCACAAGGGCGTTGTGGAGATGATGGCAAGACTTTCGGCTGCGGAATTCTCACCCTACATCCTGAAACATAACATCCGCTACTGGATGGGAGCGAATTTTGCAAGGGACATGCGGCGCTTTGATACATCTCTGGACGACCTTCACCCCTGTGCAAACGGTGTGGAAGTAGATCTGAAGTACCGCCGCAATCTCATGGAGAACGGGCTTGATGCGGACAGTGAGAGCCCCACGTTCTCGTTCATACATCTGAACTGTTCCCACAATGTGGACCAGAGACTTGTGGACCTTTTTGACAGCTCGGAGTATCCGGATGAATACAGCACAACAAGAGGCGATTTCGAGATACTTTTCTACTATTTCGACGAACTGAAAAGGCTTGGCATATATGATAACACGACTATCATAGTAATGGGCGACCACGCCCGTGCACCTCGTGAGCTCTGCGGATACAACAACGATCTTGATGAACAGCTGGTGACTGCTATTGCCATAAAGCCTGCAAATGCAGAAAAAGCACCTATACAGTACGATCGCTACACGCCCATAAGCACGGACAACATCCCGGCAAGCATACTTGAATATGCCGGCGCAGACAGAAGCGGAGCAGGCTACTCGGTGAACGACATAGCCGGTATGAGTGATCCGCCTGACAGGTACATGTGTACTTACTGGTTTTCCGGTTACGGACGAATGGTGGAGAAATCCATATACAAAATATCCGGAGACGCCAGAGACTTTGGTCAATGGGAACGCACGGACAGCGATAAACAGCCGTAAATAGCACGAATAGCCGTGCCGCCATAGATATATTTTAGTCAATTCGCTCAATTGAAGGCTGTATCCTTGACTTTGCAGTTGCGCTGTGATAAAATTATATCTGTATGAAAACCGACATACTATTTTTAAGAAAGAAAAAGGAGAATAATAACAATGGTTACATCAGCTTCAATGTATATTGATCCGGCGACGACCACTTACATCATCCAGATAGCTACAGCTGTAGTTGTAGGCGCTGGTACATTCTTTACTATCTATTGGAGCAAGCTCAAGAGAGCGGTCAAGAAAAAGAAGGAAGAAGAAGTAGAGGCTATCAGCACAGATGAGATAAATGCACTTCACGACGGCGAAAAGGACGTTATAACAGCTGACGATCTTCTCGCTGACGATGACGACGACAAAGAATAAACTCTCAGGAGTACTGCCGCCATGTCATATTTAGGTACAGCGCTGGGCTGGGTAATGAGTGTGATATACAATATCATACACAGTTACGGCCTCAGCATAATCGTATTCACGCTTTTCACTAAATTCCTGCTGTTCCCTCTGAATCTCCTTACCCAGAAAAACTCTATCAACATGGTAAAGATGATGCCGGAGGAAAACGCGCTAAAGATCAAGTACATAGACGACAAGGACAAGCTTGCAGACGAGCGTCTGAAGCTCTATAAAAAGTACCACTATCACCCGATACTCGGTTCAGTACCGCTTCTGATACAGATACCGCTGGTACTGGGACTTGTATATGTTATCTACCGTCCGCTTTCATTCATGCTTCAGATAGATGCTTCAACTATCGACAGCCTGAAAGACTGGCTGATAAATGTAGTCCATAGCACCAAGACCGAAGACAGCGAATACCAGACTGAAATAATCCGTCAGGTCCGTGAAGGTGCATACAGCTCCTTTGATTCAGCTGCTAATGTGCTAAGTGATATCGCACAGTTCAAGACCAGATTCCTTGGTATAGACCTCAGCGAGACACCTTCGCTGAAACACTTCGACAAGCTGCTGCTGATACCGCTTTTCTCGGGACTCAGCGCATGGCTGCTCTGTATCGTTCAGAATAAGATCAATATCCTTCAGATGGCACAGGGAAATATGAACAAGATACTGACTACCGTGTTCATGGTATCGTTCTCAACGTATTTCACTTTCCTTGTTCCTACAGGTGTAGGTCTCTACTGGATATTCGGAAACCTCTTCGCTATTCCCGTAATGATGCTGGTAAATCTCTGCATGCCTCCCAAGAAGTATGTGGACTATGAGTACCTCAACAAGATGAACGAACAGCGCATCGAAAAGGAGAAGGTATTCAAGGCAAACAGCTCCCGTGAAAAGGAAGACTACAAGAAATTCTTCGGAGTACAGAATATGAAGCTCATGTTCTACTCAGAGCAGAGCGGATTCTACAAGTACTATGCAGGTATGATAGACTATATCTGCGAACACTCCGACCTGGACATACATTACGTTACCAGCGATCCGGATGACGCGATATTCAAGGATACACGCCCGCAGATACATCCCTACTACATCGGTTCAAACAGCAAGCTCATAGCTCTTTTCATGAGACTGGACTGCGATATGTGCGTTATGACCATGCCCGACCTTGAAAAGTACCACATCAAGCGTTCGCGTGTCAGAAAGAATGTGGAATATGTATACGCATTCCACGGCATGGGAAGCACAGCCCTCACTCTCAGAAAGGGAGCACTGGACTGGTACGATACCGTGTTTGCAGTAGGCATCGACTGTGTGAACGAGCTCCGTGATTCCGAGGAACTCTACGGCACTCCCAAGAAGCGCATGATAGAGACAGGATATCCGCTCATAGATGAACTGGTCGAGAAATTCGAAAGCACCGAACATGCGGAGAATGAAGTGCCTAAGATACTCATTGCTCCTTCATGGCAGCCGGACAATATCATTGATTCCTGCATTGACGACATCCTGTCTGAACTTGCAAAGACCGATTATCAGATAATCGTCCGTCCGCATCCCCAGCAGGTACGCCATGAACCCGAAAAGTTCGAGATAATGAAGGAAAAGTTCGCTTCCAGCAGCAACATCGAGATACAGACGGACTTCTCGTCCAATAACCCGATAATGGAATCCGATATCCTCATTACCGACTGGTCGGATATCTCATGGGAATTCGCATTCGTTACAAAGCGTCCCGTGCTGTTCATCAACACTCCGATGAAGGTAATGAACCCAGAGTGGGACAAGATAAAGACCAAGCCCATAAATATCACGCTCAGAAGCGTCATAGGACGTGAGCTTGAAACTGACAATATCAGCGCTGTAAATGATACTATCGCCGAGATGCTCGCCAATAAAGAGCAGTACCGCGAGACTATCGACAGGACTTTCCACGAGCATGTGTTCAACGTAGGAAAGAGCCGTCAGCTCTGCGGCAAGTACATTGTAAAGTCACTTGCCGGCAAGAATAAACAATAAAAATAAGGGAGGCTGACTCAGCCTCCCTTTTAGTTTACATATGAAGTTTTTCAGAAATTATCCTGCAAATCTCCTCTTTATGCTGCTGGTAATAGAAATGACCGCCGCTCATGGGGAAAGTATCACAGCTGCCGGACGTAAAGCGTCCCCAGCCCTGCATATCAAGCCCGTTTAGCATGGGATCATCAGTGCCGTAGAATACAGTGATATCACATCCGAAGTCAAGCTCTTCCGCTTTCAGTCTGTAGCTGTCAGCCATTCTGACATCTGTACACAGATTGCGGTTGAGCATTTTTATAAGCTCTTCATCCGGGATCACCGGCTTGTCCGCAAGTCCGTTTGCAGAGAAGAATGAAACTATCTCCTCGTCTGATGCTTCTACAGAGCCTTTGAAGCACTGTATGTCCTCATCAGCCGCACAGCGTCCGGAAAGGAAAATGTGAGAAGGCGAGTGTATACCTTCCGCTTTTGCCAGACGTACAAGTTCACAGGTCAGCAGAGTGCCCATGCTGTGTCCGAAAATGGCGTAGTCATCGCTTTTGAGCAGATCACCGTGTTTTTCCAGAAGATCAGCGGCACAGTCTGATACAGTGTCGAGCATGGGTTCTCCGGAACGTGTGAAACGTCCGGAAAGCTCCATGGGAACGACCTTCAGTTCCTTCGGCAGAAAGCGCTTGAAGGAACTGTAGCTCTTTGCCGAGCCGCCGGCATGGGGAAGAAAGAAAAGTATCATCTCTTATTCCTCGACAGGTGTGCCCTTTTCGTTGAGCAGATCGAATATCTCTCCGACCTTGCTGATAGAAGCTACCAGTGAAAGGGGAACATTGAGACCATAGATCTCGGTTATCTGTGAGCCGAGACCGAAGAGTCCCAGTGAATCGAGGTAGAGATCATCATAAACGTCGGTATCGCGTGTGATCTCTTCCTTGTCAACGCCGACATAGTCTGAAATATTCT
Organism: Ruminococcus flavefaciens; assembly: GCA_002373775.1. Lineage (GTDB taxonomy): Bacteria > Bacillota > Clostridia > Oscillospirales > Ruminococcaceae > Ruminococcus > Ruminococcus flavefaciens_M. The sequence goes on along the minus strand of DFJW01000087.1, from coordinate 20,090 downwards.
GAACGAATTCGTCCCAGTTAAGATTATTCATTATTTATACTCCTTTTTTCTCAGGTATTTGAACTGTATCTTGCCGATGTCCTTTGGTATCTCTTCTACGAGGATGACCTTGTCGGGAACTTTATAAGCAGAGAGCTTGCCGTCGAAATAGCGGGCAAGTTCACCGCGGGTGACCTTCTCATCGCCCTTGGGCTGGATGTACGCAACTATCTGCTGACCGATAACAGGATGCGGTTCATCTGTAACGGCAGCGGCAGCTATCTTAGGATGAGTGAGCAGGCATGCTTCTACCTCTTCAGCGTGAACGAGATTTCCGCCGCGCTTGATTATGCGCTTGCTTCTGCCGGCAAATCTGACTATGCCGCCGGGAAGCTTGTTTACGAGGTCACCGGTGCAGAACCAGCGTCTGCCCTGCTCGTCGGTGATTATTTTTTCTGCCGAGAGTTCAGGGTTGCCGAAATAGTCGGTGATAACGCCGTCTGTGTACACACACAGTTCACCTACTTCACCTTCCGGAACATCCTCGCGTTTCTCGTTTATGACGCGGTAATCGGTGAAATAGAGCTTCTTGAAATCGCTGGGATCAGTGCCGTTGTCGATAGCGGAATCCCATACGACCATAGTACAGGTCTCGGAGGAACCGATGATATTTATTACGCGGATGCCGAGTTTTTCAATGAATGTATCAGCTATCTCCTTGGGGAGAACTTCTCCTGCGAAGTAGCATATGCGGACGCTGGAAAGATCGTACTTGTCGAAATCCGGAGTCGAGAGCAGCACCTTTGCAAGAGTGGAAGTGAGCTGGATGATATTGATCCTGTACTTCTGGACTGTCTCAAGGAAGCTGATGGGATTGAACTGGGGCTGATACATGACTGTACCGCCTTTAAGCGCCATCTGGAGGCCCATTCCGAATCCGCCCTGATGATAAAGTGTCATGCCGAGCATCATCACATCGTCGGATGTGAAGCCGAGGTAATCGCCCATGTCCTTCTGAGTGGAGAGAAATCCGCCGGAAGGAACTGAGAGTATCTTAGGAGTGCCGGTGCTTCCTGATGTGCAGGCGAGAGACATTGTGTGCAGGTACTCAGGCTCATATATCTCACACTCGCTGCCGCAGTATTCAGATACGAATCTGTCAGCTGATACATAAGTATCGTTTTCCGGAACAGCTTCCTCCGGAGCAAAGCAGATGACTTTGCTGAGGTCTGTCTTTCCGGTAACGAGTTCACTGACAGCAGCGATTATGTTATTATTGCGGTACTTTTCGGATACGAAAAGTACCTTTGAAGTTGTCGCCGGTATGAGACGTGAAAGCTCCAGAGAACCGCTCTGAGGATCCATGGGAACGGGCTGAGCGCCTATCCTAACAGCTGACCAGAACACAAGGTACCATTCGATACTGTTTGGCATGCAGATGCCGACCTTGTCGTCCTCACCGATGCCCAGCTTCTTCATGCCTGAGCCGAGCACAGCAGTCTTTTCCATGAATTCCCTGTAGGTGAGGGCGTTCTCATCTATTCTGAGGAGCACCTTGTCGGGAGTTGTCTCTGCGTATTTAGAATAATAGCTGAAGAAATTTTCCTGCATCACTTATTACCTCCCAGAAGTCTTGCAGCGATGAAATCGGCTGCCTCATGCTTTACCCAGTGATACTGCTCACCAACGGGCATAGCGTGCATAATGGTCTCTTCTGATATGTATGAAGGCTTGTCTGCGATGTATATCTTTTCCTTGTGGCCGCAAGCCTTGTCCCAGAGTTTCTGAGTAGCTTCAGGGCTCATCCAGTTGTCGTCATCGCTGTAAGCCATGAGGAAGTCAACATTATGAGTACCCTCTTCGAGCACTCTCATGCCTTCGAGGTAATCGTCACTGTACTGGTAGCTGCTCCACTTACCGCGCTTCATCCATACCGGTATGCTGCCCTGGTCTGCGAAATTCATGAGCAGTGGGAAGAGACTTACGCAAGCCTTGACAGACGGACGCTTTACAGTGGCGCGGAAAGCATATCCGCCGCCCATGCAGAGACCGAAATTAGCCATATTCTCACCGTCAAGCTTCGGATGCTCATCAATGAATCTGAACAGTGCCTCAAAAGCTGCTTCTATCTGAGGACCGCCGCACTTTATGTTGTTGTCGATGATAGCAGCACCTGCGCCGGGCATATCGGGAGTGATGACAGCAATGCCGCGCTCATTGAGAGGAGCAGCGAGCATTTCAAGCTCTTCCTTGCAGCTGCCGATGCCGGAGTAAGTGAGGACAACGGGATACTTATCCTTTGAACCGTCATCGGGATAATGGATATAAGCCGGTACCTTGCCGAATTCTGTATCAGCTTCGATATACTCCACCTTGTTGCTGCAATGGCTGATATAGCGCTTGTAGCTTTCAACAAGTCCGCTGTATATCGCCTTTTTGTGCTCCAGGTCTTCGATGTTTATCATGAAGCAGGCATAATGGCACTGAGTTATCATCTTTGCATATTCTCTTGCAGCGATGTGTCTGCCGGCAGCTTCTGCCTTTTCAAGGAGTTCGGTATAGCGGTCGATCTTCTCATGCCATTCGCCGAGCCAGACTTCCTGTATCTTCTTGCCGCTCATAGCTTTTATAGCGTCAACTTTTTTCAGTATGTACTCCAGATCAAAGGGATCGCTTCCGTAAAGGAGCGAACGTGTTACGACCGGATTCAAAAGGTCTCTGATAGCCCATTTCATATTTATCTGTTCCTTTCCTATAAGTTTATGGTGATACAGTTCGGTCAGCCGGTGTACCGCCAAGCGCCTTCGCGCGTCATTTCGGTGAACTGCATATATATGCGGTACGGATCGACGGCTGTATATCTGCGGATGAGTTCCAGCATGCGGTCTGCAAGTTCCTTCAGGAAGCCTGCCTTGTCATCGGCGCATTCAGCCGGGAGTATGTATCTGAATTCCGCGAAGAATACAGTATCATCAGACTCGTTCATATACATCGAGCAGTCATCCAGCATCACCATCACAGCCGGAAGAGGCTTGCGGAGCAATGCCGAGAGTTCCTTGGCGGATTCGCTGAGGAACTGAGTTTTTGTCTCAGGATCACTGAAACGGTAGTTGGTCTTCATCTGTGCAATAGGCATTATTCAATATCCTTTCATCACGCTTCGTACTTTTTGAGTACGAGAGTAGCATTGTGTCCGCCGAAGCCGAAGGAATTGGAGATAGCAACATTCACTTCGTGCTGCTGAGGCTTATTGGGGACGTAATTAAGGTCGAGCTCCGGATCGGGTTCGTCATAGTGGATAGTAGGAGGAACGATGCCTGTCTCCATTGCCTTGATGCAGGCGATAGCTTCAAGAGCACCGCCGGCGCCGAGAGTATGACCGATAGAAGCCTTTACTGATGACATTGGGATATCGTATGCTCTTTCACCGAATACCTCCTTGACAGCCTTTGTCTCATAGAGATCGTTAAGACCTGTGGAAGTGCCGTGGGCGTTTATGTAGTCAACAGCATCAGGGGAGATGCCTGCGTTGTCGAGAGCCATTCTCATGGACTCAGCCATGCCTACGCCGTCTGTCTTGGGAGCAGTAAGGTTGAACGCCTCGCCGCACATTGAAGCTCCAGCGAGTTCGCAGTAGATCTTAGCTCCGCGCTTCTTTGCGGATTCTTCTGATTCGAGGATGACAGTGCCGCCGCCTTCGCCCATGATGAAGCCGTCGCGGTTCTTTGTGAACGGACGTGCAGCTGTATCGGGATCGGGATTCACAGACATTGCCAGCAGCTGATTGAAGCCGCTTATAACGAGATGTGTTACAGTATTTGATATGCCTCCTGCAACTACAACATCACAGAGACCGCTCTCGATGAACTGCTTTCCAAGTGCGATAGCATAAGCAGAAGAAGCACACGCAGTACTTACATTGAAAGAAGGTCCGGTGAAGCCGTATCTGATAGATACCAGAGCCGGGAGCTCATTAGGCATCTTCTTGAGGGTGATATTGAGCTTCTTTTCAAGCTCATAGTCCTCAAAGGAATTGTCTATAACGCCGTAGATGACGCCGACACGTCTGCCGTCATATTCGCCGCTGTCAAGACCGCTGTCTGCAACAGCTTCTCCGGCGGATGCAAGTCCCATGCGGGTAGTGGTGGTAGTGGCGTTGAGCTGGCGTTTTTTCCAGTACTTTGCAGCTTCTGCCTCGAATGAATCATCAACTTCGGCAGCAACTGTAGTATCGTGACCTTCTGTGGGGATGCGGGTGTAAGTCTTCATGCCGCATTTCCCGGCGATAAGGCCTTCCCAGTACTCGGATGCGGTATTTCCGATGGCAGTGACTGCACCGATACCGGTGATTACAACTTTTTTCATATTTATACCTCTATTCTTATCAAAGAAAATATTTATCCCAGACAGCCTTTTCCTTATGCTGGTATGAACCGAATCCGGAAACTGCGGAAAGTCTGTCAAGTTCAGCGAATAAAGCTTCTGCGCCGTACTTATTATAATAATGAGCCGGACTTTCAGCTATTCCGAGAGTATCCTGCACAGCTTCACAGAGCAGCTCAGGAGAATTCTCCGTGCTGTCTTCAAGGGCATTGACAGTCTCATTGAGTATCAGGGCAGTCATGCTGAGAGCCGCATTATCGCAGTTATTTCCGGTATCGGATATGCGCTCGCCAATGAATCCGAGGAAACTTCCCGGCTCTTTCGGACAGCCTTCCGCTATCCACTTATTCATCTTATCGCAGCTGTATCTGAGCAGCCCTTCATTGCGGGATATGCGGAAATTATCCGGATCACCTGACATGAGACCGAGACCGATGCTGTCCAGCACTTCAAAAGCGTCAGCAACGGGATAGAGTTCTGAGAACTGAGCCTGTAATTCGCTGACGGACACATCCAGAGTGTCACGGAGATAGATAGCGTGAGCCACCATGCAGGAGAGTATCTGATTCAGGTATATGTGATACTTTCCGGTGAACACTATGGGCTTTTTGCCGCAGTCGGAAACGAGCCTGCGTGCAGTTTCGATATTCTCAGCGGTATTCTCCGGGAGTATGTTAAGTTCAGTGAAGCCTGAGAGTTTTACCGGATAGAAGAAGTGGAGACCGAAGCAGCGCTCCTTGTGCGGGATGTTTTCGAATATCTCAGGAATGCTCAGGGAAGAAGTGTTGGTAAGGAGCAGGCATTTATCCGATACGACATCCGCAACGCGGCTGAAAGCCGATCTCTTGGCGCCTATATCCTCGAATATGGCTTCTATAACGAGATCGCAGTCTTTCAGGTCCTCAGCCTTATCCGTGAATCGGAAAGCACCGAGCTTGCGGTCATACTGTTCCTGTGTGAGCTTTTTTCTTCTGAGTCCCTTGTCAAGCGTTTTGATGACGGCGGCGGTATTCTCCTCAGCGCCGTATATCTCAAGCACAGTGATATCCGCATCTGCGAGTTTGTCGAAAAGCAGTGCGAATATATCCCTGCCCATTTTGCCGTATCCTATAAGTCCGATATTCATACAGACTCCTCCTTGTAGAGCTTGATGAAACTGCGGTGAGCTTCGGGAGTGAAACCGCCTTTTTCAGCGATGAACTCTATGAGCTTCTCAGCCTCCGGGATGCTCTGCTTCTTGCCGGCGAAAATATCAGCCCAGCCGAGTTCATAAGCCTGTTCAGCAGGGATGAGTTCGCCGGACATAACGAGTTCGTAGGCATTTTTCATGCCGCATATCTCAATTGTCCTTGCAACGCCGCCGAGTGCGGGAAGAATTCCGAATGTGGATTCGGGCTGACCTATCCTTGCGCCCTTTTCGATGACTCTGTAGTGGCAGTTCACCGCTATCTCACTGCCCGAACCGATGCAGAAACCTGTTACGGCACTTACCGTCGGGAAGGGGAGACTGCGGAGGAAAGTGAAATAGTGCTTCTGACGGATATGACCTGCCGGCAGCTTTCCGTCAGCATCGTCATAAGCCTCATCAGCAGAACGGTCAGCCAGTGCTGCAACATCAGCGCCGGTGCTGAAATGACGGCCTGCGCCGCAGATGATAAGACCTTTCACGGACTTGTCGCCTGCACGGTTTTCTATCTCAGCCATGACTGCCTCATAATCGCGGAAGAAATCTGCGGTCATCAGGTTGTTGGAAGGTGCGTTCATAGTAAGTCTGAGGATGCCGTTTTCCTCAGTGAGTATCATGGTGCTCTCACTCATTGGTGCTTCCTCCCTCTGCTGAATTGTTTTTTACTTCCATAAGGCGGTAGAATGCTCTTGACTCGCAGCCGAGCACATCCTTGCCCTGCCTTGCGGCTATAAAGCAGGCGGTTATCTGATCCGCCTGGAATTTGGTTTTATCCTTGAAAAGCTTTTCGGCATATCCCTCAGCCTCTTCTGATGTGAGAAGGATATCGAATACATCGCCGGCTTTTTCCGGGAACTGTCCTTCATCAGCAGCAATAGCAGTGATGAACGGGATATCAGCCGGGAATGCAGCGTCCGCACTGAAGGAAGCGCCTGTTTTTACGATAAGTACGCACGGACTGCCGAGGCTCTCCATGCTGCCGAGAAGCTCGGATACTGACTCTGCGCCAGTGACGAAGGTGACGAATTCACCGCTGTCGATCTTCATTTTCATTATTCTCCAGATATTCCTTTATTTCATCCGGAACGTCACAGATGATGCGTTCCTTGTTGACGTATACCAGTTTGCCGGTGACCTTGCAGGAGATCATACCGGTGTTCTTGTTTATCATGGTGTGCTTATATGTAACGATGCCGCCGGTGCAGCTGAGTTCGGTATTTATCTCAACTTCGTCGAGGAGACGGAGCTCGTGCATATACCTCTGCTTGCTTTCGAGAATGACAGGGAAGAGGTCCATGCCGAGTATCACATCCAGCAGACCGCTGACCTTGAAGAAATTCCAGAGTGCGGTCTCAGAATACTGGAGATAGACCGAATTGTTCACATGTCCGAAGGAATCGAGTTCATAGCCTCTGACGGTGAGGCTGTATGTGGTGCGTATCATTATCTGTGCGCCTCCGCAAGAGCGGCTTCGAATCTGCCCTTAGAAGGATCTTCGATATCATCGAATGCCTCATTTACGGTGTTCACGATAGCGTTTATCTGCGCCATTGACTTGCCGCTGATAAGTTCCCTTACGAAAGTCATAGTCTCTTCAAGGGGATTTTTCTGCTCACTTACAGCAGTGACCAGTCCCATGCTGAGAGCGTCCTTAGCGGAGATCATTTCGCCTGCCATTATCATCTTTATGGCTTTTTCTTTTCCCAGCAGACGTGCAAGGCGTTCCATGCCGCCCATGCCGGGGACTACTCCGTGCATTATCTCGGTCAGACCGAGGAAAGCTGAAGGGGATGCGATGCGGAACTGACAGCTGAGTGCTATCTCAAGACCGCCTCCGAAGCATCCGCCGTTGACAGCGGCAGCAGTAATGATGGGAAGGCGTTCGATAGTGCGGAGGAGTTCTCTTGCTTTTTCAAGCTTGCCGGAAAGCTCGCTGCCGCCGGCTTCTCCGAATTTTGAAACATCAGCGCCGTGGGAGAAATGCCGTCCTTTTCCTGTAATGACAAGAGCTCCTGTCTGGGGATTCTTGTCCAGCCAGTCAAGGAGCTCCTTACGGTCTATAAATTCCGGCTCTGTAAGCAGATTCTTCGGACCGTTGTCGATAGTCAGAACGGCGATATTATCTTCGGCGTGAAGCTCTGATAAAACTGAAACCATTCTTACCTCACTGATTTACGATATCGTTTCCGTACTGATAGATCTTGCAGAACATATCAACAACGCTGCTCATTGTGTCCATAGGTGACTTGAGCATGTACTTACCGATGCTCTGGAGCTTGATGTCCAGATCGTACTTCTCGGCAGTCATTTCGATGAGCTCAACGAACATGAGTGAATCGCTTCCCAGATCCTCCTGAGGATTGGTATCCATTGTGATCTCTGATCTGTCAACTTCACATTCTTCAGCGTAGTAATCGAAGATCATGTCCTTGATCTCTTCTCTGATCTCAGGTGTTAATTCTTTCATTATAAAAGCCTCCAAAAAGTTATGTATTGTCTCTATGAAAAATTTATATATCCCCGGAATAAACATCCTCAAGGGTATAAATTTTGCATTTTCTGCTCAGGCGCGAGAATTTGCTGACAGCGCCGTTGGCACTGACGTCGAAGAATTCTCTTACGCCCATGTTTTCCAGCTCTTTCAGAGCATTGTCCCAGCGTATGGGAGTATATACATTGAGCTGATTCTCTTTCATTATATCGTCTCCGGAAGTCATGATCCGGTAGTCAAAAATAGAGAGTATCGGGAATCTCGGATCGGCATATTTTACACTGCCGCACAGATCCACATACTCCTTCGAGTATTTTTTCATTATCGGGTGGTGATAGGCTACGCCCGTACCGAGGCTGAATACCTTCAGAGCACCTTCGCTGAGGCAGAGCTCCAGAGCTTTTTCCACTGCATCTGCCTTTCCGCAGATCATGATATGGAACTTGGAATTGCCGGCACCGATGATGAGCTCATCCGGCGTGAACCTGTCGCCGAGGACTTCCTGAGCCGTGTTGTAGGAGAAGCCGATGACAATGCCCATATCCAGCTTTTCACCGTTCTCGTCAAGACATCTCATAGTTGCGCGGTTCATCATTATGATATCATGTGCAAATTCGTGGCTGACAGAGCCGAAGCATCCGCTGATGCTGACTATGCCTGAACTGTATCCTGCACCGATATCAGGTAAGATGCCTTTGGACAGGTAGTATTCATAGACCACTCTGTCGCATATGAGCGAGATCACCCATTCGGCAACTCTGCCGTCATAGCCGCAGTTCTTTTCGATGTCCCTGTCAAGACCAAGGCGGCTGAATGCTTCATCGAGATAGCAGTCGTACTTATCCATGAGTTCCGGCGGAAGCTTGACGAGAAGCTTTTCCGGTTTAGAGCCTATGCCGTTAAATAGGAATGCGCGTTCAAACATCCGATGCTCCTTATAAGCCGTGATGATACAAATAACAGTACAGCGCGGCAGAAATGAACGATAGTATATATAGTATATAAAATACCATATAATATCTTATCATCTAATCTGTTTTATGTCAATAGATGATATTGCAGAAAATGTCCGAATTATTAATTTTTTTCAAAAGCTTATAAAAAATGCACCAAAAACAGGAGTTTTTTAATAAAACCGCTAAATTATACGGCGAGTAGTAAGTTTGATTGTGCGAAGCGAAGGCTTTGATGTGATATTTGTACTTTCTGTGAATTTTTTGGGTGGATTATTGAAAAAAACATGCAGAAGTGATATAATTGATTTGGTGCATTATTGCAATTTACATGTAAGGAGGACATCATGAGTATAAAGCAAGTTATTTCAGTGCTGACAGCAGCCGCCGTGATCTCACCGATCGCAGGGAATATCCCCTCTGTTTCCGGCGAAGAGACAGCCGGAGTCCCGGCACTGCTGGATATCACACAGTTCAGAGTAAGAGACGAGAATCTGGTGGGGATAGGTGCCGGACATCTGACGGACGCTTCCAAGCTTTTCGACGATCAGGACAAGGTGCCTGCATCACCCGACAGCATGAAAGTGGACAGCGATGTTTTCGCTGAGACTTCCCGCAAGAACTGGAACCCGAACTGGCAGTCCGAGTTCGGAGGAGATTCGTTCTACATCGACTTTGGTGCGAACTATGTCATTACCGACATCGCTTTCCTTGACACCAACGGAACTCCGGAATGGACAGTCTCAGTGGGAGAACCGTTCAGCAGAAAAGATATAGCGGCGCAGACTATGGATCAATACAACTCATGGCGGAAACTCACCATTGAAAAGCCGGAAGCTTCAAGATATCTGTATTTCAGAACAGGGGCAGGAGATTCCGGAGTCAGTGAGATAGCGCTTTACGGCTATAAGGAATCGGAACTGTCTGATGCGCAGAAAGCAGTGACAGCGCCAAAGGCAGCTCCTTCGAGAGTGCCTCTGACAGCCGGACAGTCTGCCGGATTCAATGCGTTCATAGACGATCCCATGACAGCTATAATGGCTGCCGGAAATGTGCGCGAGTATCACAATCTGAGCTGGCTGCTGGACAGTTCCGGAAAGGTTAAGTTCACGCAGGGGACATGGGGCGATATGGACAGCTATTACAGCGCCATGAAGGCGCAGGGGATAAGCATCATCCCCTGCTTTCAGGGCGGCAGTGCTGTGATAACCGGAGAAGCAGCGAGTGTTCCGGAGATACCGGTCAAAGCCGGCGATGATACTCTGGATGCTGCAAGCTATGCGATACATGCACAGGCGATGTATCAGGTAGCAGCACGCTACGGAAGCAACAAGGACATCGACCTCTCAACGATAAACATAACCGATGCACAGGAAGTCAAGGTCGGAATGGGACTTCTGGACGCTCTCGAAAACTGCAACGAGCCGAATAAGGGCTGGTCAGGCAAGGCGAGCTATTTCACACCGTATGAACTGGCGGCGATGTGTTCGGCTGATTATGACGGCCATGAGGGGACGATAGCGAATGCCGGCGTGAAAAATGCCGATCCGGATTTCCGGCTTGCCGTCGGAGGACTTCTCACATCAGAGGCGTCATTCATACAGTATCTTGACGAGATGAAACTCTGGTTCGACTACAACCGCAGTGACGGCAGATTTGCTGTGGATATCCTCAACATCCACCTCGGACCTGATACGCCCAATGTCGAAGACAGCAGTTTCCGCAGACGCATTGCCGAGATACAGGACTGGATAGACAATAATGCACCGGGACTGGAATTGTGGATATCGGAGTTTGAACTCCCGATGTCCGACTGCGAGACAGAAGGCGTTGACAACCATGAAAATGAAAAGTATCAGCTGAGATACGCACAGAGATGCGCGAGATTCTACCTTGCAGCAATGGCTCAGGGCGTTGACCGTGTGACCAAGTTCCAGCTTCGTGATGAGGGCGAGGGCGTGTACTACAACTCCGGACTCGTCACTCAGAAAGGCTCATGGAGCAAGAAAAAGGCTTGGTATTACCTTGCCTGCATGACGAATGTGCTGAAAAATGCGGAATTTGTCAGCGAAACATCTGAAAACGGCGTGGACATGCTGACGTTCCGCGATAAAGTGAACGGCGACATAATAAAGTGCGTATGGTCACCGACCAGCGAGGACAAAGTCGTGAAGGATCACACGGTGTCTGCGGACAATAAGGCGAATGCGTATCTGACGGTGCCTTCTGAACTGGCGGAAGGAACAACTGAGAAACTGGAGATAAGCGGCGGAAAAGTCACATTGGATGTAACTGAAACGCCGGTGTACATCATCCTTTCCGGCAGGAAAAAGAATATCGTCAACGGCAGGAACACTCAGCTGAGACCTTCATCTGTCAGCCTTAGTATGGATAAGAGCGGAGAGGTATGTGACCTTTCGTCAGCACCTTCCGACGGCACGCTTGCGCAATTCTACAACATGTTCGATGAGCCTGACAGGATGCCTGATCCGATATACGGCGACACTGCACAGCTCTCTGCACCTGAGACCAGTGCGAACAGGTCCGGCATAACAGCCTATGCGTTTTTTGATGAGCCATGTGTATTCAACGGCTTCTCGGTATACGACACCTTCGGAACAGGCGGCGTATATGTTTACGATGCCTACACAGACAAACTGCTCTGGAGCAGTGACCTCGGAGGCTACATGTACCGCGCTGTTACCCTGACATCGGATTCTGCACCTACTGACTGCCTGAAGATAGTCAAGAAGGACGGAGCAATGAACGAACTGACCTTCTACGGATATAGAGCAGGAGTATCCGGAAAGAGCTGGGACATCAATCATGACGGCTATGTGGACAGCTTTGACGTTGTCCTCATGCGCCGTGACATTGTCTCCGGCGACACTGTTTATTCAGTATCGGATCTTGTTGGTATAAGTGACTACATACTTCGCCGCTGAACATAATGAGCGAAGGGGTTTACAAAAATAGTAATCGGATGATTAAATATACAAATTGTATATTAAATGAATGTAAATAAAGAAACTCCGCCTTAAGCTTAAATTAAGGCGGAGTTTTAAGTTAAGTAACTTTATTGACATATAGTCATGCTTTTTTATTATTCTTTTTTTCACTTCCGGGTTTGTAGAGTCCGGCTTTGATGAACGCAAATACAACGACTGCTGTGAGGATAGCTGCGATTACAGCTTCGCCGGTGCCGTTGATAGCTACGACTGACATGATGAAGCCGAAAAGCTTGCTGTACGCCATATCCTTGGCGTTTGCGTATTCGTGACCGAAGAAAATGAATATCATGCTCATGACGAGGATGGTGTTTGTCATCGAACCGGCAATACCTGAGATGATGAGCGAGAACTTGCGGCTCTTTTCCGGAGCTGACGCCCTTTTCTGGATCGCGGTATATACATAATACGGAACTATTCCGATGAGGATACGCGGCACGAAGCATACGATAAGCGCCAGCGGGCTTCCGCCGAGACCTTCGCCCATTTCAACGAAAGGCGAGAAGCAGAAGGACGTGATACCGGGGGACATGGTGTTATTTATGAGACTTGTGAGACCGAACATACTTCCGAGGAAAGCACCGTATTTCGGTCCGAGTATGATAGAGCCGATTATTACCGGGATGTGCATCGTAGTTGCCTGTATCGCAAGGAAGGGGAGTTTGATATATCCCACGAACGGCACGAATGCGAGTACGAAGATCAGCGCGGTGAACATCGCTGTCTGTACCAGTTTGAGTGTCTGTTTGTTTTTCATATTTGATTTCCTCCTTGTTACTACTCCTTGAAAAGGATATAATACAACACCAATATAATAGCATATCCGTGACAGTTTGTAAATTGATATTTCGCAGATTTTTCCGCCTTTTTGCGGCCTTCTGACAGACAAATTGAACAAAAACGATATGAATTTTTATTCATGTATGATATTATATTCTTTTCGTTTATAAAACCGGATCTTCAGCAGCGAAAAACATGTCATCGGCTCAGAAATCAACTATAATATCGGAGGCACTTGAAAGTTACTGTGCAAAATGTACAAAACAGGAGGTTTAATTTCTCTCCCTCGCTTTCGCTGGATTTATTGCATTTTGTATAGTTCTATGTTATAATGATTACATGATAAATTCGTTGGTTTACTATAGCTGCGCACATGCAGCAGGGGTGATGATGAATTTTGAAAAAATCAGGAAAGGATGGAACTACTATGAAAAAATCAATGAGGAAACGTTTGATCAGTGGCGTTACCTCTGCTGTGCTGGCATTATCATATGCTATGCCGCCTGGTTTTCCAGTATCTGACGGATTCAGAGCAGCAGCAGCGGATCTGAGCAATCTCAATGATTCCGGCTTCCGTAATGACGTTGCGCTCCTTGTCGGTGACGGAAGTGACCTCGCAGGAGATACGGTAGAGGATACTATCGCCAATGCAGAAGATAAGTATGCTCTGGGTATTGCTTCGCAGTTCTGCGTATTCTTGCAGGATAATTTCAGAGTAACTCAATCAGACGCAGAGGGACGTGTGGCGGTCGGCGGAAGTATCGACGCCAACAACCTCGGCTGGGAGTACAACATAGGCAAGGGCGATTTCAACACCCATGCTAAACTCGACGCTCTCATCGGCCTTAAAAACTATGCCCACGTCATCTGGGGTGCAAATGGCAATGATAACAACGACGGTGAGTATACATCACCTGTGTTGAGAAATATCAATACCCATGTAAGCTATAAGGATGACGGAAGCGAAGAATTTAACGCGCCTTATCAGATCTTTGCAGTGCAGACTGACGAAGGTATAGCATACGTCAATTCAAACTACGGAAGTGCAGCTAATCAATTCTATAACGCATCAGGTGAGAACCAGCTCATTGATTTCAGCAGGCAGTTCACCACTGACGGCAGGACCGGCGTTATAAATGCAAGAAGTGAACAGCTGGCAAGTCAGAAGAGCCCGTTCACGATGGAAACATCGTCCGGAACAGATGTCGCCGGAAATCAAGTGAATATCATAACATTCACATATACCGGCGGTTCAGATGCGGCAGAATGTGTCTACTTTGATATACCTGCTGATAAAGTTCAGGATTTCACAAATGCCAACGTTATCGAATTCAAGAACATTCCGCGTCTGCCCGATGAGAACGGTGCTCCTGTAGGCGACGGTCAGGGAAGACCGGTCGTAAACAATGACGGCACATACGGCACATGGGATTTCGCATATATCGTTGTGAACATAGCAGGTAAGGAAGTTCACCTTGCTAATCCTTCTTCTCACGGTGGTTCAAAGATAACAAGGATCTCTGGCAAGAGCGAAGATGGTACAGGCGAGACTTCTTACTGGATAAGCCGTGAATATATATCATTGGATGATACGCGCAAGAACAATCATCCCGGTGTTTCATCACTGCTCTATAACCTGTATGAAGCTGATAAAGTTGTTATCGGCAACAACTATCAGGGTACTATCTTAGCACCTAATGCGAACGTGACCGATGAAGATACACTTGGAAACGGCGGACGCGGACATCTTTCCGGTGCTCTGATCGCAAAGAGCTTCAAAGGTGCTACAGAGTTCGGATACAGACCATTTACAGGTCCGTTCTCGATGCTCGGCATAAAGTCTGCTTATACTATAGATGTAAGCAAGTTCATGGGCGACGGAACTACATGGCTGCCGGGAGCAACTATCGGTGCATACGAAGTTGAGGACGGCGTAGTTTCTTCATCACCCAAGTACACAGTGAAAACAGAGGACGATACTGTTCTCCTGTCACTTGACAGCGGAAAGTATGTTATCAAGGAAGCGGAAGCTCCCGAAGGCTATGCGCTCGACACTGAACACATCTATTATGTTGAAGTGGCAGAGGGAGAGACAGTTGAAGATAGTATTACGACAGTCAGAAGGGAATACAGTGACGTTAAGTACACTGAGGCTGAAAAAGAAGCTGATACAGAAGGCGAATACATTGCAGCTTCTCCTTCAATCGATCTTTCTGACAAGTCATGGGATTATGCGTTTAGTGACGATAAATCTCAGAAGGATAATGTGAAGCTTGAGAAGCTCATCTTTACATATTCGGATCTAACAACAAGTGAACTTGAGATCTCTGACGTGAATGATAATGCTGATCCGTATTGGTCGCCGATCAGCTTTGTGAACTTTGCTACAGTGCCGAAAGAAAAAATAGTTTCTATAAAAGCTGTAGTTGCTGCTTCTGAGAATCCGGGTTCAAGAAACCTTGTTATGAAAGATTCAGATGGGGCGAACAAAACTTTTACAATTACTTCCGAAGAGGAAGAAGCAACATATCTTATCTATGGCGATTCAGAACTGGAGTACTATAAGGTTTATGATTCGGCAACCGCAGAGGAAGATCAGGTTCAGGATCCGAAAAACGGATACGTTGCGGTCATCAGAAATGCTTCTGTAAGTACTTTGGCAGAGTATCCCGACAGTGTAACAGTCACAGAGTACACTGATGATACATTCAGCACTGCCAAGGATGAAGGCAAAGTCCTTTATCTGCTCGATGTACAGAATAACATCTACAGCGTCGGCGGAGTTGATTATACCTTTGATATTGATCCTTCAACAGGCGAAATAATCAAGCTTTACAAGGACGGTACTGAGGTAACAGACGCAGAAGAGATCGGAAGCTTCAGCCTTGTCAGACCGGACAATGCTGCCGCCAATGGTCAGCCGGAAGGCTCATTCATAGTGATGCACGATGGCGTAGAGGTAAATCCGAGACTTGACCTTACCAAACTTGCTGACATAGCATGCGAATTTACCGATAAGGACGCTCTCGTAGTCAGAAAAGTCAACGCAGCTGATGAGACAGTTGCAGTTCCCGGTGCAGCACTCAGCGTACTTGAATACGATATACCGATAACGGTATCCCAGCAGTGGGGTTCGACAGCATACAATACGTCCCTTGACGGCCTCGGTGATGCCAAGGACACATACAGCTGGACATCCGGCACCAGTGGCGCCAACTTCTCCGTAGGCACAGGCGAACAGATAGAGCCGTTGGAGCTCAATGGCGGAACAGCCCGTACAAGGGGACCAATGACCACATTCAGCAAGGGCGGAGCAGTCAATGTTTACAAGGTTGTTGAGACATCCACACCTGACGGCTTCTTCGAGGCTGAATCGGATACATATTTCTTCGTATCCGGCGGCAAACTGTACCAGATAAAGACTGCGACTGATGAACTGCCTGTAATACCGATGACCGTGCAGGTAACTCCGGGCGCAAATAACTATTCTCCTTCCACATATACTCTCACACTGGACGAGGCAAAACTTGCAGAAAACGGCTGGGTGGTATCGAATATCGCAGACAGCGTATCAGCAAGATCTGTAAGCATCACGGATAAGGAGATCGAAAAGTACAATTTCCGCAAGACAAACAGAGCTAACGGAAATACTCTCGGCGGAGCGGAAGTCAGATTTGTCAAGCTCGCGGATTCAGGTATCGACTATGTCAAGAATAACGGAGTTTCAACTCCGGCTGAGTATGATGCAGTTGAATTCCCGACAGACGGATTCGATTCTGACGTATTCGACGAGAACATCACAGACAGCAGCGTTATACAGCAGTATGAATCTCTCCCGGCTGGTGTCTACACGATATTCGAGACCAAGGAACCGGAAGGCTATAAAACTGATGCTGTGAACAAGATGAACGTATTTACGGTTCTTGATGACGGCACAGTGCGCAATGGTATCGTTAATACTTCTGTCACAACTCAGGAGATAAACGTAGGCGAACCCGGCGTAGTCTGGGAAGGCGGCGAGCATAAGGTAATAAGGCTCGAAAGTTCACTCAAGGATGCCGGTACTATAAAGTATATCGACATTATCAATACGACCGGAGACGGTGTAGCAGGTAATGGCGATTGGACTGACAGCGGCATCACATTCGGTGCAACTGAAGAAGCTGACGGGAAATATGTGACTCGTATTACCTTTGATCCTGATTCCATAAACTGGGACAAAACTCAGATGCGTACAAATAACTGGAGCGCAGACAGTTTTGTAAGCATTAAGGTGTATTATCAGAATGAAGAACAGGTTTCAGTCAAGAATTTCGACGGCTTCGATATAAGCCAGAGAACGAGCAAGGGTTCTTCGTCCTATGTATTCACTCTTCCCAACGACAAGAGAGCAGATTCCTACCGCTTCATAAAGATCAATGAAGACGGCGAAAGACTCGGAATCAATGCCGGCGACGACATTCAGGGAATGACACTGGTATCATCCGTAGTCAGCGGCACTGACCTTGAAGCTATGGCTGAGGCAGAATTCACTGAACTGAAGACCAGAAACGGCGAAGCTGAATTCGCAGGCGTGCTCGGCGAGAACGTTGTACCTACTGTACTTGACGGACCGAGAAGATCATATTCTATCTACAAGATAGAAGAGACAAGTGCTCCCGACGGTTACAAGCAGGCGCAGCCGGTATACTTCTACTATACGGAAAGCCGTGCAGAAGGCACTTCATTCTTCGTACTCGATACGAACGAAAACGGCAAGGAAAATGCAAATTATCTCGACCTTTCACAGTACACAGAGCTCGGCACACAGGAGTACCTGACACTTGCAGAGCTTGAGGCAATGGATCTCTCGGACGAAGAGAAACAGGAGTATCAGCTCAATGATGACGGCTCTTATGTATCCGATCCGGAAGGCAGAGTGTTGGGTAAGGACGGAAATCCCGTTCCCAAGAAGGATGATTACTACTCTGTTGACAACGACATAAAGACCTTCGTATTCACAATGACTGACGAGGAGACATCCAATGTCGTAAACTTCAGAAAGATCGACAACCAGACCAGCCTCACAGCTGCCGGCGACGGTGACAGAGTTGAAGGAGCAGTAATGATGCTCACTCTCGACAAGGCTGGCATCGACGGAACAACTCTTGAAAACATCCGTGCAACAAAGCTGGATGCTTCAGGAAATGAGACAGACGTGGACGGCGCATTCATATTTGCGTCAGCCGACAAGAAGAGCATAAAGTGGACCACTTCCGCCGAAGATGACCTGCGTCTTGCAGATCTTCCGGACGGTGAGTACACACTTATAGAAGAGAAAGCACCTAATGGCTACAAAGCTCTTGCACATGAACTGAAGTTCAAGGTCAAGGACGGCAAGATCACCGTGATCGAGAACGGCAATAACGAATTGGCTATGACAGCTTCGCAGATAGTTGACGAAGACGGCGAAGTTACCAGAGAAGCAGCTGTAACAGCAGTGGATCAGCTCAATTCTTACCAGTTCAGAAAGACCAGACAGGCAGTTCTCGAGAATTACTCCGATACTCCTGTAGTAGGAGCAACTCTCCAGCTCAAAGGTCAGAAGTACAATGAAGAGGGCGAACTGGAAGACATCGACTTCACAGATTACCCGTTCATAAAGCTGAAGAATCCTGTATACATGAATAAGGATACCGGATATTTCAGCAGTTCAGCAGCACTTATAAAGGAAAACGGAGTTATACCATATACTATAAAGGGCGAGAACAATTCCATTATCGAGTGGAACTCCATTGAAATGGGTATGGTATTCCTGGGCATCCCGGACGGTATCTATACTTTCGAAGAAACAGCACCGCCTCCCGGATACCAGAAGACGAATCAGGTACAGCAGCTCACGATCAAGGACGGCGCTACAGTTGAGATCAAAGTCTTTGAGCGCGGTGACGACGGCAGTCCCACAGAGGTAACAGATCCTACTTACCTCTCATTACTGACGAGCGAAGGCGCTGTAAGAGACACAATGTTCAACAAGCAGATCATCGAGATCGACAAGACTATGCTCGGCGGTGAACCGGTAGCATCCGGCAAAGCAACATTCAGGCTCTATGCAGACACATCAACAGGCGCATCACTTGAAAACATCGACATTGAGGGCACTCCTGCTGAGATCAGTACAGATGAAGACGGCAGAGAGTACATCGAATTTGAGGGAAATGCTGCTAAGCTCGCAGGACTTGCGGCAGGCGCATATGAACTCGAAGAGTATGCAGCTCCTGACGGACTCAACAAGATCGAATCTTCTTTCAGATTCATGGTCAAGGAGACGGAGGTCCTCTACGAGAACCTTTCAGAAGGCATCACACAGAATACCCGCTGGGTACAGACAGTTGAACTTCTCAGCGCATCGACCACAGGTGATTATACTCTTGCGGACGGCACGATAACCTACGGCGACGGCTCAGAAGTAGAGACCGGAAGTATCGAGAATGCGGAGATGATAAACGAGAACGAATCTCTGATAGATTCGTCACTCACAGGCATAAACAATAAGATCGTCATAGCCGACGCTATATCTGAGATCACTATATACAAGTATGACGAGAACGGCAGAGACGAGGAAGATCCTCTGAAGAATCTCCTTGAAGGTGCCGAGTTCAGACTCACACTTGACAGTGCAGCAGGCAAGTCACTTGAAAACGTTACGCTTGAAGGTGCAGCAAAACTCACAGAAGACAGCGAAGGCAATGCTCCGGCAGAGAATGAGATCATCTGGATCTCTTCCGGAACACACGGCGTAAAATTCCGCGGACTTCCCAACGGCAGCTATACTCTTGAGGAGATAGCAGCTCCTGAAGGTTACAAGCAGTTGGAGGGCGCAAAGAATTTCACAATTGAAAACGGAAAGATCGGCGGAACTGATACTGAATATGATGTTACCAACGAAAAGGAAGACATCGTAATAAGCGTCAGCAAGCAGGAACTTACCAATGAAAACGGCAGAGTTGAGGGCAAGGAAATACCTGCACTCAGCGACGGAAATGAGAATTCAGCTGAATTCAGGCTCATAGCTGAGACTGACGGCGATTCACTGGTTGGCATCAAAGTCGGCGATACAGTTATAACTGAGAATGACCTTGAAGAAGACGGCTCATACAAGTTCACAGGCAATGCGAACGATATAGTCGGTCTCAAGGAAGGCAATCGTTATACTCTTGAAGAGACTGTTGCTCCTGTAGGATATGCAAATTCAGTTGAGAGCGGTTTCACATTCAAGATCACCGGCGGAAAGGCAGTTCTTGAAAGCCAGTCCACAAACGGTGAATACA
>DFJW01000053.1 GCA_002373775.1 Ruminococcus flavefaciens | reverse complement strand
GTTGACATCATTATATCACGGCATTGCGGAAATGTCAAGTAAACCTGTGGTATAGTTTTTATCGGCAAGAATTTCTATATATTATCATTGATTTCTTGCCAATAATATGATATAAGCGGCGTGTCGCCGCCTCCTGTATCGCGGCTGAGTTCTCCGGAACGGAAGTATATCGCCGCGCACCCTTGCTGTTTCAGACATAATATGATATAATAAAACTATGGAGGTGATACCGTGGAATACAGAAGTGTAGCCGAAATGGCTGAATTATGGGGAATATCCGAGCGTACAGTCCGCAACTACTGTGCGGAAAGACGCATCGAAGGCGCTGTCCTTATCGGCAAAACATGGAAGATCCCTGCCGATGCTGTCAGACCGGGACGCCGTAAACTGAAACGTCCAGAGACACTGCTTGAAGTTCTCAGAGAGCAGAAAAGCAGCAATCAGCACGGCGGTATCTATCACAAGTTGCAGATCGAGCTGACCTATAATTCCAACCATATTGAAGGAAGCAAGCTGACACACGACCAGACTCGCTATATATTCGAGACCAACACCTTAGGCTTTGAGAATGAAGCGGTAAACGTCGACGATATCGTCGAGACGGTCAACCACTTCCGCTGTATCGACTATGTCATTGAGAACGCAGAAAAGCCTTTAACAGAGGCGTTTATCAAGGAGCTTCACAAGATGTTGAAAACAGGTACTGCCGACAGCAGAAAGGAATGGTTTGCAGTTGGCAAGTATAAAAAGTTCGCTAATGAAGTTGGCGGCGAAATGACTGCTGCTCCCGATGAAGTGCCTGCACAAATGAAAAAGCTCGTATTACAGTACAACGACCTGAACACAATCACACTTGAAGATATAATCGACTTCCACTATCATTTTGAGTCCATACATCCATTTCAGGACGGCAACGGCAGAGTTGGCAGGCTTATTATGCTGAAGGAGTGCCTGCGTCACGATATAGTTCCATTTATCATATCCGACGATCTGAAGATGTTCTATTACCGCGGACTCAAAAACTGGGAACAGGAACGCGGCTGGCTGACGGATACGGTGCTGACTGCACAGGACCGTTTCAAGGCTTATCTTGATTATTTTCAGATCAGATATCAGGGGTGATGAAAGCATGAATAACACATTTCACTATACCTCTCCCCTCGGTGGTATCACCCTCTCCAGTGACGGCGAAGCACTGACAGGCTTATGGTTCGACGGGCAGAAATACTTTCCCCATAAACTTGTTGAAGAAAGCAGCGAAGCAGAGCTGCCGATATTTACGCAGACCTGCAACTGGCTCGATATTTATTTCAGCGAAAAAGAGCCGGGCTTCACTCCGCCTATAAGTCTGCACACAACACCGTTCCGAAAGGCAGTATATGATATACTTCTGACGATACCTTACGGACAGACAATGACCTATGGCGAGATAGCAAATATCATCGCAAATCAGCAAGGTGCTGAGCATATGTCGGCTAAGGCAGTCGGCAGTGCCGTGGGACATAACCCTATGATGGCGTAAATTTCTCACAGATGCGTGTGTGTCATATGTGGGAGGGCAAAGGCACGATACGATTCGGCTTTTACGCTTGCAGTCCGGAAGATTCGAGCTTTAAGGCAGTATTTACCGATATGAAGATCACAGAATGTGCTTGGAAGGCACACGACGGACAGCAGCCGGACAAAGAGTAATGGAGGATTTATTGTGAATCAATTCGGATACCCTGAAAGCGACTGGAAGCTCTATAAGAGCAAGGTCGGTGACTGGCAGGAAGGATATATGGAAAAGTTCTGCAAGGAGTATATAGCCCTGTTAAGCTCTGATAAACTGCCCTCGGACAGATTTTGGGAGCTTGAAAAGCGTATCAGAGAGGACAAGAGAGCAACGGGCGTGGTCGTTACCAATTCACGCTCCAAAATGATAGACAATATCCTCGACCTGTTACATGAGGGTGCGATCACGCTCGATGACCTCAGCGATTTCAGCGAGGAGTTGCAAGAACGGATAAAGTTCATATACAGCGGCGGCTATAATAATCTCGATAATCGTAACCGACTTTGAACCCACCGAAGTCAAGGTATCAAAGCAACAAACGGTTAACCTCACGCAAGGCTGACCATTTTTGTTCCATCATGCATAAGAAAAACTTATCTTTAACCATTGAAATCCAGATTGATTTATCTGAAATAATATGTTAGACTATAATTACCAAATAAAACACGGAGGTAATCACTATGGCTAATATCCTTATCATTTACTACTCCCGCAAGGGTGAAAATTACTGGAACGGCGGATTGAAAACTATCACAAAAGGCAACACTGAGCGAGTTGCCGAGTTCATTCAGAATGCTGTGGGCGGCGATCTCTTTGAGGTGGAAACCGTGAAGCCCTACTCCGAAAGCTATATGACTTGTATCGAAGAAGCAAAAGCTGAACTGCGTGCAAAGGCTCGTCCCGAGATCAAGGCTTATCCCGACAATTTCGAGGACTATGACACAATTTTTGTCGGCTATCCCAACTGGTGGGGAACGATGCCGATGTGTATGTTTACTCTGCTTGAAAAGTATGATTTGTCCGGTAAGACGATAATTCCGTTCTGCACAAACGAGGGCAGCGGTATGGGTTCGAGTGAGCGTGACCTGAAAAATCTTTGCAAGGGTGCAACGATCAAGGCAGGGCTTTCTGTTCACGGTGCAGAAGCCGCCGAGAGTGAAAGCAAGGTCACTGCGTGGGCGAAGAAAAGCGTATGACCGACAAGGAACAGATCATTGGGCTCTACAAGGAGATGTATACCGCAATGGTGAAAAAGGACAGAGCCGAGCTTGAACGTGTCCACGATGACGGCTTTGTGCTTGTTCATATGACGGGTATGCGGCAGCCGAAGGAAGTCTATATCAGCTCGATCATGGACGGTACATTGAATTATTACTCTGCCGAACATGAGGATATGCAGGTGGAGATCAATGGTGATACTGCCGTGCTGACAGGCAGGAGCAAGGTCACGGCGGCAGTGTTCGGCGGTGGAAAGCATACATGGCGGTTACAGCTGCGGTTTCAGCTTTTGAAGAAAAACGGTCAGTGGCGCTTTGCTTTAGCGAGCGCCTCGACCTACTGAGGTGATATTATGCTCAAACAGATACGCTATTTTCAGTCGGTGGTGCGGTTGGGCAGTTTCACCGCCGCCGCAGAGGAGCATTTTATCTCGCAGTCTGCAATTTCTCAGCAGATCAAGGCGCTGGAGGAAGAACTTGGCGTGACGCTTTTAGAGCGCAAAAAGCGCAGCTTCACGCTGACTGCCGCAGGCGAGTTTTTCTACAAGAAAAGCCTTGTGCTTGTGGCGGATTATGATAATATCGTCCGTGAGCTGCAAAAGGTTTCGGGCAACAGCGGAGAACTTCTGAAAGTCGGACTGCTCAAAGGCTACAGCGGCAAGGAATTCAACAGTGCCGTGTCGGAATTTACGGTGCAGTATCCCGATGTTACTGTTGAGGTCACGCACGGCAATCATGATGCACTTTATGCACTCCTGCGAAACAATGAACTTGATATTGTTCTCAACGACCAGCGCAGGGCGTTCTCAGACGAGTATGTGAATATCGTCCTTGACATTCGGGAATATTATGCGGAAATATCGGTAAATTCGCCCCTTGCACAGCTTGACGAGGTTGAAATTTCCGACCT
>DFJW01000023.1 GCA_002373775.1 Ruminococcus flavefaciens | reverse complement strand
AGATACAGATAAAAATGGCACAGGGAGCTAAACCGGGTGAGGGAGGACATCTTCCCTCGGGAAAGGTCTATCCGTGGATCGCCAAAACACGTCACTCGACAGCTGGCGTAGGACTTATATCTCCTCCGCCTCATCATGATATTTATTCTATCGAAGATCTGGCTCAGCTGATATACGACCTGAAAAATGCCAACGACAAAGCACGCATCTCAGTAAAGCTTGTTTCAGAAGCAGGTGTAGGAACCGTAGCAGCAGGCGTTGCCAAAGCAGGCGCACAGGTGATACTTATCTCCGGCTATGACGGCGGCACAGGCGCTGCACCGCGAAGCTCAATATACAATGCAGGACTTCCGTGGGAACTCGGACTTGCCGAAGCACATCAGACACTCATGCTCAACGGACTCCGTTCAAGAGTACGAATTGAAACTGACGGTAAACTCATGACGGGACGAGATGTTCTTGTCGCAGCACTTCTCGGCGCTGAGGAATTTGGTTTTGCAACAGCTCCGCTGGTAACAATGGGATGTGTTATGATGAGGGTATGCAACCTCGACACATGTCCTATGGGTATAGCTACACAGAATCCCGAACTGAGAAAGCGTTTTCGCGGCAAGCCTGAATACATCGTGAACTTCATGCACTTCATCGCACAGGAACTCCGTGAATATATGGCTAAACTCGGTATCCGGACTGTTGATGAACTTGTGGGACGCACCGACCTGCTTGTTCCGAAAAAGGATACCCACGGTATCGACTTCTCAGCTATACTCGGAACATCCGACGTTCACAGCAAACAGCATTTCGATGCTGACGATGTTTACAATTTTGCACTTGACAACACCATAGACCGACGTGTTATAATGAAGAAACTGGGAAGTTCGCTCAAAAACGGTTCTGCTAAATCTATCACTGTCGATGTGGTCAATACAGATCGCTCAGTGGGAACACTCACAGGTGCTGAGATAACCCGTATCCACGGCGAGAATTCTCTTCCCGATGACACATTCACTGTAAAGTGCAGCGGAAGCGGAGGACAGTCCTTCGGAGCATTTATTCCCCGTGGACTTACGCTGGAACTCTGCGGCGACAGCAATGACTACTTCGGCAAAGGTCTTTCAGGCGGAAAGCTTGTGCTTTATCCACCGGAAAACTCAGCTTTCAAGGCTGATGAGAATATAATCGTCGGAAACGTTGCACTCTACGGAGCTACATCAGGAAAAGCGTTTATCAATGGTGTTGCAGGCGAACGTTTCTGCGTGAGAAATTCGGGAGCTATCGCTGTATGCGAAGGTACAGGCGACCACGGCTGCGAGTACATGACTGGCGGACGGGCGGTTATACTCGGCAGGACAGGCAAAAACTTTGCCGCAGGTATGTCCGGCGGTATAGCCTATGTACTTGATGAAGAGCATGACCTGTATACACGGCTGAACAAGTCACTTGTTTCACTTGAAGCACTGACTGCCAACGATGATATTTCAGAGCTGAAAGCTATAATAGAAGAACACGCAAAGGCAACAGGATCAGAAAAAGCAAAGACGATACTCTCTGATTTTGATAACTACATCCAGCGTTTCAAGAAGATAATACCGCATGATTATGCCAGAATACAAACAACAGTAAAGGAACTTGAGACAGCAGGTGTACCGCATGAACAAGCAGAGATCGAAGCTTTCGAGCAATTGAGAAAGGAGGCATGAGCCATGGGAAAAGCTACAGGATTTCTTGAATATACACGAGTTGAAACCAA
Organism: Ruminococcus flavefaciens; assembly: GCA_002373775.1. GTDB lineage: Bacteria > Bacillota > Clostridia > Oscillospirales > Ruminococcaceae > Ruminococcus > Ruminococcus flavefaciens_M. Next base: position 8,804 of record DFJW01000023.1, on the reverse strand, counting down.
TGCAGCGGAACCGCTTGAGCGAATAAAGGACTTCAACGAGTTCCATGCTCCGCTCAGTGATGAACAGCGCCGTGAACAGGCGGCAAGATGTATGGACTGCGGAGTACCGTTCTGTCAGAACGGCAAAATGCTCTGCGGAATGATCTCAGGCTGTCCGCTGAACAATCTTATCCCCGAGTGGAATGACCTGCTGTATCACGGACAGAAAGAGCAGGCACTCAGCCGGCTGCTTATGACCAATAACTTCCCCGAATTCACGTCGCGAGTCTGCCCGGCACTCTGTGAAAAGGCATGTACCTGCGGACTTGACGGTTCTCCCGTAACTGTCAGGGAAAATGAGCGAGCTATTATTGAGTACGGCTTTGAAAGTGGACTTATGATGCCGCAGATTCCCAAAATACGCAGCGGAAAAAAGATCGCAGTTATCGGTTCTGGACCATCAGGGCTTGCAGCAGCAGATACCCTGAACAAGCGTGGTCACAGCGTCACTGTTTTCGAACGCTCAGACCGTATCGGCGGACTTCTCATGTACGGTATCCCAAACATGAAGCTTGAAAAGCATATCATCGAGCGCCGGACCGAACTTATGAAAGCTGAAGGCGTAGAGTTCATCACAAATGCAAATGTTGGAAAAAATATATCAGCTGATATAATAACAAAGGACTTCGACGCAGTGATACTCGCATGCGGCTCATCGAACCCGAGGGATATAAACGCTGAAGGCAGGGACGCAGAAGGCATATACTTTGCAGTCGACTTCCTTAAAGCAACTACCAAGAGCCTTCTGGACTCGCACTTGTCTGACGGAAACTACATCTCAGCCAAGGACAAAAATGTTGTCATCATCGGCGGAGGTGATACCGGAAACGACTGTGTAGGAACAGCCATACGTCATGGCTGCAAGTCGGTGACACAACTGGAAATGATGCCGAAACTGCCCGATGCCAGAACCGAGAGCAATCCGTGGCCGCAGTGGCCGAGAGTCTGCAAGACAGACTACGGTCAGGAGGAAGCTATAGCTGTTTTCGGACACGATCCACGCATCTACACAACTACGGTCAAGGAGTTCGTCAAGGATGAAAAAGGCTGCCTCTCGGCTGTTAAGACAGTCAAGCTTGAATTTGTGCAGGACGAAACAAGCGGCAGGAGGATCCCGAAAGAGATACCCGGCAGTGAGGAGATACTTCCCTGTGAACTCTGCCTTATAGCCGCTGGATTCCTTGGCTGTCAGAGCTATGTTGCAGATGCTTTCGGCGTTGAACTCGACGCACGCACAAACGTAAAAACCGTAGCCGGCAGTCATTCCACGAATATCCCAAAGATATTTACCGCAGGTGATATGCACATCGGACAGTCTCTTGTAGTAAGAGCTATACGCGAAGGCAGGGACGCTGCAGCTGAAGCTGACAGCTGCCTTATGGGCTACACAAATCTATAACGGAGGACAAAATGATATATTCAGAGAGTGAAATATTACAGTATATTGAGGAAAATGACGTTAAATTCGTAAAGCTTACATTCTGTGACCTACACGGCAGGCTCAAAAATATCTCCATACTTTCTTCTGAGCTTGCTGTCACATTTGAAAGCGGTGCAAGGATAGCTGCCAAGAAAATATCAGGTTTTGAAGCAGCCGAAGGCAAAGACCTCTTCCTGTTTCCAGATGCACAGACCATGACAGTTCTTCCATGGAGACCTCAGCAGGGGAGAGTCATCAGAATGTTCTGCTACATCCGCTACAAGGACGGCACTCCATTTGAAGGAGACGGAAGGTACTTCCTGAAAAAAGCCATGAAGTCAGCAGTTTCGGCAGGATATTGCTTCCGCTTCGGGACGTCGTGCGAGTTCACTCTGTTCAAGAACGATGAGAACGGCACACCAACTAAGATCCCGCACGATCATGCGAGCTACTGTGACACAGCTCCCGACGACAAAGGGGAGAATATCAGACGTGATGTTTGTCTGACGCTTGAGCAGATGGGCATCCACCCCGTGTCCTCGCGTCACGAGAGCGGATGCGGACAGCATGAGATAGACTTCAATGCTTCATCCGCACTGAAAGCAGCTGACACATTCCTCAGCTTCAAATCTGCTGTCAAATCAGTAGCAGAGACTCATGGAGTACATGCCAGCTTCATGCCTAAACCTCTCCGTACCGACTGCGGAAACGGCATGCACATCAGTTTCAATATTTTCCCAGACAGTGACTTCCTTGAGGAAAAGAAAAACGATACATGTGACGAAATGAAAAGTGCAGCAGCAGGCATAATGGAGCATATACGCGGCTTTACTCTGTTCACAAATTCGACTGTTAATTCATACGCAAGGCTTGGTGAATTCACTGCACCGCGTGATATAATTTGGGCATCTGATGAGGGCTCGCAGCTTATAAGGATGAATCCCGAAAGCGATGAAATGTCCGTTGAACTGAGAGCAGCTGACTGTGTCTGCAATCCTTACTTCGCATTCGGACTTATGATATACGCTGCACTTGAAGGTATAGCTGAGGAGTCAGCGCTTCCTGCCGAAAATGAAAGCGTAGGCAGACTGCCCTTATCCCTCGAAGAAGCAGCAGACTGCGCTGAAAAATCTGATTTCATAAACAAACACATCCCGGCAAATATCCTCGAAGCACTTATCTCTCACAGCAGAACAGAGTGGAAGGAATATTCGACAGCATATGACAAGGAAGCATTCGAGAATCAGAAGTATTTTTACAGTTTATAACGGAGGTCGGCTTTGGAAAAAGTTCTTGTAATATCAAGCAGTAAAAGCGCCTCTGAAGCACTCACTAACTTTCTCCGCGATTCATTCCAGTGTACGCCTAAACTTGTGGAATCGGCTTATCAGGCCAAGACTTATCTTGATTCCGTAACGTCTGTAGAGCTGGCAGTTATAAACTCGCCTTTGCTTGACGAACCTGGATTTGAGCTTGCCGAATACATAATTGAAAAAACAGGTGCAAACTGTATCTTCATGATAAAGGAAGAGTACATTGAAAAGATAAGTGACCGTGCTGAAAAGTGCGGCATAATCATCGTCGGCAAGCCGTTCAGCAGAAGTCTTCTCTATCAGCTTGTAAAAACACTGGACATAGCTGTTACCCGTTCGCTGAAGCTTTACAGCAAGAATCTTAGCCTTGAGGAAAAGATCACGGAGATACAGACTATAGACAAGGCAAAGTTTATGCTAATGGAGCACAAGGGAATGACAGAAGCGGAAGCTCACGCATATGTAGAGCAGTACGCTATGAACAAGCGCAAGAAAAAAAGCATTGCGGCTCTTGAACTGATAGACAGGTTAAACGAGCAGTATCTGTAAGAGGTGTATATAATGTTTGATTCCATACATGAGGAATGCGGAGTTTTCGGTATTTACGAAAACGGCAGTGCTGATCCTGCTTCCTCAGCTTATTTCGGACTTTATGCACTCCAGCACCGCGGACAGGAGAGCTGCGGTATAGCTGTGTGCGACGACGGCGTTTTCAGGCATAAAAGGGCTGACGGACTGGTTTCCGAGGTGTTCAGCCGTGATGAACTTGACAAACTCGGCAAGGGCAACATGGCAGTGGGACACGTCCGCTATTCCACTACCGGCGGACACAATCCCAATAATATACAGCCCCTTGTAATCCGCCATATAAAGGGAAATATGGCACTTGTCCACAACGGGAATCTTGTAAATGCGGCGGAACTGAGACGCTCATTCGAAATGTCCGGTGCCATATTCCACGGCACCTCCGACACAGAGGCAATAGCATACGAGATCGTCCGCGAGCGCCTGAACTGTCACTCTACGGAAGAGGCGGTAGAGCGTGCAATGCCTCGTCTCAAGGGAGCATACTCCTGCATACTCATGACCGCCACAAAGCTGATCGCATTTCGTGATCCTGACGGATTCCGTCCACTGTGCATCGGAAGAACTAATGACGGCGCATATGTGGTGGCGTCAGAATCCTGTGCTCTTGAAACCGTGGGAGCAGAATTTATCCGCGACATTGAAGCCGGTGAGATAGTTGTCATAAGCAGCGAAGGGGTGCGCTCAATACGCGCTGACTGCGGAAAAAGGCAGAATATCTGCATATTTGAGTACATCTATTTCGCACGACCGGACTCAATTATCGAGGGTGTATCAGTCCACCATGCACGACTCAAAGCCGGAGAGCTTCTTGCAGAGCACAGTCCTGTATCCGCTGATATAGTAATTGGTGTTCCGGATTCAGGCCTTGATGCCGCTCTCGGATATGCAAACAAGAGCGGTATCCCATATGGCATAGGCTTCATAAAAAATAAATACATCGGCAGGAGCTTCATTCAGCCGCATCAGTCCCAGAGAGAAAATGCTGTAAAGATCAAGCTCAACGCAGTGCGCGAGACCGTTGCCGGCAAACGTGTTATCATGATAGACGATTCGATAGTACGCGGCACTACCAGTGCAAGGATAGTGAAGCTTCTGCGTGAAGCAGGAGCGAAAGAGGTACACGTCCGCATATCTTCTCCGCCGTTTCTGCACTCATGTTATTTCGGCACAGATATAGATTCTGAAGAGAATCTTATTGCCGGCAAGTGCCATTCTACTGAGGAAATAGCAGAATATATCGGCGCAGATTCGCTGGCATATCTGCCGGTAACTGCTCTTGGAGAGCTTATAGACGAAAAGTGCGGATATTGCAGCGGATGCTTTACAGGTGACTACCCAGTAGACGTTTCAGGAGCAGGGAGCAAGAATAAATTCGACGAAAAAATACACGGGTGACATTTTAGGGCTTGTATCAATGGCGATACAGGCTCTTCATATTAATATGATTCGGAGGAAAGAAAATGTGTACGATAATGGGATACTGCGGCAAAGGCAGCGGTATGCAGAAGGTTTCGGAAGGGCTTACGGCTACAGTGTCGAGAGGACCTGACGATGAGAGGATAATTGACCTGAAAGACGGCGTTCTGGGATTCCAGCGCCTTTCAATAATGGGACTGACTCCGGAGGGAATGCAGCCCTTTGAACTCAACGGCAATTATGTTGTCTGCAACGGTGAGATATACGGTTTCAGAAAGACGAAAGAAATGCTTATTGAAAGGGGATACAGGTTCTCAAGTGACAGTGACTGTGAGATACTGCTGCCGCTTTATAAAGAGTTCGGCACTGATATGTTCGCTATGCTTGATGCGGAATTTGCCTGCATCATATACGACTGCAAGCAGCGATCTTTCATAGCTGCCCGTGACCCTATCGGCATACGTCCACTGTATTACGGCTATGACGGAGACACTATCGTATTTGCAAGTGAAGCAAAGAATCTCGTTGATATCTGCGAAAAGATAATGCCATTTCCGCCCGGACATTATTACAATGACGGAGAATTCAACTGCTACTGTGATATTACTGACGTGAACAATGTGATTCATGATGATATTGAAACGGTATGTTCTAATATTCATGATAAACTTGAAGCAGGTGTAAAAAAACGGCTCGATGCAGATGCAAAGGTAGGATTTCTGCTGTCTGGCGGACTTGATTCATCACTGGTTTGCGCCATTGCCCAGCGGGAGAGTTCCACGCCTGTCCGCACATTCGCTATTGGCATGGATACCGACGCTATTGACCTGAAATATGCTAAACAGGTAGCTGATTACATAGGCAGTGACCATACTGAAGTGATGATAACAAAGGATGACGTAATCAATGCACTGGAAGATGTGATTCATCTTCTTGGAACTTATGATATAACCACTATCCGCGCAAGTATGGGAATGTACCTTCTCTGCAAGGCTATACATGAACAGACCGACATCCGCGTACTGCTTACGGGTGAGATCTCCGATGAGCTTTTCGGTTATAAATATACTGATTTTGCGCCCTCAGCGGATGCTTTCCAAGCAGAATCAGTAAAGCGTGTCCGCGAACTGCACATGTATGACGTACTCCGTGCAGACAGGTGTATCTCCGTGAACTCTCTTGAAGCAAGAGTACCTTTCGGAGACCTTGATTTCGTGAAATATGTAATGGCAGTAGATCCCGAAATGAAGCTGAACAAGTACAATAAAGGCAAATATCTCCTTCGTCATGCATTTGAAGGCGATTATCTGCCGCACGATATACTCTACCGCGAAAAGGCGGCATTCTCAGACGCTGTGGGACATTCAATGGTGGACTACCTGAAAGAATACGCTGATGTTCATTACTCCGATGAGGAATTCGAACTGCTCCGTACAAAGTATTCCCATGCTCAGCCATTTACAAAGGAGTCATTGCTTTACCGTGAGATATTCGAGAAATATTATCATGGCAACAGCGAAATGGTAGTGGATTTCTGGATGCCCAACAAAGAATGGGAGGGCTGTAATGTCAATGATCCTTCCGCCCGAGTTCTGTCTAACTATGGCGAGAGCGGAAAGTAATTATATATACGTTATCATCTCATAGATATGCTGGATAGAGCGATTCTGCGTCGGTGTAAGCTTTTCAATATCTGTCGGAAGCCCTTCAGCTTCAATCAATCAATAGTTTGGCTGATAAAACAACAGGGAGATTTAATAAGCAATCATGTGATGATATTATTATATGAAGTTAAATTGTCTGATAAATCTTTCGGCGACTTCAATTGAAACAGCTTCATCAACAGGCTGTCCGCTTAGATTTACTACAGGCATTTCGATCTCAACTCCGATATAGTCTGGGCGTTCTTCTTTTGTCGGTGCAATATATTTGTCATATATAGCTTGTCTGATCTCATTTTTCATTTATATCACCTCTGCTGATGTATATCTATGAGAATATTATAGCTATATAAAACTACTTTGTCAATAAGTTTTGTCAGAATAAGATATTGACATATTCTTTAGCCTGATATATAATCATATTATATCTATTATATTACTATGATTAAAAGGTGATCGACATGTTGAATCAGTTTTCAAGAACACAGCTTCTGATCGGCAAAGAGGGAATGAACAGGCTTGCCAACGCAAGGGTAGCGGTATTCGGTATCGGCGGTGTAGGCGGATACGTCTGCGAGGCACTTGTAAGAAGCGGTGTATATAAATTCGACCTTATCGACGATGATAAGGTCTGTCTTACAAATCTGAACCGCCAGATAATCGCCACAAGAAAAACAGTGGGCAAGTACAAAGCAGAGGTCATGGCTGAACGAATGAGGGAGATAAATCCCGACGTTGATATCCGTATACACAAGTGCTTTTTTCTGCTGGAAAACGAAGATGAGTTCCCATTCGGAGAGTATGATTATATTGTCGATGCAGTCGATACTGTCACAGCGAAGCTTGCGCTCGTCATGAAGGCACAGGAGCTTCATATTCCCATTATCAGCAGTATGGGGGCAGGCAACAAGCTTGATCCCACGGCATTTCGTGTGGCTGATATTTATAAGACCAAGGTATGTCCGCTTGCAAAGGTAATGCGTATCGAGTGCCGCAAACGAAAGGTCAAAAAGCTCAAAGTCGTATATTCTGAGGAACAGCCCACACGTCCTATAGAAGATATGTCCATATCCTGTCGTACACATTGCATCTGTCCTCCCGGAGCAAAACATAAATGTACAGAGCGCCGTGATATTCCGGGCAGTACTGCATTTGTACCTTCTGTAGTGGGACTTATCATCGCAGGAGAAGTTGTAAAGGATATATGCAAGTCATAGTATATAGGCTGCACTTATAACTCACTATGGAATTTTGGCATTGGACAAGTGTATTACCAGATGATATAATAAAACCATACCAAACGAAAGGAGCGGTAAAGATGAATTATAAAACGTCCTATGTGCTTGGTATGCTCCGCTCCATCGTGAAAGGAACAGACCGAATGTGCAGTACAGAACGATGTTAAACGAAAAACATATTTAGCTGAAACATTTAGTGTATTACCTCCTGAATAATACATAAATGAATGACAAAACAGCTTCTTCTATAATGAAGAGGCTGTTTTTTACGAGGTGTTTTATGACTTTACAACAGATCAACTATCTTCTTACCATATCCGAATCACGTTCGATGAACAAGGCAGTGGAAAAGCTGTTCATTGCTCAGCCCACACTGACAGGTGCTGTCAGGGACGTTGAAAATGAACGTGGCATACAGTTATTCCACCGAACCCATAAAGGTGTTACCACTACTGTCGAGGGAGAAGCTTTTCTCGCGAAGATCAAGCGAGTCTATCAGCAGTATGAGGAAGTAATGGAAGAATATGGTTTTGCAATGCCTATCCGTGAAGGAAAAGCAAAAGAAATATACATCGTAGCAAGCGGTGAGATGATGGCTCTTTATGCGGCAAACAACATATCAAAGGGTATTGCAAGATACGCAAAGCAGGGCGGTGTACGTCTCGGCGGTATCATCTGCAACAGCCGTAATGTTGACCGTGAGCGAGAACTTGTTGCCGCATTTGCAAAAGAACTGGGAACTCAGCTTATACATTTTGTTCCCCGTGACAATGAAGTTCAGAGAGCAGAGATACACAAAAAGACTGTCATCGACCACAAGCCCGATGCACATCAGGCTGACGAATACCGCGAACTTGCAAGAAAGATCGAAGAAAACACGCAGTTTGTTATCCCGAAACCGCTGACGCAGGAGCGCCTTGAAGAAATTCTGCTTGAATACGGGCTTCTCGATGCACTGGAAGATAACTATAACATATAATCCGAAGTATAGCCTGTTTTTATAGTTCCTGATAAAATTTTCAGATTGGACAAACAGTGAAAAGCAGGTTATAATATATACATACCCACAGGAAAGGAGCTGTACAAATGGTAACAAGTAAGTATCCCATTCAGCACATTTTCCGCTCAG
>DFJW01000051.1:916-3107 GCA_002373775.1 Ruminococcus flavefaciens | reverse complement strand
CTACTGCAGTATCAAAAAGTCAACAATAAAACATCCGTGGCAGTCCGGACTCAGCCGGGCGATGCGAATACCCGGCCTTTCTGTCGCATCCTCAATGGTCCCACAGGTCCTGACAGAGTTAATTGTACCACAATATTTATTGATTAATGAAGAAAATAAGCACAAGATATTTGAATAATCCAGTCATTTACCTTATTATAATATGCAATAAAAGTATTGACGGACTACGGAGATATATATGCAGCTCAGTGATGCCGAGATCAGAGAGATACTGATCCGCAGAAAAAGAGAAAAAAAGCGCCGGCTAAGGCAGCGAAGACGCAGGACACTCATTATACTCCTGCTGCTTATTGTGCTCATATTCGTGCTCGTCAAAGTGATTGGTCACGGCGGCAAAGGATCCGGTAAGGACAAGAAGTCTGCCGGTGCAGCCGCATCAGGCGAAAACCGCGGCATCATCTTCATTGATCCGGGCCACGGAGGAATGGACTCAGGATCCGATGACGGCAATGAAAGATATGAAAAGGATGATACACTCAAACTGGGACTTGCAGTCAGAGATAAGCTTGAGGCGCTTGGCTTCACCGTAGTAATGTCCCGAACTGAAGACGAGCTGGTAGACAGGACCGAGCGCGGAAAGATGGCCAACAAAGCGGGCGCACAGTTATTTGTCTCCATACACAGAAACCAGTCTGACAGCGGCGGACAGGGTGTCGAAGGGTTTATCCCGAAAGAAGATGATAAGAATTCCAGACTTCTCGGCGAGAACATCATGCACTTTCTGGGAAAAGCCGGTTTCGCAGAGAGGACTATAAGAGCCGGCACGCTCGGTGATCCGAATGATGATTACGAAGAAAACGCCGCCACTGAGATGCCTTCTGTTCTGATTGAAGTAGGCTTTCTCAGCAGCGACGATGATAACTACAGGTTCGACAATAATCTTGATCAGAATGCTAAAGCAATTGCAGATGCTATCAACTACACCTTCATGTTATTGCATGAACCGGATGCTGCTGCCGAATACTCGAAGATGATGTCCCAGACAGATGAAGCCTGCAACACGGCTCTCACTGCCACAGGCGAGGCCCTGAGCGGGCTTAATGCTATCCAGAGCAGAGCTGCCGACGGGACCATCGAAGGCATCGACCCTGAAGCATGAAAGACCGGATTTCGCTGTATGCGCCATCCGGTCTTTTGAATTGCGTGTTATTCAGTTGTGATCCTTGATCAGCTGCTCAGCTCATTCCACCTTATCTCATTCTTATCATATACCGGTCCGTCGTTTATGGAGCTTGTGTCTCCGAGCCTTGTCGGAACTATGAGCTCCCCTTCCGGTTCTGATGTCGTAAGCATCTGGTTACTGAGACTGAACTGTCCCTGGCCGCATCTGAGTACAAGTTTTTTCAGCATAGGCAGTGATCCGCTTGCGCATACATAATCCGCATCACGTATCACATCGGCCGCAGTTCCCTCTCTTCCGTTGCTGCCGTCAAGAGTCAGCACCTCGATCTCATTGCAGATAGAACGGAAGGATTCGACCATATATATATCCGACTTTGTATCATATCCGAGAACAGCTTTAAAACTTTTGCCTCTTGTAAGAAGGCATCTGGCAAGCTCGAGCAGCTCGGCTACTCCTGCGCCGTCTGCTACAAGATAAGCCCCGTCCGGAACCGCGTCTACATCAAACCCGTTCCCCAGCCCTGTGATCGATCCGACCTCAGTGCCTACTTCTGTCGCAAGAAGCTGCTCTCCCTCCTCACAGTCTGCTCTGAACACTACCGAAAACCTGTTGCTGTCATAGTCGCATACAGGAAACGGCCTTACGATCCCGCATGCCTCTATCATCGCAAACTGTCCGGGTCTTCTGAATCTGCAGTCGTCTGTGCTGAATGTGATCTTGTAAACATCGTTTGCAAGATGCTCCTTGTGAGTTACTTTACTTTTGTTCATCTAATTCATCCGTCCTTGCATTGACTGTGTCATACTCAGTCTTGTCAGCAGTTTCTGCTGCTGCATGCTTAGCTGTTTCTACTACAACATCTGCTACGTCAAGTACGCTGCCCGGCAGTTCGATCACCGAAGGCTGATCATCCGCAGTTACAGTCTCACCCGCGGTCTCCGGTTCAGTTCCGGCTGCCTTCTGAGGTACGGAGGTATTGACTGCAACAGGCAGAGGTGCAGATTTAGG
>DFJW01000051.1:0-801 GCA_002373775.1 Ruminococcus flavefaciens | reverse complement strand
CCTGAGGCTGCATTCATTGCTTCAGACTCTTTCAGATCCACTACATAGGTATCCAGGATCTTGTCGTGCCATCCTCTGTTCCTATCATCTATAAGGATCCAGATGAATCCGAGAAGAAATACTGAACCCGAAGCACCTTTTACGATCCATTCCCTGAACAGCATCTTCCAGAAACCGATCGGCTCGCCGTCTTTACTCGATACGACCTGCAGACCCAGAGCTGCTTTCCCCATGGTCTTCGATTTATTGAAAAAGATAAGCTGTATTACGAGATATACGATACTCAGAAGCATCGATATGATTAATGCGGTAATAACACCGGCTGAAGGGCCGCTGTTATATCCGTATCCGTAGCCATAGCCAAAGCCGTAGCCGTAATTCCCGTATGCTATCTCATTTGCGATCGCCATAACAGCTGCTATAAGTGCTATAAAACATGATACTGCCGGGATGACCATATCTATGCATGCTGCGCCGAACCGTTTCCCTCTTGACGCAAGTTTCATTGCTTTTCTTCTGCTCATTAACCTTTCCTCTCTGCTGCCGCAATTCGTCACTGCGGCAGTCATTTAAGTAAATTCAACAATATTATACAATATTACTGGTTAATTTTTTGTATAAATAATATACAATTAGCGAAATCAAAGCCCGCTCAATTATACAAGCGGGCGGTTTGATTTTGCTATTAATAATCTTGATATCCTGACCATATGGTATAGAAAACTTGTCATTCGCCGGGATAGTTCATCCAGCGGCTGTTATACTAGTCTTCGTGCGGTTCGAAACCTACAAGGCTCTCAG
>DFJW01000103.1 GCA_002373775.1 Ruminococcus flavefaciens | reverse complement strand
TTGAGCCGCCCACAGACGAGAACGGAGAATTTACGATGCCCGATGATTTCCGTCACGGCAGCAGAGACAGAAGCGGTTTCAGCAATAAGACCGGTACGGAAGAGTCGACCACAGCTGAAGAAAACGTATCCTACACATTCACGAATCTCGCAGAAAAGACTGCACAGTCTGCCGAAAGCGACGACAGTTCCTCTGACAGCACAAAAGGCATAAAGGCGGGAACTGCACTCAGCATAAGCGGTGGAGATTACAATATAGATTCCGCAGATGATGCGCTGCATTCAAACGGCAGCGTGAACATCGAAGGCGGAACGATTGCGATAAACGCAGGCGATGACGGCATACACGCAGATGCTGACCTCACTGTATCAGGCGGCGCTGTAGATATTAAGAAGTCCTATGAAGGACTTGAAGCAGCTGTCATCAATATCGAAGGCGGTTCTGTGGAGCTTGTTTCGTCAGATGACGGCTTCAACGCCAGCAACGGTTCATCTCAGGGCGCTATGGGTAATTATTCCAGCGGCGTTGAGATCAGCATAAGCGGCGGAAAAGTGTATGTGAACGCAAGCGGTGACGGTATCGACTCCAACGGCGACATCCTGATAAGCGGCGGTGTGGTCGTAGTTGACGGTCCCACCAACAGCGGAAACGGTGCTATTGATACTAACGGAAATATAACAGTTACCGGCGGCGTGATAGCAGCAGCAGGAATGTCCGGCATGGCAGAAGCTCCCGGCAGCAGTTCGACACAGTATTCCGTATCAGCTGCTTTTGAAAACACGTTTGAAGGCGGAACGCTCGTTACACTTCTTGATGAGAGCGGCGAAGAGATATTCAGCTTTGCTCCTTCCAAGAGTTTCAACCATATTGTCATCAGCACTCCGGATATAGAATACGGCAGCACATACAAGATATATACAGGCGGAAGTTCCTCTTCTGAAGACTGGCATGCTCTTTATGAGAACGGCGGATATAAGAATGACGGAACAGAGAATGCAAGCTTCACTGCTGACAGTGTTGTTTCCTACATCGGCTCACAGGGCATGATGGGCGGCGGCTTTGGCGGCGGTATGGGCGGACGCGGCGGCATGAACGGCGGACGCGGAAGCTTCGGCGGCAGCACTGACGAAAACGGAGCATACGGTATGCCCGGCGGTTTCGGAGGCGAAATGCCTGAAATGCCTGACGGCGAAACTCTATGATAAACGACATCCTCACTTTTCATATAAACCACCCTTAAATAAGGAAGACCTCCTGTTCACTGGACAGGAGGTCTTCCTTTTGTCTGACATAATAAAAGATCCGCAGTTAAGACTGCGGATCCTCAGTTTATCCAAGGTAATTCAGTACAGCTGTACTTCCTGCTGTGCTCATCACACACAACAGAATGACAATAAGGAAGATATTTATAGGCTTTACGCCGCCTTCAGACATTATCAGCTGCGGATTTACGTCGCCGTTGCTTTCGGTCTTCAGTTTTTTCAGCGAACGCAGAACGTGCTTGAAGTAAATGCGGTTGCCGAACAGACAGAGGACTATGCGCAGCCCCCAGAATACCGAAGTGAATATGCTGTCAAGTGTAGTGAGGATGTGTTCGTGATTGCTTATGATCTCGTTCACACGGTCGGTGCTTGCGCCGCTTTCCATGACAAGAGGCATGCTGAGCACCATGCCGGGAATAAGGAGCAGAGTCATGATTATAGAAGTAAGGAGAGCCCAGCCCCACATTTTACGGTTTGCAAAATAAACCGGCGGAAGCAGGAGACAGATGATATTGAATGATATCTTAGAGCCTGTATCCTTCATCTTTTTGAATATTGGGATGTAGTATATAGTATTTGTGCAGACGAACTGAGAGACCTCTTTTAGGGTAGCGCCGCCCATATCCTCATCCGGATCAAATCCGAGATAGGGGCGTGACATGCCTGTTTCGCCTTCCATATACCTTGCGAAGGGATCGTCACTGGTCTTGTGTTCATCCTGATCGGATCCTGCTGAAGCAGCATCTGCCAGATCAGCACCGCAGCGTGTACAGCTGCTCTCATCCGATCTGTTCGGGTAGTGACATAAAGGGCATAAAACTATGCCGGTGTAGTCGGTTCTGGGCTTTTCAGCCACGGAAATGCGCTTCCATTTAAAGCCTTCGCTGTGCAGTTCGGAATTTGCACACGCGCCGGCGGACTTATAGCAATCTCTGTGATGAGGAGAGCCGCACTCAGGGCAGACTACCACATCATCAGTATCGGTGAAAGTGCTGCCGCATGCAGCACATTTCTCGCCTAAAAAGTTCATATTTATCCTCCTGTAGAGCGTTACGCCTTAAAAAGGCGATGAATGAGCTTATCCAATTTATATTATAACACTTTACGCTGTATAAAATCAAGTGTTTTCACCATATTTCCACAATTGGGGCAAAGTGTAAAATTTTTCTCAAAAGCCTTGCAGTTGAGACGAAAATGTGGTATAATATATTAGTTTATCTTTATAAAGACGAAAGGAACGGTTTTTATGTAGATCCCATTCCGCATACACGATTTACTATCTAACGGAAAGGAAATGATATATAATGATTATTCTTGATGAACTCAGAGTTGAAATGGTGGGCTACCGCAAGGAAATGACGGAGCTTGCCGACGTTTTAAGGATACAGCAGGCAAAGGACAGAGTTGCCGAGCTGGAAAAGGAGACTGCAAAGGACGGCTTCTGGGATGACCTTGAGAATTCCCAGCAGGTGCTGAAGGAGCAGAAGTCCCTGGAGAGAAAGATCGAAAAGTTCAATAAGCTCAACGACAGCCTCGAAGACCTCATCACACTGATAGAGCTTTCTATCGAAGAGGATGACGACAGCTCGGTTGACGAGATAAAGGCAGAAGCTGATGCTTTCAAGGCAAAGCTTGAAGAGGAAAAACTCTCCACTCTTCTTACAGGTGAGTACGACAACTCCAACGCCATCCTCACATTCCATGCCGGAGCAGGCGGTACAGAGGCTCAGGACTGGGCAGAGATGCTCTATCGTATGTATAATCACTGGGCTGAGCGCCATGACTATAAGGTAACGCTCATGGACTACCTCGACGGTGATGATGCAGGTCTGAAATCCGCATCCATACTCATTGAAGGCGAGAACGCATACGGCTATATGAAGTCAGAGTCAGGTGTACACAGACTGGTCCGCATTTCTCCTTTCGACGCATCCGGAAGAAGACATACTTCTTTCGCCGCACTTGAAGTAATGCCGGAAATAGACGATTCTATCGAAGTTGATATACGTCCTGAAGATATCGAAATGGAAGTATACCGTTCCAGCGGAGCAGGCGGTCAGAAGGTAAACAAGACCAGTTCTGCGGTACGTCTTATCCATAAGCCCACAGGCATAGTGGTATCCTGCCAGACTCAGCGAAGCCAGTATCAGAACAAGGACTACGCTATGAAGATGCTCCGTTCAAAGCTCATTGAGATCAAGGAGAGAGAGCATCTGGAAAAGATAGAGGATATCAAGGGCGTTCAGAACCAGATAGCATGGGGCTCGCAGATACGTTCCTATGTATTCATGCCCTATACTCTTGCCAAGGATCACCGCACAGGCTTTGAAAACGGCAACATACAGGCTGTTATGGATGGAGACATCGACGGCTTCATCAATGCCTACCTCAAATCTCTTTCACACGGAACACTTGAAAAGTAATAAATGATCCCGTGCAGATGACACTGACCGGGAAAACAAAATACCGGACCTGATATCAGGTCCGGTATTTTTATGCACTGCCAGGGAAGAGAAGGTAAATATATGACAATGCCTTGTGCATCGGTCATTTCTGTGGTGACGGATTATCCGTTCTGGTAATATTGACTCTTGTATCCTCGGCGGATGGTTTCCCCTCCGGAGTCGGCACATAGAGAGGTGATTTCGGATCGTATCTGAGAATAAGATCTTTAACACGCTCATCAAGAGTGAGGTTGTAAGTGATCTTCAGAGCGTTGACAGCGTTGGGGATATCATCCTTTTCAATGTAATGATTAGCCAGCTGTGCGGCAACATTGATAACATCCTGATTCGGACCTAATTCGATGTCATATTTCTTCATTATCTCGATAGTCTTCTCACGGCTCGGATGAGTGATCGGTGAACCCTTGAGATCAGCAAGATGCTGCATTTCGTTGGGGATAGCCGGATTAGGAGCAAACATGACACTTGCTGTGTAGAATGCAGCAGCGTCCTCATATTCTCTGTAGTCAGTGAGTGCGTAGCCGATATTGGCATAGCAGCGAGCGATAGCGATAGGTGATGAAGCGACGCGGAGAGTGTCGCGGCTGATGTCAACTATCTTTTTCTTGTTTTTCAGGAGCTTGTATACCTCTGCCAGCTCAAATTTCGGACCGCAGTCAACGGGATTGTATTCTATAGCAGTTTCAAGTACAGGTATGGCATCCAGCGGAGAGCCTGTTTCAACGAGCAGGAAACCATAAGTGGTTATGAACTCGGCAAAATCAAAAGGAGCGCGTGTGAGTATCTTGTCGCTCTTGAAGAGAGCCTGACAGAGATTGTCCTCAAAGGGGTTGCGCAGTGAAACGAACTTAGCTTTTTCGCCCTCACCGTACTCCATTCTGATCTTTTTATAGAGCTTTTCAGCCATCGGCTTTGCCTCTGTGTATTTGCTCTCATTTATCAGTTTTACTATTTTATCGTGATATATATCAAGACGTGTATCATCTATGTATGTAAGTCGCTTCAGCTCTTCGCGCTGAGAATCGGGCATATTCTCGATAAGCAGGACACTTACTGCTTCTATTCCGACAGCATTGCCTTCCTTTGCGAACTTATCGGCTGCCTCTTTCAGAATTTTGCTGTTCTCTTCTCTTGAGTCGCCGAGCTGAGAGCGGAGCTGTGCCAGTATTTCATCATAATTCATAGGGGGATCCTCGTTTCGTAATATAGTGATATGGGCGGCCAATGACCGCCCAATATGATGTTTGTTTTATCAGAGACCTCTCTTCGCCATATCCTTCTTGAATTTAGCGTCGATCTTATCCTGCTTTTTCTTAGCCTTGAGTTCTGACTTGGTCATGAAACGCATATCGTCATTGCTGGAAGAAGAGTTTGAAGAAGATGATGAAGAGGGAGTGCTTCTCGGAGCAGCAGCTCTTCCGGGACCTTTATATTCTTCGTATACGGGAACGTTCTTCTTAGCGGCAGCCTGCTGCTGGAGCTTCTGCTTAGCGGAGTTATCACCCATCTGTGAGAGAACGTCTTCAACTGAATCGAAGAATGCAGCGTTCTGCTTGAGGCCCTGTGTTTCGATAAGGTTCTTGTCAGCGTAATTCTTGGAGCTTGCAATAGCGTTTATGAATGCCTGAGAAGTGGACTTATGCGGATTTACAGCGATCTTTGAGATGTTTGCAGTAGGAGGTACATAAGTGCCGCTGTTCTGCTGAGTCTGGGGCTGTACCTTGGGAGCAGCTGCCTGCTGAACGGGCTGTGCCGGACGCTGTACCTGAGGAGCAGCAGCCTGCTGAACGGGCTGTACCGGACGCTGTACCTGAGGAGCAGCCTGCTGAACGGGCTGTACCGGACGCTGTACCTGAGGAGCAGCTGCCTGCTGGACAGGCTGTACCGGCTGCTGCATCTGAGGCTGTTCGGGCTGAACAGGCGGTATAGCAGACGGCATAGGCATTCCGCCCTGATTAGCTATAGGAGTGAATACAGGCATACCGTTGGCATCTCTGCCGGTCATGTGCATCTGAACATTCTGATAAACGGGCTGACCGTTCATATCATAACCCATGAACTGCGGAACAGTTATTACCTGGAGCTGTTCCGGAGCAGCCATTGCGGCAGGAGCTACAGGTCTTGCCTGTGGTGCAGGCTGAGGCTGTACCGGCTGCTGGGGTTTGATTTCGTCTGCGAATATAGGTGTGCTGTATCTGTACTTATTCATATCATTTTCCTCGTCGATCTCTGTGGCATTGCTGGTTGAGTCTGCGGAAATGTCTTCGTCCGGAGTGGTAGGTATGAGCTGCTCGGAAGAATCTCCGGAAGTATCCTCATCTTCATAGGATCCATCATATTCATCGTACTGTTCTTCATAGTCCTCTTCATCGGAGAGGCCTTCGGCATCAGATCCGCTTGTATAAGCGGGCTCTTCGTATCCGCCGGGAACAGATATATCATCAAGCACCGGGGCAGTATTCTGCTGATAAGCTGAAAGGTCTTCGAGTACCGGAGCAGTCTGCTGAGGTGCTGAAAGGTCTTCGAGGACCGGAGCAGCCGGCTGAGGAACTGAGATATCCTCAAGCACCGGAGGAGCAGCCGGTTTCTGAGCCGGAGCATTGTCGAGTCCGGGAAGCTCATCCATTTCAGCTGAAGCAGGGGAGCCTGCGTATCCGAATATCTGGTTTGCAACGCGATCCCAGTCACTGTTTCCGTTGAGATCGACCTCAACGTTCTCTTCTTCAGCCTCCTGAACTTCCTGCTGATAAGCTTCAGCAGCAGTGAGTTCATTCTCTGCGACGTCTATTATTTCAGCGGTGTTCTCGTAAGCGCTTGTTTCCTGTGATACATTGGGCTGACCTACGGAGAACATCTTCATTATATCTTCTTCGCTGTTTATGTCGATGTTAGGAGCACTGTTGTATGCCGGAGTTTCCTCAGGCTCATCTGTGCCGATGTCTGCCATGCCGCCATTACCGGTGTCATACGCATCAGCAGGGAGCACCTGTACAGGCGGTTCCGGAGCACCGGGCGTGGGGATAGCGAACTGAGCGAGGAAGTCATCCTGTGCCGGAGCCTGCATTGCAGGAGCATCGGGCTCTTCTGCTTCCGGTTTCTGTATAGCGAACTGAGCGAGGAAATCGTCCTGGACCGGAGCCGGTTCTTCTTCCTTGGGAACTTCTATAGCGAATGCTGCCAGGTCACTGTCCATAGCAACGCCGGTGCCGGGGATAGTTCTCTGAGCAGCAGCCTGAGCAGCCTTTTCAGCTTCAAGTCTTGCAGCTTCCTCGGCTTCACGTCTTGCAGCCTCTTCAGCTTCTCTTGCAGCCTCCTCAGCCTTATGCTTGGCAGCGGCAGCAGCCTCTGCGGCAGCTCTCTTTTCCTGCTCTTCTCTTTCTCTCTGTTCGGGAGATTTGGTGATCTTTGCAACTGTATTGCCGAGCGGGACGATAGTCTCATCTTCGATGCCCTTCTTAGAGCGCATGCGCTCTTCCCTGAGCAGTTCTCTCATCTCTTTTTTATCTGCCCTGATTATCTTTTTTGTGAGGGCGTACTTACACTTGTCACAGGTGATCTCCTTGAGGTCGGTCATTTTGTTTCCACGGCGGAATCTGGTGACATTCTCAGCTTTGATAAGGCTGATGCCGCATCCGGTACGCTTATCATTGTCGGTTCCGTGGACCTCATCGTTGAAAGTGGTAGTTACGAGCGTAATATCCATAAACTCTCTCCCCTGCCGCAGCAGAAAGCCGCAGCCGTCTCTTTACGGCAGAGACGCCGCCGATTTCCGGGTGCCCTGATGCCGGTATGTGGTCCGGCAAGAACGATCGCTCTTACAGGGCAAATCAATACACCTACATTATACCTTATACAGAGAAAAAAATCAACACTTTCTTAAAAATTCCCGGTTGAAATTATACCAAATTCAAATTTTTTGGAATAAATAACAAATCGTTATTGATTTTTTTGTCAAAAACTTCCTACATATCCGGAGATAAAATATGTAATTAGCAGCCGGATCCGTAACGAGGATTATGAAGCGGTGCATAAGAACAGTTCAGCGACCTGTGATGGTAAAACAATAAAATATATGTTCCGGTATTGACAAAGAGAATGAAGTGAGATATAATATGAATTGCAAGGAATAGAACATTAGTTCGATAATAGCTGCCGCACCATTCACATTTGCCGGTCAGCACTGAAATATATAGGGTTCAGTGCTGATTAAATAGTACAGACGTATATAAAAGGAGGTTTCAGCTGCATGTCAAGACGGAAAAGCTATTCCGATACCTTCACCGGTGAAGCAGATAATGGTATAAGAAGAATACTGGAAGGAGAAGAAAATGATAAAGGGGAAAGATTGAGACGAATACTGTTAAAAATAATAAATAATGACCTTACCCCGAGACAAAAGGAGATAATTATGTTATACTATTTCAAGAGGATGGATGTGGTGAGCATAGCTGATGTGCTCGGCGTCACACCTCAGGCGGTATCTGCGGCGATGTCAAGGGCAAGACTGCGGATATTCCGCATACTCAGATATTACATCATGTGATGCCTTGCGGATATCATTACAGCAATGGGAACGGAGAAGAACAGGATGGATACTCCAGTTTATGATTTTCTGAAAGATTATTGCGCATCCGGCAAACTGCGATGCCATATGCCCGGCCATAAGGGGAAGGGCTATGGACTGCCGCCGGAGCTTTATGATATGGATATTACCGAGATAGTCGGGGCGGACAGTCTTTTTGAAGCTGACGGCATAATAGCTGCCGGCGAGAGGAACACCTCAGAGATTTACGGGACTGCTGCCACTGTCTGGTCAGCAGGAGGCTCGACACTCTGCATACAGGCGATGCTCGCGGTCATGAAGCAGGAGGGGAGGCATGTGATAGCTGTAAGGAACGTACACCGTGCATTCCTGAATGCAGCAGCTCTCCTTGGCATGGAAGTGGATTGGCTGATGCCGGATTATTCCGGCGGGATACTCTCCGGAAGCATCTCCCTGAAGGATGTGGAGGAGAAACTGAAAAAATGCACGCAGCCGTCGTGTATATACGTCACGTCTCCGGATTACACCGGAAAGACCGCTGATATAAGAGGCATAGCCGGGATATGTCATAGGTATGATGCACGTCTTATAGTGGATAATGCGCACGGAGCACATCTGCGGTTCATGCCCGGAAATCTGCACCCGATACATCTCGGCGCAGATATGTGCTGTGATTCTGCTCATAAAATGCTGCCGGCGTTCACAGGAGCGGCATATCTCCACACATCACGGAGCGAATATGCGGGGATGCTTAAACAGGCAATGGGACTTTTCGGTTCTACGAGCCCTTCATATCTTATTATGGCTTCTCTGGATGTATGCAATAAGTATATCAGCGAGAGGATAAATGAGGATATCGCAAAGCTCCTTCCGTATCTTGAAGGCTTGCGGAGACGTTTTTCCGGCAGACTGCTGTTTTCGGACGGCGATCCTTTTCATATCACGATAAAGGCGTCAGAAAGCGGATATGACGGCGGTGAACTTGCTGAGGCTCTGCGTAAAAACGGATGCGAATATGAGTATGCGGACAGCGAACTTTGCGTGCTGCTCATGTCGCCGTCATGCAGCGTGGATGATGTACTGAGACTTGAAGAGATACTGGAGCATGTTCTGAAAGGAACACGGCGCATACCGCCCGTACAGGACAGAGTATGTTTCCCGGAGCCTGAGCGCGTGATGAGCATCCGTGATGCAGTATTCGCGCCATGTGAGGAGATACCTGTTGAAGAAGCAGAAGGACGAATATGCGGCGCAGTGAACGTGCCGTGTCCTCCGGCTGTGCCGATAGCCGCAAGCGGAGAGATAATCAGCCGTGAATGTATAAATATTTTCAAAAGGTATGGAATCGGATCTGTAAATGTGGTAAAATAGTATTTGCCGAAATACATCATCAGCTTGTAATGCTGATACTGAAATGAGGAAGTATGAAAAAGATATACGGAAATGAATACCTGCTCTCAACTCTCGGGAGCATGGTCAGGAGAGACAAAGCTGCACATACTGTCTTGTTTTACGGTGAAAAGGGCAGCGGCAGGAAACTGATGGCGAAGTATTACACAACGCTGCTTATGTGCGAATCGCCGGAAGACGGCAGACCGTGCGGAAAGTGCCGCGGCTGTCAGACCACGGGAAGACTGACTAATCCGGACGTGACATATGTCCCTTCCAGCGGAAAGCTGGGCGGATACTCGGTGGAAACAGCACGCTCTGTCATCAGCGACGCCTTTGTGATGCCGAACAACAGCAGCGGACGCAAGGTATATATATTCACCGACTGCCACAGTGTTGATCCGCGTACTCAGAATACGCTGCTGAAGCTTATCGAAGAGCCGCCGGATCATGCTTATTTCATATTCACATCTGAATCAAAATCTGATTTCCTTCCCACTGTGATATCAAGATGTGCCTGTTTCGGCACATCGCTCTGTACTGAGCAGGAAGCAGCTGCTGCCCTTGCTGAGGCAGGTCACAGTGAGGAAGATATAAAAAGGGCTGTCAGCTGTTTTCATGGGAATATCGGCATGTGTGAGTCGTATATAGTAAATGAGCAGCTGAGAAAGCGCGTGGATTTGACAAAATCGCTGGCAGATAGTATAATAAGGAAAGATGAATATACGCTCAATGCGTTATTTTTCAGCGCCAGCCGGGAAAGGAACGAAGTCCGTGAAGTGCTTTCCATGCTGGGAAAGCTGGTCAGGGACGCTGCTGTTCTTGCAAGAGCACCGGAATCCGCGGATATAGGCTGTTCCCGGAGAGATGCACTCAGGCTTTCCAGAGGTATCACAGCTTATCAGGCGGCGCGTATAAATGTACATGTCGAGAAAGCATGGCGTGCTATCGAGAGCAACGTCAGCATACCGCTGGTGCTTTCTGCGCTCTGTGCTGATATCATGAATACGATATGAGGGGAAACTCTCGTTGCGATAGGAGAAAAATATGAAAGAGATCGTAGGAATACGTTTCAAAAGCGTAGGCAAGATATATTACTTTTCACCGGGGGATATCCGGGCGAATGCCGGCGACTATGCCATAGTCGAGACTGTCCGCGGTGTTGAGTGCGGAGAAGTTGTCATCCCTAACAGGCAGATCGAGGACGACCAGCTTGCATCGCCGCTGAAGCCTATAATCCGCATCGCTACAGATGCGGATATGAAGACCGTGGAAAAGAACAAGCAGCGTGAAAAGGACGCTTTCCGCATATGTGAGGAAAAGATAAAGTTCCGCAAGCTGAAAATGAATCTGGTGGATGTTGAGTGTACTTTCGACAACAACAAGCTGCTTTTCTATTTTACCGCTGAGAACCGCGTGGACTTCCGTGAACTCGTAAAGGATCTTGCTGCTGTGTTCAGGACACGAATAGAGCTCCGGCAGATAGGTGTGCGCGATGAAGCGAAGATACTCGGAGGTCTGGGCATATGCGGAAGAGAATTCTGCTGCAAGGGATACATGGGCGATTTCCAGCCTGTTTCCATAAAAATGGCAAAGGAGCAGGGACTTTCCCTCAATCCCACAAAGATATCAGGCACATGCGGAAGACTTATGTGCTGCCTGAAAAATGAGCAGAACGCATATGAAGAACTGCTGAAGATCACACCTAAGGTGGGCGCTCTGGTCGTAACTCCGGACGGCGACAAGGGAAGAGTCGAGGATTCAAACCTGATAACCGGAAAGCTGCGCATAAAGACTGACAAATCCGAAGTTCCGGTAACTCTTGACCGCAGTGAGGTGAAACTCCTGAAGGATGCCGAGATCCGCGTGAACAAGGATGAACTGAAGGCGCTCAAGAATCTTGAGGACAAGTGATGCAGAGACCTAATTACGGCAGGATGCTGGATGAAAAGATAGCTCAGCTGGAAAAAAGCGGCGAGAAGCCGTCACTTCTGCTCCATGCCTGCTGTGCGCCGTGCAGCAGCCACACTCTTGAATTCCTGACCGGACATTTTGATATCACACTGTACTTTGCCAACCCGAATATATCTCCCGAAGATGAATTCGATTTCAGGCTCAGTGAACTCAGAAGGCTGGTGAAGGAGATGGGGCTGGATATAAACGTCATCGAAGAGCCGTATGATCCGGAGCCTTTCTACGAACTGGCAAAGGGACTTGAAAAACTTCCGGAACGAGGGGAAAGATGCAGGAAGTGCATCGAATTCCGTCTCAGGCTCGCGGCTGAAAAAGCAAAAGAACTGGGCAGCAGTTTCTTTACCACTACCCTGACCATAAGTCCCCACAAGGACGGCATATTCATAAATGAGTGCGGCGGACGTATCGCCGGAGAATACGGCGTACCGTATCTCTTTTCTGATTTCAAGAAGCATGAGGGCTACAAGCGTTCCATTGAACTTTCAAGGCAGTACGGGCTTTATCGTCAGGATTACTGCGGCTGCATTTACAGCAGGATAAACAGCGGAAGACATCAGGAGGACTGAAAATGGCAAAGGAGATAAAGACTAATGCCATGCGTTTCCTTGAGAAATGCGGTATCGGATATACATTCCAGACGTATGAATGTGATGAATTCATTGACGGGATACATACAGCTGAAAAGCTGGGACAGCCTCTTGAGAGGACCTTCAAGACTCTCGTTGCGCACGGAAGATCAGGGGAGCATTACTGCTTCCTGCTGCCGGTAGCAGAAGAGCTCGACCTGAAAAAAGCGGCAAAAGCCGTTGGTGAAAAGTCCGTGGAACTTCTCCATGTCAAGGACATAACCAAAGTTACAGGCTATGTACGCGGAGGCTGTACACCTATCGGGATGAAAAAGCAGTTCATGACTGTGGTGCATGAAACTGCTGAAACACTGGATCAGTTCTATATAAGCGGCGGCAGGATAGGCACACAGATATGCCTTTCGCCCAAAGCTCTTGTGACCGCCATACGCGGCAGATTCAGTGATATAATCCTTTCCGGCGAATGACATATTAAAAAAGTTCAGTCCTCAGCAGACACCGGGGACTGAACTTCTTTTTTTATACGGATGCTCATTCCTGAGCTATTATTTCCTTGTAGAACTCTGCGTAGTCTTTTCTTCCTTCCTTAGTGAACTGGATAGCAGTTCTCGGATGCTGGTTGAGGAGACCTGTCATGAGGTACTGGAGATCGTATCCCCATACGATGCCTTCTTCACGCAGCTTGTTCATATGCTTTTCGATGAACTGGAGGACGGGGTACACATTATACTTGGGATTCTTGAGGAAACCGAGGAGAAGCTCCATTGCACAGTTTCCTGCACCGCGTCCCATAGAAGAATATGTAGCATCGAGCCAGTCAACGCCGTCACCGACAGCTTCGATAGTATTTGCAAATGCGAGCTTCTGGTTATCATGAGCATGGATACCGACTTTTTTGCCGTACTTGTCAGCAAATTCAGTATAAACAGCGGCAAGACGAGCCATCTGTTCCGGATAGATCGAGCCGAAGCTGTCAACGATGTAGAATACATCAACAGGGGACTTGCCGAGGATATCCAGAGCTGCACGGAGATCGCCTTCCTGGGCTGTGGAGATAGCCATGATATTGCAGCTGACTTCGTAGCCCTTCTTCTTTGCGTCCTCGATCATATCCACGGCAGTCGGGATCTGGTGTATGTAAGTAGCGACACGGATGAGGTCTATGGGAGTTTCAGAGCGGTCGTGGATATCGTTCTTGTAGTTGCAGCGGCCAACGTCAGCCATTACAGCTATCTTCAGATCGGTGTTGTTCTCACCGACGATCGAACGGATGTAGTCGTCATCGCAGAACTTGCACGGACCGAATTTGTTAACGTCGAACATCTCCTTGTCAGCCTTATAGCCGAATTCCATGTAATCCACGCCTGAGCGGAGATTTGCGTTATATAAGTCCTTGACGAATTCGTCAGAAAAATAGAAATCATTTACGAGACCGCCGTCTCTGAGTGTAGCGTCTACAACTTTTATGTCAGGTCTGTAATCCATAAGTTTTGAAATTTCCTTCATACTGATTTTCCTTCCGTTATACCTTGAAAGGTATTTACTGTATTGCTTTAAAGCTTTTATGCTTTAAAGCAACTGTGTATAGTATATCACATCCGGAAGGATTTGTCAAATGCCGCGGCTGAAAAAAATGATGCGGAAACGAAAGATTTATTGTGCATTTTGCTGCTTAAAGATGTGAAGGTACTTGCTAAATGTCCGGAGTTGTAGTATAATAATCTTAAAAGGAACCAACAGGAGGTAATCTGAATGAAAAACAAGCGGATATATATATCGGCATTATTTATGTTCATCATGACAATGGCAGTGCTTGCTTTCAGTGCATGCGGTTCAAAAAACAGCAGCAGCACAGGCGGCAGGTCAACAGTA
Organism: Ruminococcus flavefaciens; assembly: GCA_002373775.1. Taxonomy (GTDB): domain Bacteria; phylum Bacillota; class Clostridia; order Oscillospirales; family Ruminococcaceae; genus Ruminococcus; species Ruminococcus flavefaciens_M. The sequence goes on along the minus strand of DFJW01000103.1, from coordinate 3,827 downwards.
TCTATGCCTGTACCCACAGAGACTTACACCGAGGAAGAGACTTATACAGAAGAAGCAACGCTGAAAGGCGAGGGGAATACCCGGGCATCTGCTGCGACCTTCACAACGACTACAACTGTGACCACAAAGAAGGCGAAGACTACCACCACAAAGACTACTACCGCAAAAAAAGTCACGACTGCCGAAGTTACCGAGGCATTCACTGAATATGACAGCGACAGCTATGTTGAGTATCATTTCAGAAACAAGAAATATCTGAACGAACACTTTGAAAAGCACGGCGGAGAATTTGCGGATGATTTCGGGTACTCCACTGCTGCCGAGTACGAAAAAGGTGCGTCAGACGTGATAAATGATCCTGACGCTCTCTATAAGACAGAAGCAGAAGACGGCGACGGCATCTACTACATCGAAGCTACGAACGAATTTGTCGTGCTCTCGACAGACGGCTATATCAGGACATATTTCCGTCCCAGTGCCGGAAAGAAATATTTTGACAGGCAATGACCGTCCGGACGATGTGCCCATGGAGGAATTGAATGAAAAAGAACCCGAGACTGCCGGTTCTCCGTGAAAAGACGTCAAAGCTGACATCTTCGCCGGGAGTGTACCTGATGAAGAACAGGGAAGGCGGTATAATCTACATCGGAAAAGCCAAGAACCTGAAAAACCGCGTCACCAGCTATTTCCGGGAGAATCCTGACCATACGCCCAAAGTTGCGGCTATGGTCTCGAATGTATATGATTACGATTATATCGTAGTTGACAGTGAATATGAGGCTCTTCTTCTGGAATGCAGCCTCATAAAGCAGCATAAGCCCAAGTATAACATACTTCTAAAGGACGACAAGGGCTATCATTATATCCGCATATCCGATGAGGAGTATCCGCGTATCACAAATGAAAAGAATACAAAGCAGCCCGGCAGTTATCTCGGACCTTATACCAGCGGATTCATTACAAAAGAAGCCGTAAGTGAGGCTAACCGCGTGTTCATGCTGCCGACTTGTCATAAGGTCTTCCCGAGGGATTTCAGAAAGACTCGCCCGTGCCTGAATTATCACATCAAGCAGTGCATGGGAGTCTGCCGAGGAAGGATAAGCCAGGAAGAGTACCGCAAGACGATAGATCAGGCGGTCGAGTTCATCAAGAACGGCAGCGCACAGTCAGTGGAACGCATGGAAGCAGAGATGAATGCAGCAGCCGAGGAACTGGATTTTGAAAAGGCAGCAATGCTCCGTGACCGCATAAATGCGATCAGGAAAGCAGCTGAAAAGCAGAAGATCATCAACAGCGGCGTGGATTCGGCAGACGTTATAGGCATAGCTGAGTTCTATGGCGGATTGTACATTTCCGTGCTCATGTACCGCGGAGGCAGGCTCTATGACAAGGCGGTCTTTGAATTCGGAAAGCCGGAACCCGGTGAAGATATACTCAGCTCATTCATGGAGCAGTACTATCACGGGAAGGATGACATACCGCGTTCTGTGATAACCGATCACATCCCTGAGGACTGTCAGCTGATTGAAGAACTGCTTGAAAAGCAGTCCGGCAGAAAAGTGAGGATACATGTTCCGCAGAAAGGCAGACAGCTGGAACTGCTGAGGCTCGCGAAGAATAACAGTGCTGAGTATGCAGCGCTGAAAAGTGACCGTACAGGCAGGGAGATAATAGCTCTCGAACAGCTTGGCAAGTGTCTTGGACTCCCTGTGCCGCCTAAGTATATCGAAGCTTATGATATATCCAACCTTTCATCAGAATCCATGGTCGCCGGAATGGTCGTCTTTGAAGACGGCAGACCGCTCAAAAAGGCATATAAGCGCTTTTCAGTCAAGGAGCAGGAATACCAGAACGACTACGGCAGCATGCACGAAGTCCTGAAGCGGCGTCTTATGCACATCGTAAATCAGGAAGGGGACGAATACTTCACCCGGAAGCCGGATCTTATACTGCTGGACGGCGGCAAAGGTCATGTGAATGCCGTTGCGCCTATACTCCGTGATCTGGGACTGGATATCCCGCTGTTCGGAATGGTCAAGGATGACAAGCACCGTACCCGTGCTATCGCCACCGGCGGACGTGAGATACAGATAAACGAACTGAGGGCGGCATTCGATCTCGTTACACAGATACAGGACGAGGTACACCGTTTCTCGGTGAGCTTCATGCACTCAAAGCACAAGAAAAAGACTTACAGTTCCGAACTGCTCAATGTCAAAGGCATCGGTGAAAAGAAAGCGGCAAAACTGCTTATGAAATACAAAACGCGCGACAACCTGCGCCGCGCGACTCCTGAGGAACTTGCAGTCACAGCCGGAGTCAGCATGGATATCGCTGCCGAGCTGTGGAAAGTGATCCAGAATATGTAAAGCCGGATTCATATGAAGAATCCTGCTATAAAAGCTGCTGCTGATGCAGCAAGCGCCACTACTATCAGCGGAAGTCCGAAATATGCAAGGACTACTGCTGCGGCAGTACCGGCAATAGCTGTGATATAGCTGCCGGTGCTGTAGAAAATAGCTGGTATGGTCATTGCGCTGAGTACAGCATAAGGTATGTAATACAGAAAGCTCCTGAGAAAACGGGAGCTTATTTTTTTTCGGAAGAATACGAAAGGCAGCATGCGTATGAGGTATGTGACAGTCGCCATTACTGCTATATATATCGCTATGTTCATGATCCTGCCTCCTCTTCTTCATTGACCGGGAACAGGAGAGCACCGAGAACTGAAGCAGCTATGGCACTTATTATCACAGCGAATCCGCCGGAGACTGCGGTTATGACGTATCTGAAGAGTATGCTGACAGCTGCGGCGGCGAGCACGACTATGAACACACTCAGCTTTTTCCTTGAAGGCGGAAGTATTATGGCGATGAACATGCCGTAAAGCACTATGCCCATTGCGCTGCTGACAGAAGTGGGGAGAAGCTGTCCGGCTGCTGCTCCGAGAGTGGTTCCGGTCACCCAGCCTGCGAACGCCACCAGTATCATTCCGTACATGTATGAAGGGCGGAGTTTTTCCTTCTGCGCCGAGCACACGGCGAATATCTCGTCGGTTATGCCGTATGACGCGAAGAAACGGTGGGGTGTGGTGAAACTTTTGTCAAGTTTCTGCGAAAGCGAAAGTCCCATGAGGGAGTAGCGCAGGTTGATAGTCAGCTGAACGAGTATCATTTCTATTATAGTGCCGCCGGCTGCGATTATCTCAACTCCTTCTGCCTGTCCGGCAGAGGTGAGGTTAAGTGCCGATATAAGGGATGCTGCGAGGACTGAAATGCCTGATTTTACAGCCATTATGCCGAATCCGAAGGAAACCGAAAGATAGCCCAGCGCAATAGGTATGCCGTGAGACATGCCTTTTGTAAATCCGGAATTCATTTATCATTGCTCCTTGTCACAAAATTCACAAGCAGTATTATAACACATGCCGTTGGTTTTGTCAACGAAAAAAGGGACGGAATCCCGTCCCTTTGGTCAGCGTATCAATAGATCATTCAACAGGAACGATCCAGCCGAATGTATCGTCGATCTTGCCCCACTGGATGCCAGTCATTGTATCATAGAGCATCTGTGAGATCTTGCCGATCTTGTTGCCGTTGATCTCCATAACCTTGTCATTCCACTTGAGGTGACCAACAGGTGAGATAACAGCAGCAGTACCTGTACCGAATACTTCATCCAGCTTGCCTGCATCGTAAGCATCAGCGATCTCCTGGATGTCGATGCGTCTCTCTTCAACAGTGAGTCCCTTAGCCTTGCAAACTTCGATAGCGGACTTTCTTGTGATTCCGGGGAGGATGCTGCCCTGGAGCATAGGTGTAACTACC
>DFJW01000080.1:54200-62995 GCA_002373775.1 Ruminococcus flavefaciens | reverse complement strand
TTCCTGCTGCTGAGGCTGTTCCTGCGGAGCTTCTGTCTGAGACTCGGTCTCTGCTTCTGTCTCAGTCTCCTGCTGCTGCGGAGCCTCGGTCTGCTGAGGTATCTGTGCATCTGCGGAGATGTAGTAAACAGTCAGCTTCTTATTTTCCTTATTGTTGAAATAAGTTCCGGAGTTTACTCTCTTTCCGTCCACCTGAAGCTCTACGATAGAATCAGGAACTCCGTAGTAGGGGTTCTTGATCTCGATGAACTGGTAGTTGTCGGAGATACCTGATGCTTCCAGCTTATTCTTGTACTGAGCAACTGTACATCCGGTATAGTCCGGGATAATAGCCGACTCAGGTCCCTTGCTGACCTTGACCTTGATAACGCTTCCCTTAGGCACCATACTGCCGGCTTCGGTGAGCTGTTCAAAGATCATATCGTTATCGGGATAATCGTTGTTGTACTCGTATACAGGATCGAGAACGACATACTCTGCCCATTTTTCCTTTTCGTGCTCGAAGAACTTTCCTGTGAGCAGCGGAACTTCCGTATCCTGAACCTCAGAGGAGGGCTCGGAGGTAGTCGTGCCGGTAGTACCGGAGACAACGTTGTCAGAAACAGACGTACTGCGGCTTGCTGCCGGTTTCTCGTCTCTGGTCGGATCGTGAAGGATGTTGTATATAACGACTATGAGTATCATCAGGATAGAGAGAAGGAGTATTCCGATAATTACCGGCACCTTCAGTCTGTCAACTGTATTCACCTTTTCATAGCGGTATTCCTCGTCGTAGTAGTCGTCAGGCTGCTGACCGTAGCCATACGGCGGAGGCGGAGCCTGATCGCGGTACACAGGCTGACGCTGCTCGTTCTGAGGATACTGAGCGTAATTGTTGACCGGCTGCTGCGGAGGTATCTGCTCCTGACGCGGAGGTACAGGAGCGGCGTTCCTGATAACAGGCGGCTGCTCGAAGAGACGTGTAACGAGCTCTGTGATAGTCTGGATACGGTCACGGACATTGAGGTTCATACCGTCCATAATAACGCGCGAAACGTGCTGCGGTATACGCGAATTGAGCACAGCGGGTTCACAGAGGTCATCGTGAGCGAGTCTGCTTGTGGAATCGACCGGCATACAGCCTGTGAGTGCGCGGTAGATGAGCGCACAGATGCCGTAAACATCGGTCCACGAGCCCTGTCTGCTGTCGATATTGGCGGAATACTGCTCCGGAGCTGCATAGCCCTTGAAAAGCTCGTATTCAAGCCCTGCGTTGGCAGTTCTGACCGGTGAGATGCAGAAGCCTGAAAGGCGGAGCTCTCCCTTATCGGTCATATATACGGTCTCAGGACTGATAGCCCTGTGGATAATACCTGCGTTATGGAGTCTGCCGATAGTCGTAAAGAGCGGCGGGAAGAGACGCGATACCTGATCCCAGCTGAGTTCACCGGCATTGTCCTTGAGGTAGTCGAGCATTTTTACGCCTTCGACGCTCTCGAACACAGTGTAGGTCGTATTATTCTCGGCAAACATATCGAGCACGGGAATGATATTTGAATCGTTCCTGAGCCGTGCGAGCGACTTGTTGAGCTCGGTATATTCAGCCATAAATGCCTTATACTTGGCAAGATTGTTGTAGTTTACGCTGATAGTAGCCTTACCCTTGACTCTTGAGCAGAGATTTATGGGCATATACTCCCTGATGAGTACGCGGCACTCTGTTGCCATATCGTAGCCGACATAGGAAGCACCCTCGCCGTTGTATTCAAGAAGTGCGCCGATGAGGTATCTATCGCGAAGGATCGTTCCGGGAGCGATATACATAAGGTCAGCCGGAGTATTATTGTCATAGCCGCAATGCGGACAGATATGGAGCTGCGGATCTATCTTTTCCATACACTTATAACAGAATTTCTGCTCTCCCAAAGCTGCTCCTCCTTTGTATCAGATTGACATACGCATAGTTGCGCATCATATATATTTTAACAGTATTCCTTGCAAAAGTCAACCGTTTACTGTCTATTAATCACGCATCTCCCGAAATTGTATCTTTTCTGTAACAATTTTGTGACGAATTCAACCGATTTTGTAATAAATCGAGGTCTTATTTAACCTTCCTCTAACATTGAAACGCCTGAAAAGACTGCCGGAACATAAAAAAGGACGAACACCGTCCGTCCCTTTCTTATTTACTATATGTATCTTCGAGCCACTTGACCAGTGCTGCGAAGCCGTCGGGAGTCCGCTCAAAATCCGCCTCGTGTTCTATCTCAGCCTTCATTGAACAGAGTCTGCCGTGCCACGCGATAGCGCGGAAACGCTCGCCGTTTATGATCTTATAGGCAAAATCGCCCTTGCTTCCGGAAAAATCGTTGCCGGCATCGAAGTAATAGTAGCCGGGGATCTCGAATACCTGTGATACGCTCGGCATCACGCTTCCCTCCTCTCGAAAAAGTCTTTCGCCTCGTCAAGACTGCTGTATACCGCATCGTAGAACGGTTCGTCCTCGGGCTGCGGCTGAGTCATATCAGGTATCATAATGACCTGACAGCCTGCTGCTCTTGCAGCCTTTAGTCCGTTGGGAGAGTCCTCGAACGCCGCGCAGTTCTCCGGCGGCAGACCGAGTTCCCTTGCAGCCGTGAGGTATATCTCGGGATCAGGCTTGCCGCTCGTGACCATATCTCCGCAGACAACAGCGTCAAAACGGTCGGCTGCACCTATCTTTTCAAGGTATTTCAGCGTCCTTTCGCGCGGAGTAGCCGTAGCGACAGCCAGTCTGACGCCCTTGTCCCGAAGGTAGTCCAGCAGCTCGAAAAGTCCCTTTTTCAGTTCGATACCGTGCTCCGCTATGTGAGCGTTTATCAGCTCAGTGCGGTGGGCACGGACCTCCTCCGTCGGGAAGTCCTCTCCGAAAAAGCTCTTGAGCTTAGGGATAGAGTATTTCCGCGCAAGACTGCGTATCGCGTAGACGTGCTCGTCACGCATATCGTAGCCGAAATCAGCCGCAGACTGCTTCCAATAGCGGAGATAGAGCTTCTCGGTGTCTATCAGCAAACCGTCCATATCAAAAATCGCGCCTTTGAGTTTGTTCATATATTGTTCCTTTGCTGTGTTTTAATGCAGTATGCCGAGAAAATAGCCTATTGCCACCGGCAGACCTATCATTATCCCTAATACCAAAGCCGCTCCCACTATCCGGAGAAGAACGTCCTTTGCCGAGATCTTCGGCTCTTCACTTTCATCAGACTTCTCCTTTGCCGTAGTGTATTTCGCAAGCTCCCGTTCGTACTCAGCCCTTTCAAGCTCGCCGGTCTCAAGCATTTCTTCGAGCAGCTCCTTCGGTATCTTTCTGCCGTTTTTTCTGCGAGCCTTTCGTATACTGTGCATACGTCCGAGATAAGGGACAACAAGTATAAAGCAGATAATGCCGCATACCGTACATGGCACTCCTATGGCAAGTCCTGCGACCGAAAACAACTCCAGAAAGAGCCACCCCGGTAAAAGCAGGAACTTTACTACCGGATTGGAGTTCATAATATCATCGGAAATGCTGTCTACTGCAAAGTACATTCCGAGAAATGCAGCGCCGATGATCGCATTGGTGACCGCAGAAATAAGCAGTATACGATTATGGCTGTACTTTTTTACAATTCTTTTCATAATGTTTTTCGTATCGGTTCAGCTGTCATAAGGGCGGATAAGCTCCGCCCTTACCATAGCTGTATGTAATTGCGGAACGCCGTAAACGGCATTCCCTACAAATCGTGTCAGCGCAAATTCCGTGCCGTGTGCGAAAGCAGATTAACGTTCACCCACAGATTGAGCGAGTGAAACAAGCGCCAACGTGGAAAGGAGGCGTATGCACCGCCAATAAAGCTCCGTTTCATATATAGCGCCGTGTGCGAAAGCAGATTAACGTTCACGCACAGATTGAGCGAGTGAAACAAGCGCCAGCGTGGAAAGAAGGCGTATGCACCGCCAATAAAGCTCCGTTTCATATATAGCGCCGTGTGCGAAAGCAGATTAACGTTCACGCACAGATTGAGCGAGTGAAACAAGCGCCAACGTGGAAAAAAAGCGTACGCTTTACCAGTTTATCATCCAGTCGTACATACCTTCGTACTGGCGGGCAGAGCTGTTCCACGAGAAGTCAGCCTCCATATCACGAACGACCATTTTGTCCCACTGGTCACGGTGATTATAGTAGATGTGCTTGGAGTAGTTGATAGCGCCGAGCATCTCATCGCCGTTGTAGTTAGCGAACGAGAAGCCGGTTCCGGTGCCGTCGAACTCGTTGTACGGCACGACTGTGTCCTTGAGACCGCCTGTTTCGCGGACTATCGGGACAGTGCCGTATCTGAGGGCTATGAGCTGAGTGAGTCCGCAGGGCTCAAAGAGTGACGGCATAAGCATAGTGTCAGCAGCCGCATAGAGCTTGTGCGCAAGCTCGTCAGAGTACATAATATTCGCGGAAACTCTCTCCGGATACTTCCACTGATAGTGCTTGAACATATTCTCATATCTCGGATCACCGGTACCGATGACAACGAACTGTGTGAACTCGTCACAGATACGCTCCATAGCGTAATTCACGAGGTCGAGTCCCTTCTGATCGGTGAGACGCGAGATAATTGCTATCATATACTTGTCCTTGTCGACCGGAAGTCCGAGCTGTTCCTGAAGTTTTTCCTTGTTTACAGCCTTCTGAGCCTTGACGTTCTTCTTGTCGAACTCAGCAAAGAGCTTCTTGTCGTTTGCAGGATCAAAGACCTTATAGTCGATACCGTTGACGATACCGCGCAGCGAAGCCGATCTTGCTCTGAGAAGACCGTCAAGCTGCTCGCCGAAGAACGGGTACTTTATCTCCTCCGCATAGGTCTCGGAGACTGTTGTGATATAGTCAGCGTAAACGAGTCCGCCCTTGAGCATATTTGCGTCCTTGTGGAATTCGAGCTTGTCGGGCGTGAACATATAGTCCGGGAGCGCGGTGTTGTACTTGAAGGTATCAATGTTCCATACGCCCTGGAATTTCAGGTTGTGGATAGTCATAATGGTCTTAGTAGAGCTGTAAAACGGGTTAGTTGCAAAAGCTGTGTGCAGGAATACGGGTATGAGTGAAGCCTGCCAGTCGTGGCAGTGGATAATGTCAGGACGGAAGCCGATAACAGGCATAATAGCCAGTACAGCCTTGCAGAAGAACGTAAAGCGCTCGATGTCCCACTTCATATCCGAAGAATAGGGAGTGTCGCACTTGAAGTAGTATTCGTCGTCCACAAAGTAGAACTTTATGCCGTTATATTCATATTCCATTATGCCTACATGAAAGCTGTCGGGCCGCATACCGTAGTCCATATAGAAGTGTGTCACATACTTGAAATCGTTTCTGTATTTATCGGGAATGCATGTATAATAGGGCATTATAACTCTTACGTCAAATTCTTTTTTGTTGAGATACTGAGGGAGCGCTCCTACAACGTCAGCGAGTCCGCCGGTCTTGATAAAGGGTACGCTTTCTGATGCCGCGAAAAGTATATTTTTCATATTAATTCAACTCCTTCTACTATTGTAAGCAGTATTTACAGCTTTACAATTAACATTATACACCAAATGTTCGCTTTAGTCAAGCAGAATTTATAAACAATCACCAATATCCGGTTATTCTCCGTCTATCAGAATTGTAAACTTTTTGTGAACGAAATTGCGTCACCTCCTGCAATTCGCCGCCGGTGATGTTTATACGACATGGGCGGCAGAACGACGCAGGGGGTGAAAGAAACTAAGGGCGTACACTTGAAATGTACGCCCTTTCGCTTTTTATTTACTTTTCGGGGTCCTGCTTATCCTCTGTCTTGTCAGTATCATCATTATCTTTGCCTTTGCTTAAGACTGCAATTCCCAGACACATACCAACACCCAGACACAACGGCATCCAAAGGATCTCACCTGTTAATACATAAATAAGCAGACCAGCAGCTGTTCCAAGTGCCATTCCTACGCACATACCGGTTGCCGAATTATCACTGCCCTTATTATCATTCTTCTTGTTATCATCTGCCATAACAAGCCCTCACATTTCAGCTGTATTACTTGAAGTATGCCACGCCGGACTCGAAGATCTTCTGATCCTTTGCGCCGGGAACGTTCTTGGCGATAAAGCTGCCGATACGCTCGGAGTGTCCCATTTTACCGAGAACTCTTCCGTCGGGCGATGTGATACCCTCGATAGCCTCAACAGAGGTATTGGGGTTGTATCTGATATCCATAGTCGGAGCGCCCGTCATATCAACGTACTGTGTAGCGATCTGACCGTTCTTTGCCATCTGCTGGATAAGGCTTGCCGGAGCTACAAAGCGTCCCTCGCCGTGTGAGATCGGGATAGTGTGGATATCTCCTACCTCGCAGCCATAGAGCCACGGGCTCTTGTTGGAAGCGATCCTTGTATTTACCATCATTGACTGATGGCGCGCAATGGTATTGAATGTGAGCGTAGGAGACTCGTCCTGCATATCTATTATCTCACCGAACGGAACAAGCCCGAGCTTGATGAGTGCCTGGAAGCCGTTGCAGATACCGAGCATAAGACCGTCACGGTTCTTGAGGAGGTCGTGAACAGCGTCCTTGATCTTGGGATTGCGGAAGAATGCTGTGATGAACTTACCGCTTCCCTCGGGCTCGTCACCGCCTGAGAAGCCGCCGGGGATCATAATGATCTGTGAATGGCGGATAGCTCTCTCGAAGTAGCTTACCGAGTCCTCGATGTCAGAAGCAGAGAGGTTGCGGATAACGACTGTCTCTGTCTTTGCACCGGCTCTCTCGAATGCGCGGGCTGTATCGTATTCGCAGTTTGTTCCGGGGAATACAGGAATGAGGACTCTCGGCTGTGCAGCCTTGATAGAAGCTGTGAGGTGGAGTCTGTCTGCATTTGCGTATACCTCGGGAGTTGCGTTCGTGGTCTTGATGCGGCACGGGAATACAGGCTCGAGCTTGCCCTCCCATACGCGCTGGAGATTGTCGAGACTTACAGTGTAGTCCATAGCAGCGACCTTGTAATCGGAAATAGTCTTACCGATAAGCTCCTCGCTGTTGTTAGCGCTGTCTGTGAGCTCGATGATGAAGCCGCCGTTGCCGCGCTTGTAGAGCTGATTTCCGCTGAGTCTCTGGCTGAACTCGAATCCGAGCTTGTTACCGAAGCACATCTTTGCGATACCCTCAGCTACACCGCCGTAGCCGATAGTCCATATTGCAGCAGCTCTGCCGTCAGCAATGAGCTTCTCGACCTTGTCGAAGCAAGCCTTGACGCTGTCGAATACAGGGAGACCGTTCTCGTCGTACTCAGGCACAACCATTATTACGTCAGAACCGGCCTGCTTGAATTCTGTGGAAACTACCTTGTCAGCCATTGCAGTTGATACTGCGAATGAAACGAGTGTGGGCGGAACGTCGATGTTCTCGAATGTACCGGACATAGAATCCTTGCCGCCGATAGAGCCGCAGCCCATTTCGAGCTGAGCCTTGAAAGCACCGAGGAGTGCAGCCATAGGCTGTCCCCAGCGTCTGGGATCATTCTGTGTTCTCTCGAAGTATTCCTGGAATGTGAGCCAGCACTTCTTATATGTACCGCCGGCAGCAACTACCTTTGCGATAGAGTCAACAACTGCGAGCATTGCGCCATGATAAGGAGACTTTTCGGAGATCTCCGGATCGTAGCCCCAGCCCATAAGCGAACAGGTGTTGGTCTCGCCGGTGAGTACCGGTATCTTTGCAACCATAGCCTGAGAGGGAGTCATCTGATATACGCCGCCGAAAGGCATAAGAACTGTGCCTGCGCCGATAGTGGAGTCGAACTTCTCAACGAGTCCCTTCTGTGAGCACACATTGAGGTTAGCCATAAGCTCGGACCAGTTGTCGGCACTGTCGCCGGGATCGTCCTCACGGTCAGCGGAGGGAGCTTCTACCTCGATGTCGGTATACTTGGGAGCACCGTTGGAATTGAGGAACTCTCTTGAAAGGTCAACAATAGTATTGCCGTTCCAGTTCATCTTGAGTCTGGGCTCTGCAACAACGTCAGCCACGAGAGTAGCCTCGAGGTTCTCCTTTGCAGCCTCAGCCATGAACTTCTCAACGTCCTCGGGAGCAACGACTACCGCCATTCTCTCCTGTGACTCGGAAATAGCTATCTCAGTACCGTCGAGACCGTCGTACTTCTTGGGCACAGCGTTGAGGTCGATGATAAGACCGTCTGTGAGCTCACCGATAGCAACGGATACACCGCCTGCACCGAAGTCGTTGCAGCGCTTGATGAGCTTTGTTACCTCGGGATTGCGGAAGAGTCTCTGGAGCTTTCTCTCCTCAGGAGGATTACCCTTCTGTACCTCTGCACCGCAGCTCTCGAGCGACTCAAGTGTATGTGACTTGGAGGAACCTGTTGCACCGCCGCAGCCGTCGCGTCCGGTCTTTCCGCCGAGGAGTATTACTACATCGCCCGGAACAGGTCTCTCTCTTCTTATATTCTCAGCAGGAGCAGCACCGAGTACAGCGCCTATCTCCATTCTCTTTGCAACATAGCCGGGGTGGTATACCTCGGTAACGTGGCCGGTAGCAAGACCGATCTGGTTGCCATATGAGCTGTAACCGTTAGCCGCACCGACTGTGATCTTTCTCTGCGGCAGCTTGCCTGTGATAGTGTCCTCAACGGGCACGAGCGGATTTGCAGCGCCGGTGACTCTCATTGCCTGATATACATATGAACGTCCTGAGAGCGGATCACGGATAGCGCCGCCGAGGCAGGTAGCAGCACCGCCGAAGGGCTCGATCTC